>NZ_JBEXHZ010000052.1:0-35641 GCF_040608315.1 Streptomyces sp. NPDC005195
GCGGGGGGTTGTGTGGGGGTCATTTTATTTGTGGGGCGGGACTCACAGTGCGTCCGGACGAGGAAAGCCATGAAGTCCAGCTCACCATCCAGGCGGGACACACGCCTGAAGTAGCTGCCGCACGACGCCGAGACCGGCAGCGGAAGGAGCCTCTGCTCATGAGCCGCGGGCCGAATGCCGCTGCGCGGTTGTCCGTCAGGAAGCGCCCGATCTCGTACGTCGCCGACGGTGGTGCAACCGCCGCGGCGCCGACGATCTTTCTACGGGCCGGCGGACCCTTCCCCCGCGCGGCGAGCGGCTCCTGAACAGTATGGTCGCCCATGGGCCTGGTTCGACGCGGTGGCCGATGTGTTCGCCGGGCTCCCCGACCTCTCCGTGCCGGCGGCCACAGAGCTGTCAGGCGAGGCGGGAGGTAACGCCAGCCGTTGTCCTGCCGTGAACCGGTGCCCCGCAGGGCCTGGGGCTCCTCAGGGCCCGGACAACGTACTGTGGCCGGGAAGCCGCGTGTGACCAGGTGGCGGCTGCTGCCGAGCGGGAGCCGCCGGACGTGGCTGGCCGGTGGTGGCCCCGGCGTTCCGCACCCGACTGGCCCATCGGCCACAACTGCCCTCGTGCTGCGTTGACTTGAACACAGTATGAGGGGCCTGGCCACTGTTACGGCGGGGTCCGGCCACACCGCCGCCAGGGACGATGAACGCCTCGAACGGACCCTCCGCCGGGCCGGCGGCACATCCGGCATCACGCCGGCCGACCGACGGCTGCCGGGCCGGCATCAGGCTCGCCCTCACCCACCACCCGGCGGGAGCCCGAATGGATCGGCAGTGGCCTTCGAGGCGGGGTGCCGCAGCCACCCGCACCGTCAGGCGGGAATCTGGCCGGCCTCACGCTGGAGCCGGACGAGGAGGGCCATGAAGTCCAGGTCACCCAGGCCGGTCGAGATGCACGCCTGGAGCAGTTGCTGCACGACGCCGGTGACCGGCAGCGGAACTCCGCCGGCCGCGGCCGACTCGAGGGCCAGGTCCAGGTCCTTGCGCATGAGCCGTGCGCTGAACGTCGATGTGTAGTCGTCCGCCAGCAGGGGCCCGATCTTGTACTTCACCAACGGTGACGCGACCGCCGAGGCACCGACGACCTCCAGAAGCTTGTCCCGTCGCACGCCGTGGCCCTCGGCCAACGCGACGCACTCGGCAAGGAGCTCGGCCGTCCCGGCCACCATGAGGTTGAGGGCCAGCTTGATGACGCGGGCGGCATCCCCCTCGCCGACGTAGAACACATGGGGACCGATGTCGCGCAGCAGACTCTCCACGGAGGTGAAGACGGCGTCCTCACCCGAAGCGATGACCGTGAGGTTCCCGGCACGCACGACACCGGGGTTCCCGCTCACCGGAGCGCGTAGGTACCGGACGCCGCCTGCCTCAGCTGCGGCTGCCACGTCGCTGGAGATCTCGGCAGAGACCGTGCTCATGTCGATGAGGGTCCGTCCCCGCCCGGCCGCGGCGTGGGCAAGGCCCCCGTCGCGCGCGAGGGCGACATCGGCCAGGGCCTGGGAGTCCGCGACCATCGTGATGCAGACCTCTGACCGGGACCACGCGTCAGAGGGGGCAGCCAGCTCGGTCGCGCCCTTGGCCACCAGGGCGTCCGCCCTGCCCTTCGACCGGTTCCAGACACTGACCTCGTGGCCCGCGCTGATGAGTCGTTCGGCAATGGCGGATCCCATCTGACCGAGACCCAGCACGGATATGTTCACGTTTATCTCCAGGGGACATGTGCGCGACTTGCGCAAAGGGTTGTTGTACTCGTCCGAACCCGGCGCACCGCGGCGACGCGCGGTGCCGGTCCGGGAATCTGGACGGTGTCCGCTACATCGATGAGGCGAGGTGCCAGTCGAATGCGAGCTGCGCATGGGCATGGGGATCGCAGAGGCTGCCGAATTTCCCGCCGAAGTACACAAGGGGTTCCGAGTCGGCGGAGTAGCCGCAGCTGACCACCTCGCCGATGAAGATCGTGTGGTCTCCCCCGGCGACCTCTTCCTTCACGTCGCAGACGAAGTAGGCGACCGCGCCGTCGACCACGGCGAGGTCGTGGCCGGTTCGCAGCCCCATGCCGGCGAACTTGTCGTCACATCGGCTCGCGAACCGGAGTGCGTGGTGCTCCTGCCCCTGTGAAAGGACGCTGACGGCGAACACTCCGGAGCCGGAAATCGCGTCCCTCGTCGCCAGGGTGTTTCCGACGCACACCAGCAGCATGAGCGGGTCCAGCGAAACGGACGCGACGGCGCTGGCCGTCATCCCCGCTGGTCCGTCCGGAGTCACGGTGGTCACGATCGTGACGCCGGTCGTGAACCGTGCCATCGCTCCTCGATAGGTAGCGATGAGGTCCTGCGCGGTCGATGTACCCATGATGCCCTCCGTTGCCTGTAACGAGATGGCTTGAGCGTTTCCTGTGATCAGGTGGCTCGAGTGTGACTGCCGACGTGTTTACCGACGCGAAATCGGCCCGGCCAGGTCTATCGGCGCAGCTGCGTGACGAGCCGGCGCACCTCGTCGGACGGCGGCACACCGAGCTCCCGCATCCGCGCGACGTACCGTTGGTAGAGCGCCAGCACGGCGTCATCGCTGCCGCTGGCATGCGCCAGCTTGATGGCGAGCCGCCAGGCCTGCTCGCGGTAGGGATCCTCGCGAAGCACGTGGTCGACCAGTCCCTTCGCCTCGCGATAACGGTTCATTCGACAGGCGAGCTGGGCCGCGTCGACTCGGGCCGACAAGAACGTCTCAGCCAGGACCACGCGACGCTCGGCGACCCACTCACCGGATACCGTCGCAAGGTAGGGCCCCCTCTCGACCATGTTGAGGGCGTGCGACAGCGTCTGGAGACGAATCTCTCCGTTCTGTCTCCCGGCCTGGGCGACGAGGTCGACCGCCCGTTGTGCCGAACCCATGGCCAGCGCGGGGCCGACCAGTTGAAAGAGATCGCCGTCCTGCGCCGGGCCCAGGCCCTCGGGCAGTATCTCGCGAAGCCGGTAGAGCGCCTGCCGCAGATAGCTGCGGCCGGCAGCGTCATTGCGGCCACCGAAGAGCGCCCCGAGGAGCTCTTCGCGTGTGGCCCTGCGGTCGGGTGTCCCGAGCAGGTAGCTGAGGAGCTCGACGCTCTTCGTCAGCCGAGGCTGCGCCACGTTCCCGTCGACTGTGAGCATCGGCTCGCCGAACTCCTCGAGCACGAGACGGGGCGTACTCACGTTCACGCGTACGGAATGCTGGCCCGAGAGGACGGCGAGGATCTCGTGCCAGGGCGACATGCGACTGGCCTTGGTGTCCGCAGCTCTGGCCGCGACGGACGGCACGTCCGCCAGGGCCGTCAGCAGCAGGTGCTGTGTTCCGTGTGTCGAGGCGGAGACCATCGCAAGGTCGGCGGTGGCGTCGGACTCGTCCTCGAGGCCGAGACGCCATTGGGCCTCGGCCAGGTACACGGCAGCTGTCGGGAGTTCGAGATTGCGGTCTCCCTCCTGCATGCTCCGGAGGCATTCGGCGAGGTGCTCGTACCCTTCCTGATCCCTGTTCTGCAGAAGCATCGACAGGCCCGACCACATCTGCCACGTCTCCCGCGTGAGGGTGTACTCCGAGGCTCCGTTGGCAGTCGCCTCCGCCAGCACGCGGTCGGCGCGTTGTGTGTCACCCTTGAGGCGCAGCCACAGCTTGGCTTCGACGAGCAGGCTCATGTTCTTGTACACCCTCGAGCCGGTGGATGCGATGAGCTCCCTGCCTCGCTCGATGGATGCGCGGGCTTCCTCTCCGCGGCCGAGGTCGAGCATGAGATCGACGGCGTCGACGGCATGCAACCAGACCGGCTGCGATGTACCACGGCGAGGCTCGAACATCGACATCGCGGCATCGAGTCGCCCGGTGGCGCGCAGCGCGGCGACGACCCAAGGGCCGCCGAGTATCGTGCGCCACGGATCGAACGACTGCGGGTCGTCGAGTCCGTCGAGGCGTCCGCGCATGAAGGCGAGCCGCATCAGCAAACCGTCGAGGGGGCCGGACGGTGTGGTCGAGAACTCGGGAAAAGGCGGCGGCTTCTCGCCGGTGGCCAGCGCGATCAGCGTCTGCGCGATGAGCCGGTTCCGGCCCGGTGGCAGCCGATCGGCAACGGACTGCGCCTCCTCGACCCGCCCATGGTGCCAAAGGCACCAACAGGCCAGGACGTGGGCCTCCTCGCAGTCGGAGGTCTCCGGCTTGGGAAGCCAGTCGTATCCGTGGCGATCGACGAGCTCCACTCCGCGGTCACATTGCTCGAGTGCGAACGCGACGCGCAGGATGACAGATCCGATCTCCGGTGTCGGGGTCCGGGCCGACGCTCCCAGTGCGTCGAGCCAGCGTGCCGCCGGCGCGAAGTCCATCCGGGCGACGAGACTGGGGAGGGCCAGGGCAGCCAGCCGACCGGCCGCCTCCAGGTCACCGAGCCGGAGCAACTCGTCGACGGCTTCCTCGTGCTCGCCGCGGGCGATCAGGACCTCGGCGTGCCTGCGACGAACCGTGCCGAGCGTCCTGGCATCCTCCCGTCCCAGAGCCTCGTGCAGAAAGTCGCGAAACACCGGGTGCGACGTCATGCGCGAGCCGTCCGAGGACCACGTCACCGGTAGGTGCCGGGCTCGGAGGTTCGCCATGACCCCCGCCGCGTTCTCCTGTCCCAGGGCCCTGGCACCCTCAACCGATACCTCCTCCAGCAGACTGGTGTGAAGAAGGAACGTCCTCTCCGCCAGGGAGAGCGAGTTGAAGACGTTCGCCGCGACATAGGACCGCAGCGCGTCGGGATCCAGCTCGTGGGACCGCGCATGACGCCAGCCCTCGAACAGGACGCCGGTGACCCAGCCCCCTGTCGCCGCCACCGCCTGAGCCGGATTCACATCGACATGGCCCACAGTCCGAAGTGCCGCGCCGGCCTCCTGAGCGTCGATGGCGAGTTCGCTCTCGACCAGCTCACCCACGCGGTCACGTTCGCTCGTCGAACCCGGGTCCAGGCGGACATCGACACGCGAGATCAGTACGAGGTTCACGCCGGTCGGCAGGTAGCGGGCGAAGGACGACAGCACGGCGATGCAGGTCTCGTCGGGGGCGACTCGTTCGACGTTGTCGCACACGAGGATGAGCCGACTCCCCTGGAGGCTTTCAGCCAGCAGTCCGGCTGCCTCGCCGATGTGAAGACTGCTGCTCAGGGCATCGGTCGCCACATCGGCTGCGCTGGGGACAACGCCTTCGACAGCCGCCTCGAGATAGACGAGCAGGCGCCCCACCGCCTGCTCCGTCCCGTCGAGTGACAGCCAGGCAACGGGCCTGTCGAGGTCCCTGACGGCCAGGGCCACTGCCGTGGTCTTTCCGGCCCCGGCCGTCGCGAAGACATTCACCACAGTGTGGCGGTCGAGCAGCCCTCTCAACCGTTGACTGAGCCTGTCCCGGACGACGACGCCTTTCGCCGGCTCCGGCATGGCCAGTTTCCGTCTGATGATCGCGCGATGCTGCCGACCTGGCGTCTTCGAGTCGCCCTGTCGATCGGAATCGGAGTCACCCATCGATCGTCGAGCCTCCGTGCTCCTCGGTGCTCCTCAATGTTTCTCAGTGTTTCTCAGTGCTCATGCGGGACGTTGTTCCAGTCGTCCGGGAAGAAGAACCCGTCCGACGTCGGAGGAATCGGCGACTGCACTTCGATCCAGCGGGCCGGCTCGTTCCGCTCGTTGACGAAGCCATGGGTGCCGTTGGTGCCCGCCCACACCAGATCACCTGTCTGGATGACCTCGTCGTTGCCGTCGAGGGTCCCCCGCATCCCGCCAGAGGTGAAGTAGTAGATCTCCTCGAACGGGTGGTAGTGGACCTTGGCCGCCTTGCCCGGGCCGGACTTCGGCGCGATCTCGCACACGAAGACGGTGTGATGCTGTGCTCCCACGAGCTGGTCGACCATCATCCTGAGGCTGATGTTCTTGACGTTGGGTCCGTGGTAGCCAGGCATCGACAGCTGCGCGTACGGCGCCATGTCCGAGTCCTCGAAGTGCCCGACGTAGCGATGCCGGGGGTCCGTCTCGGAGGGTCGACCGAGATTCTCACCCGGAGCGGGCTTGGCGGCGATGCTGCTGCGGGCTCCGTCGTACGTCGGCGGCTTCGGCGCGCGTACCCCGAGCCATGTCAGTCCCTCGTCGCCGGCGGTCAGCGAGTGGGCGACGCCGACAGGCGCCACACCGTAGTCGCCGGAACCGAGGTCGTAGCGCAGCCCGGCGAAGGCGGCTTCGCCGGATCCGCCGGTGATGAACCACGACTCCTCGAACGGGCAGCGGGCCCAGCCCGTCGTCGCCCCGGGGGCCAGCTCGTAGAGGCTCACTTCCAGGTGATCAGCACCCTGTTCGTGTCCGACCAGCAGCGCCTGCCGAAGTCCCGGCACGCCCTCGACATCGACGAACTTCCGGTCCGCCGCACGCGCGATGTAATAGGCCATCTCAATCTCTCTGTCTACACGCGAGGGATGCCAGGGCAGGCATCCCTCGCTGGTTGTTGCTGATCCTCATCGGGCCTCTGCCCAGGGCAACGGTGCGGGCGGGCGGTTCGCGGCCCTCAACGGCCACGAACCGCACCCGCGCCGTCGTCGGCTCAGCTGACCCGTGAGCCCTCGAGCCGCGCGCCGTCAAGGCGTCGGGCGTACTCGGCCTGCTCGGTGTAAGCCGTCACCTCGGGGGCCTCGGGCTCCGGAAGGCCGCAGACCTTCCGGGCAAGCTGCGTGATCGGCCCGGAGGGTGACAGCTCCGAGCGGGTCATCGTGCGCATCCGAGTGCCGAGCAACGGGGTCCCGTTGAACTGCTCGAAGGTGCTCACCCTGTCCCCGAAGTCGGAGAGGAACAGGTCACGGATGACACGCGAGATGCGCAGGCGGTCGTAGGGCTCGCCGACCGCACCTTCCTGCAGCGGTGCCAGCCAGTCGTGAAGCTCGGGGTTGTTCCACTGATCCTCGGTCGGGAACAGGAGCGAGGCACGGCCGGCGAGGTCGATCACCTCGTTCCTCATGTCCGCGTACTTTTCCAGGTAGTACGACCGGCCGAAGTCGAAGAGCACGACGTTCGGCTTGTAGAGCCCCGAAGGCGAGATGAACCCTTCCGTCTCGGACGCGATCACGTGGGCCCGCATCGTCTGGTAGAACTCGACGAGACGCGCCACGCGCGCCTGGACCGGCGGAATCTTGAAGGTGCCGAGGTGCTCGGTCATGAGCATCGCGAGACCGACCATGAGTTCGGCCCGGACCATCTGCCGGATGAGCGCCTCGTAGTGCGTCCAGTCGAAGATGCGCTGCGGGTACAGCGAAGCGTGCTCGGGGCTTCCGATGTGGAATACGTGATCCCACGGCATGAACACGTTGTCGAAGATGACGGTGCATTCGAGCTCGTCACCGGCCGAAGAAATCGGGTGGTTTTCGGGGTCGTTACGTCCCGTCGCCTCACGGGAGGTTATCGTGACGCCCGGCGCGTTCACCGGAACAGCGCCGTAGATGACCTGCTCGCTCTCGATTCCCGGGCGGTAGAAGACGCCGATGTGCAGGTAGTCGGCGAACGGCGCACCGGTGACCACGGCCTTGACACCGTTGACCACGATGCCGTCGTCGCGCGTCTCCACGACACGCAGCGCGGTCTTGGCCGCGTGCTGCCTGGACCGGTCGATCTGAGGGTCGATGAAGGCGAAGGCGCAGTTGAGGTCGCCCTCCTTCACCAGCTCCAGGAACTTGCGTATGCCCACGGTCAGGTCACGCCCGCCGGTACCCACGGACTGGTCGCTCCACGGCTGCGGGTCCTCTTCGTAGGTGACCAGGCCGTAGTTGTTCGCGCACGGAGTCCGCCCGATCGATCCGCCGTCGAGCTCCCGGACCACGGTCTCCAGATACACACGCTTGCGCCGCAACCCCGCGGCGTCCCCGTGATGGAACCACATCATCGAACGACGCACTCCGTCGTCGTCGACGAAGGTCATCAGGTCCTGCGTCTCGGGCTCGTGATGCAGGTCGTAGAACTTCGCGAAACTCTTGGCCGCTGCCCTGGTCTTCGGGTGTGTCGTGATGTCATCGATCCGATCACCTCCGACCCAGAGAACGCGCCCGTCCCTGAGAGACTCCAAGTACTGATCGCCAGTTCGCATCAGATGCCACCTTCTTCACCAAGTACCATCGCGTATGGACTGTTCCTGTCGGGTCGTCATTCACATTCCACTCGACAGAACGTCACTGGGAATATTGCTGCGAACCCGTTTGCGAACCTACCCCTCGACGCGTTAGCAGATGGGAAATCAGCTTCACAATCGACTGATGCTTCGAACCGCGCAATTCGAATTCGGCGAAATCGCATCTCACCGTGAACCGGGCACTCACTCTGCCGATTAATTTCTTTGAGTGTAGCCAGGGGCTGTTAGTGGGGCGTTAATCGCGTCGAGAGACGCCGTTAACAACGCCGTTAGGGAGTCTTGCGGCGGAGCATGGCGAGTTCGGCCGGCGAACGGGAGTGCCGATCCGCCCTGCTCCATCGTCGAAATACGGACCATGGTGCGGAAGCAGATGGCGCGCGAAGGCGGCAAGGCCGGTCATCGGGATTCTCGCACTGTGGCCGCCGGCCGCCGGGTGGGCCAGAAGAAGGTTCCTGGGCCGGGTACCTGGCAGGAGCAGCTTCGGTCAGCCGTGGCGACAGGGCGGGCACAGCCCGATGATCACCGAGCGTCGTCACTCCGTGATCAGCAGGCCCTTTGCCCGCTCGACTACCGAGGTAGCCCGCCGCGCCTATCTGCGCAGGCCGCCATCAGCGCAGTTGGGTGACAAGCCGTCGAACCTCGTCGGACGGCGCGACACCGAGCTCCCTCATCCGTGCGACGTACCGCTGAAAGAGCGACAACACCGCGTCATCGCTGCCGCTGGCATACTCGAGCCGGATCGCGAGCTGCCAGGCCTGCTCCCGGTAGGGATCGTCGCGGAGCACGTGGTCGACCAGACCCTTCGCCTCACGAAAACGGTTCAACCGATAGGCCAACTTGGCTGCGTCGACTCTGGCCGACGACAGGACCTCGGTCAGCACCGCACGACGCTCCACGACCCATGTGTCCGACCCGGTCGCCAGAAAGACGCCCCTCTCCGCACGGCTGAGGGCGTGCAACAGCGTCCGAAGCCGCACCTCTCCGTCTTGCCTTCCGGCTTGCGCGACGATGTCGACTACTCGCTGGGCCGAACCCATCGCCAGTTCCGGGCCGGCCAAACTGAAGACATCCCCGTCCTGCGACGGCCCAAGGTCGGCGGGAAGCGCCCGGCGAAGCCGAAAGAGGGCCTGTCGCAGGTAGCTCCGGCCGGCAGCATCGTTGCGGCCGCCGAAGAGCGCGCCGAGAAGCTCACCGCGTGTGGCCCTCCGGTCAGGGCTTCCGAGCAGATAGCTGAGCAGCTCCACACTCTTCGTCAGGCGGGGCTGGACCACATTCCCGTCGACCGTGAGGGTCGGCTCTCCGAACTCCTCGAGGACGAGACGTGGCACGCTCACCTCCACGCGCACGGGGTGCCGGCGCGAGAGCACGGCGAGGGTCTCGTGACAGCGCGACATGCGACCGGACTTGGTGTCCGCCGCCCTGGACGCAACCGATGGCATGTCCGCCAACGCGGTCAGCAGCAAGTGCTGAGTCCCGTGGGCCGAGGCGGAGGCCATGGCGAGCTCCGCCGTGGCGTCGGACTCGTCCTCGAGACCGAGCCGCCATTGCGCCTCGGCCAGGTACACCGCGGCCGTCGGGAGATCGAGCTGGCGGTCTCCCCTCTGCATACTCAGCAGGCATGCCGAGAGATGCTCCTGCGCCTCAGCATCCCGGCCTTGCAGCAGCATGGAAAGGCCCGTCCAAAGCTGCCACGTCTCACGGGTGAGGGCATAGTCCGAGGCGCCGTGGGCAGCCGCCGCCGCCAGGACGCTGTCGGCACGTTGCCTGTCGCCTTCGAGGCGAAGCCACAGCTTGGCCTCAGCGAGAAGGCTCATGTTCCAGTACACCTTCGAGCCTGTTGACGCGATGAGGTCCCGCCCCTGCTTGAGCAAGGTCCAGGCCTCTTCTCCGCGGCCGAGGTCCAGCATGAGATCGACGGCGTCGACGCCATGCAGCCAAACCGGCTGCGACGAACCGCGACGAGGCTCGTACATGGCCATCGCGGCGTCCAGGCGCCCCGTGGCGCGCAACGCGGCAACGACCCAGGGTCCCCCGAGGATCGTGCGCCACGGGTCGAACGAGCCCGGGGCGTCGAGTCCGTCAAGGCGACCGCGGACGAAAGCCAGGCGCATCAGCAGACCGTCGAGCGGGCCGGAGGGCATCGTCGAGTATTCCGGGAAGGGTGGCGGTTCCTCGCCGGTCGCGCCCGCGATCAACGAGTCGGTGATACACCGGTTCCGGCCAGGTGGCAGTTGGTTGCCGACGGATCGGGCCTCGTCGATCCGTCCGGAGTGCCAAAGGGACCAGCAAGCCAGGACACGGGCCTCCTCTGATCCGGGAGACCCCGGCTCCGGAAGCCAGTCGTAGCCGTGCCGATCGATGAACTCGACTCCGCGCCCCCATTGCTCCAGTGCGAAGGCAACGCGCAGTACGACGGATCCGATCACCGAAGTCGGGGTCCTGACCGACGTACCCAGTGCGTCGAGCCAACGTGCCGCCAGGGCGAAGTCCATCCGCGCAACCAGACTGGGGAGGGCGACGGCGGCCAACCGCCCTGCCGCCTCCACGTCGCCGACCCGAAGCAGCTCATCGACGGCTTCCTCGCGCGCGCCGTTGGCGATCAGGAGTTCCGCGTGCCTGCGACGCACCTCGCCGATCGTCCTGGCGTCCTCCCGTTCGAAGACCACCTGCAGGAAGTCGCGGAACACCGGGTGGGGCGTCATGCGCGAACCATCGGCGGACCAGGTCACCGGAAGGTATCGGCCCCGGAGGTCGGCCATGATGTGCGCTGCGTTCTCCTGGCCCAGTGCCCGTGCTCCGGCGACCCCTATCTCGTCCAACGGGCTCGTATGCAGCAGGAACGTGCGCTCATCCAGGGAAAGCGAGTCGAATATGTTCGCGGCGACGTAGGTGTGGAGTGAGTCGGGATCCATCTCGCGGGACCGGGCGTGGCGCCACCCCTTGAACAGGACGCCTGTCACCCATCCTCCCGTCGCGGCTACCGCCTGCGCGGGATCCACGTCGACGTCACCGACTGATCGAAGTGCCGCGCTCGCCTCCTGGACGTCGAAGGCAAGGTCGGTCTCGACCAAGTCACCGACCCGGTCCCGCTCACTGGTCGAGCCCAAGTCGAGCTGGACGTCGACGCGCGAGATCAGTACGAGGTTGGCGTCGGACGGCAAGTAGCGGGCGAAGGAGGACAGCACCTCGGTGCAGTTCTCGTCGGAAGCGATGCGCTCCACGTTGTCGCAGACCACAATGAGCCGACTGCCCTGCAGGCTTTCGGCAAGCAGTCCAGCTGCCTCACCGAACTGAAGGCTGCTGCTCAGAGCATCCGAGGCGACATCCGCCGCACTGGGGACCATGTTCCCGACAGCCGCCTCGATATAAACGAGGAGACGCCCCGCCGCCTGCTCCGTCCCGTCGAGCGACACCCAGGCAACAGGCCTGTCGAGTTCGCCAACAGCCACAACCACCGCGGTTGTCTTGCCGGCACCGGCGGTCGCAGAGACTTTCACCACCGCGTGACGGTCGAGGAGCTCATGCAGGCGTTGGCTGAGCCTCTCGCGGTGGACCACCTCTTTGGCAGGCTCGGGGATCGCGAGTTTCCGTCTGATGATCGTGCGGTGGTGACGACCTGCCGCCGTCGGCCCGCTCGATCGACCGGGCTCGGCTTCAGCCATCGGAGCAGCTTCGAGGATGTCCGGCTGAGTGGACTCCTCTCCCAACACCCCAGGCCATGCGTGCCCACATCGCCCAACCTCCGCGGTTCTCGGTACTCCGCGTGGAGTGTACGCCGGTCGTCCGCGAAGAGCGCTTCGCGAGTCGGGGGAATCGGCGACCGACCTCGACCCGACGGGGTGGCTCGTCACGTTCGTTCATGAACCCATGGGTGCCGTCGGCGCTGACCCACACCAGGTCCCCTGGTCGCGGTGACGCGCAAGAGGTCTCCTACGAGACAGGGCCGCATGGATGCCTCACATTCGGAGGGGTTTTTGCCGACGGACTGCGCCGCCGCCGGCAACGCCTCGGTGTCACATGGCACCTGGCCCGTAACCGTGAGCCGATCTGCTTCAGACTGCCGCGCACCGCGACGTCCAGGTTCAGCTCCGTGCCGACGTCCTTGACCTGAATCGGGTCCTCGGCTCGGTGCACACGAGGGCCGGCGTCTTCCGGTACTCGTCCGGCAGCACATCCCCGCCGCCCGCATCCGCACGGAGCGGGACCAGCAGCACCGCCCGATCGGTCGCCTGTGCCCTTCCCGGGCGCGCAGCGGCCACGACGTCGGCCGGCGGCCTGCTGTGCCGGCTGCTCGGTCAGGGTGTCCACCCAGGCCCGGACGGCCGTGATCCTCTCCAGCGTCCCCAGCACGCTGCCGATCACCGCAACGGGCCGATGTACTTACGGATCGCAGGAGCAGACCGGACAGCCACGCAGGCCAGTCGGACATCCCCCTGGGGGCTTGCCAGACGATCTCCGCCACGGACATGCGCAGCCGACCAGCCGGCCCCTACAAGGCACCAGGGCATTGACCTGCGACTTCGAGATGCACACAGCCCAGTCCCTAGCACATGGCGCCGAATCCGCCCGCGAAGTGGACGAGCGGACGACCTTCCGCCTTGTGTGCGAAATGCCGTGCGTCGCCCACGAAGATGGTGTGGTCGCCGCCGGGCAGGGCCCGGGAGACGTCGCAGACCACCGTGGCGATGGCGTCCCTGAGAACCGGGACACCGTGCTCCTCGTCGATGGCCACGCCGGCGAACCGGTCGGGCACGGACGCGGCGAAGACGCGGGCCAGGTGCTCGCTGTCCTCGCCCAGGACGTTGACGGCGAAGCGTCCGTGGTCGGCGATCGCGGTGCGGGTGAAGAGGTGGTTGCCGATGCACACGATCAGCTGGAGCGGGTCCAGCGACAAGGCGGAGACCGCGCTGGCCGTCATGCCGATGGGTGTGCCTCCGGTACGGGTCGTGATGACGCTGACGCCGGTGGCGAGACGGCTCATGGCGGCCCGGAACGCGACGGCCGTGTCGAGGGTTTCAGTCATGGGGAACCTCCAAGAGGGGTGTGGTCTGGCTCGCGCCGGCGAAAGACCTCTCCACGGCGTGCACCGGACGTCCCGCGCGGGTCGGACCGTACGGATCACGCGCTGCCCGGGGGCGACGTGTGCCGGGAGTCCCGGCGAGGACGAGGGGCCGTTCAGATGCGCTGCGGGCCGGGAGTCGGCCCTGCGGGCTCGAGCACGAAGATGTGACGCAGCAGGATGTAGACCGCGCGGGCGAGGTCGCGGCCCGGCAACGCCCGGCCGATCCGAGCCACGGCCTGGTCGACCGGCCTCAGACAGGCTCCGGCCGCCCAGACTCCTCACCGGCCATCAGGAAGGCGAGCGAATCCGGGCCTCGCTTGCACGGCGCTTGCACGGCGCTTCCACGGCGTCGGCCACCGCGTTCGGTCCGCTCACCGCGGTAGGACGACGCCTCAGGCGGCCGACACCACCCTTGCACGTCGTCAGGCGCTCACACTCCCGACAGCGTGACGATGCCTCTTGAAGGCATCGGGACCGCGTTCATGACCGGTCCGCTGCATCGCCGGCGGGCGAAGCGCCCTGCCGATGTGCTCGGCCCGCGGGAACCTGCGGGCCGAGCGCATCGGTGGCGGTCACGCGTCCTGGGTCTTGATGTAGTCGGGCTGATCGTTGTCTTCCAGCGAGAAGCCCTGGTTGCCTGACGCGGCCTGAGCGAGCGAGGCCTTGGTGGCGACGGGAGTCACCGAGCCGAACAGCTCCTTCCGCTCGGCGACGGCGCGTGCGTTCATCTCGTCGGCGGTACCGAGACCGATCGCCTCACGGGCCAGTTCGGTGATCGAGCCGCCGGGGTCGGTCGAGATGCGCTGCATCGTCAGCAGCTTGATGAGGAACAGCGGCGTGCCCTGGAACCTCTCGAACGACCTGAAGCGTCCGGCCCAGTCGCTGAGGAACCGGTCCTGGACGAACTTGAAGAGCCGCACCTTGTCGTGCGCGCTCATCGTCGTACCGTGGAACATCTCCAGAAGCTTGGTGCCGATCCCGGGGAGCTCGAAGTCCTTCGCGCTCGGCGACAACACCGCCGCGCGGCCACACATCTCGACGATCTTCTCCGACAGCCGGCCCACGTTCTCGAGGTAGTGCGCGCGGCCGAAGTCGTAGAAGACGTTGTTCGGCTTGCACAGCCCCCTCGGCGTCACGAACGCGGTCGCCTCCGAAGCGATGCTGAAGGCGCGCAGCGTCTCGTGGAAGCGGACGAGGTCGGCGAGATCGGATCCCACGACCGGGTGTTGAGACGTTCCGGTCGACTGCGAGATGAGCACCGCCAGTCCGGTCATGAGCTCCGCGCTGACGATCATGTGGTGCAGCGTGTCGGCGTGCTCGAAATCGAACGTGCGCTGCGCGTACAGCCTGGAGTGATTGACATCGCCCAGGTGGTAGATGTGCTCCCACGGGATGAGGACGTCATCGAAGTACACCATGGAGTCGAGCTCGTCGCCGAGGCTTGACAGAGGCCGATCGAAGCCGGACTCGGGGGGTGTGGCGTTGGAACGACGTCCCACATGCGTGATTTTCGGGTGGTTCACCGGGACGCTCGCCCAGACGATGTGCTCCGGCTCCGTCCCGGGCTTCACGATGTTGCCGAGCAGGATCGTGTCGGCGAATATGATCGAGGTGGAGACCCCCTTCCAGCCTTCGACCACGACGCCTTCGTCATTGCGCTCCTTGACGCGGAGCATCGGGTTGCGTGCGGCCACCTCGGGGTCCGAGCGGTCCCGCTGCACGTCGTTGAGCAGGGGAACCGTCCAGAGGTCCGCGTCGCGGTTGGCCTCGAAGTCCACGACGATGTTGCGGGCGAGGTCGGCGTGCGCGGGCGTGTCCTTGGACAGGTCGGCCCAAGGGGCGGGGTCGTCCACGAAGGCGTACCAGTTGCCGCTGTTGCTGTGGGGGAGGCGGCCGAACGCGCCGCCGCCGAAGCTGCGGATCACCTCGTTGGCGTAGTCGCGCCGTCGCTCGAGGTCATGCTGGTCTCGCGGATACAACCAGCCGATGGGGCGTCGCGTACCGTCGTCGTCGACGAAGGTCAGGGAGTCCTGGTTCTCGGGCGCGTGATGCATGTCGTAGAAGCGCGCGGCCTGCTCGGCGTAGCCACGGGTCAGAGGATGCTTTGCCACATCGTCGATGCGCTCACCGTCGATGAAGACGTTACGTCCGTCACGCAGAGATTCCAGGTAGTCCGCACCGGTTCTCATGGTTATGCCTCCAGCTCTGTAGGAACGCGGCTCACTGTCGCCGTCAAGGCGTTAACAGACCGCGAACAGGGCGTTAATGGCCCTCGAAGCAGCCACTGTCCGGGTGCAGGCCCGCAGCCCGAGTGAGTCCAGCACCGCGCCCGCCGACTCCCGCGCCGGCTCAGCGCGGCAGGGTGCTCCTAGGCGTTGACGCTGGTGGAGACCGACCTGTCCCGGTTGCAGATCACGCGGAGACGATGACCGACGTGCTGGCGGCCGGCCGGCCGGGCCGGCCGGATCCGGTCCCGGATGGGGGCGGCGGTTCTGACGGTGGCCGAAGACGCGTCCGCCGCCTCACGGGGGTAGTTCGAGCAGGTGACCACCGATCTGTCCGGTCCGGACACCGCACAGTTGACCCACTCGCAACTGGAGGACCTGCTCGGCTCTCGGATGCGGGAGGTGACCCGGTCGTTGGTCCAGGACCATGTGAACCCGCGGGCGCTGACCGAAGCCCGGGTGGCCGAGGTGGTGGACGCCAGCGGCGTGGAGCACACGAGGGTCGAGCGCGGCCGCGCGCGTGTCCAGGCCACGGTGTTCGGGAAGGTCACCACCACCAGGATTGCCTACCGTGGCACCGGGGTCGCTGATCTGCACGTCGCGGACGCGGTGTTGAACGTGCCGGCCGGGGTGCACTCCCACGGGATCGCGCAACTCGCCGCGATCGAGGCGGCGGCCCAGGGGCTCATTTGCCGAGGCCACCGGCCCACCCAGCACCCCAGCACCCCAGCAAGGCCAAGACCAACGCAGGGGACACGTCCAACTTCACCAACACCAACGCCATCCACACAACACCACACACACTCCACTCAGCCGACCCCGCCGACGAGACCGCGTGAACCTCGACCAACTGTCCCTCGTGGAAGACCTGGACCATGGTCGCGGTGGAACGGACGTCGACGCGGCGGCCGATCAGCTTCCAGGGCACCGAGTTGAGCGTGCGGCCGACCTTGACGTGGATGTCCGGCCCCACTGTGGCGGTGAATCATGGGGCCAGCACGAAGGGCTTGTCCGGCAGCGGTAGCAGGGCCGGAGCCTCGGGCCGGTCTGGCAGTGAGGTGAGGTACTCGACCAGGACGAGCAGCATCAGCACCGCCACGGAACCGGGAAGGACGGCGGACCATGAGCGTGGTCCGACGTTCATTCAACAGATGATCTTTCCTCATCCTGATGAGTCGCCGCATTCAGTACCTGACCGTTCACTGCCGATCATGTTTACTTTGACAAGACAACGTGACGTCTCGCGGGGTCATTCCGTGAGACGTCGCGGGATGTTGGCGACAGGCGTCGCTGCACTCGCACTCACTCTGACAGGCACGTCCACGCCGGCCGTCTCGTTCGCCTCCGCCACCGGCAACACCTCGTGGCTCCCCCAGCAGCTCGACTCCTGGTCGACGATCACGCAGCACACGATGAGCAAGCCGGTGACGGTGACGAACGGCGTCACCTACTCGGGCGGCGCGGTCGACTCCATCGACGGCCGGGTGCCGATCAACGTCGTGTCCACGGACACCCGGAACTCGAACGTGCGACTCGGCGTGGCGGTCTCGCACGACGCCGTGGTCGACCCGCAGGACGAGACGACCTCGTCGATGGCGGTTCGTACCGGAGCGGTGGCCGGGATCAACGGCGGATATTTCCAGATCAACGCGTCCGGTCAGGCGAACGACGGCGAGATCGTCGGCGGTGAGATCTGGAAGAGCCCGACGTCGAACCACGAGGGCACGATCTCGGTGCTGCGGAACGGCTCCGTCGCGTACGGGAACCAGGTCTTCAGTGGTTCCGTCGCCGTTGACGGCGGCGCAAGCCGTCCACTCAGCTCGGTGAACAAGTTGGCCGACGCGACCGGCGACGGCATCACGCAGGTCACGCCACGGCTGGGCGACGTGGCGAAGACCTGGTTCGGCGGCACCAAGGTCGTCGCGGTGGGCACCTCCGACGACAAGGGTGCGACGATCCGGATCACGAGCGTGACCACCGGTGACTCGATCTCGGGCCGGCAGTACGGCCTGGTCGGTGGGGACGCGGCCAGCGCGAGTGGTCAGTGGATCCAGCAGAACGTCAAGGTCGGCTCGGTCGTGACCACGACGCACCGGATCAGCCCGAACAACGACATCCAGGAGATGATCCAGGGCCCGGGTCGCATCCTCAAGGACGGCGCGGTTTTCCAGGACCCGGTCAACCAGATGCCCAGCGGCCTGCACCCCGAGTCGGTGATCGGCAGCACCGCCGACGGGCACCTGGTCATGGCGACGCTCGACGGCCAGAAGGCGGCCAACGTCGCGCTCGGTGTGGGATGGCAGCAGGTGGCCTCCTACATGCAGTCGCTCGGTGTACGGGACGCGGTCCTGCTCGACGGCGGCGGGTCGACCGCCATGGCGGTGCGCCAGCCGGGCGACACGCAGGCCACGCTGACCAACACGCCCTCCGACCTCTCCGAGCGGCCGGTCGCCAACGGCCTGTTCGTGTACTCGGCCTCGACCACGGCCGGACCGGCGAAGAAAGCTTTCATCAACGGTGGTGCCGCGCTGTCGACGGCCGAGGGCGTCGTCTCGAAGGTGAAGGCGTTCGCGACGGACCGCGCCGCGAACCCCACGAGCGACCCGGTCTTCGTCACGGCCGCGCCCAGCAGCCTGGGCACCTGGACGAACGGCGTCTTCAAGGCCGGCTCGGCCGGTTCCGGCACGTTGACCGTGCGTGCGGGTCGCAAGACCGCCCACGTGAAGCTGACGGTGGCGGCGGCGTTCGACCAGCTGAGCCTCTCCCCCGCGCAGCAGGGCCTCGCCAACAACGCCTCGCAGAAGTTCACGGCGCAGGGTACGAACGGCAAGTCCGCGGCGGTCACCGTCGCGCCGGAGTCGGTTACCTGGACGCTCGACCGTAGCGACCTGGGCAAGATCGACCCGGCCACCGGGGTGTTCACCGCCGCCTCCACGGGCAGGGGCGAGGTCCGCCTCACCGCCGCCGCCGGCGGCGGCACGGCGACCGCGGTGCTGAGCATCGGCTCGGTCATCAAGCCACTGCTCACGGCCGACAACGCCGCGGAGTGGCAGATGCGCGCGGACGGTGGCGCCGTCACGGTGCCCGCCGACCACTTCGCCGAGACCACCGACGTGCCGCCGGGATCCGGCCAGGCGCGGGCGCTGCAGGTTGAGTACTCGTTCCCGAACGACACCAAGCAGCACCGGGTGCGGGTGGTGCCGAACAACGGCGCCGGTGTCAAGGCCGACAAGAACGAGCTCGGTCAGGTGCCGCAGAGCCTGCGCTTCCAGTTCAAGGTCGAAAGCGCCGCCCCGCAGAAGTCGTGGATGGTCCTCAACGTCTCGGACCCCGAAGGGCACCTGATGGGGCTCTGGCTCGAGCTGGCCCCGAGCGACTACAACCGGTGGAACGAACGAAGCGCGAAGCTGGTCTGGGGTGTCTTCACGTCCTATCCGCTGACCATCCAGGACATCAGCCTGGTGGGACAGAACGCGACCGGCGCCAACGTCGGCAAGTTCACCTTCGCGGGGATGAAGCTCCAGTACTCGGTCGGCACGCCGACGCAGGCGACGCCCTACCAGGCGATCAACCCGAACAACCCGTCCTGGCTGCAGTACACCCAGGATCCGGCCGACTTCCGGCCCGGCGGGCAGACGTTCATCATCGGCGACGACGGCCACCTGGTGGCGGCCAACCCCGCCTCGACGAGCGTCAAGAACATCGCCGGCATGGTCGACCGTACGACCGGCAAGTCGTTCCAGACAGCGTCCGGTCAGACCGTCGCACCGCTGCCGGTGCAGGCCCGTCCGGACGTCGCGCTGAGCCTCGGTGACATCGCCGACACCGGCAACAAGGACGACCTCTCCTACGCGAAGGCCCAGTGGGAGCGGTTCGGCCTGCCGTTGTACGACGTGGTCGGCAACCACGAGGTGAGCCAGGGCACCATCCCGCAGAACACCAACTTCTACGACGTCTTCCAGCAGAACACGCACTTCGCGTTCAAGCAGGGCCAGGCGACGTTCATCGGCCTGGACAACTCCAGCGGCTCGATCGCGGTCTCCGACAAGTTCCAGCAGCCCGCGGAGCCGCAGTACCCGTGGCTGGCGCAGCAACTGGAGAAGGCGACCACCCCGGTGGTGTTCGTCGGTGTGCACATGCCCGCCTACGACCACGCGCCGAACAAGTCGAACCAGTTCTCGAACCGCTGGGAGGCGCAGCAGTACCTCCAGCTGATCCAGGACTACCGGCTGTCGCACCCGCACCAGCGCGTGGTCCTGATGTACGGCCACTCGCGCGGCTTCGCCGACCAGCTCATCGACCCGCTGGGCAACCCGGCGGACGCGAAGCTCGGCATCCCGCAGTTCACGATCGCCGACATCGGCACGCGGCCGTACGTGGCCGCCGACAAGGGAGGCCTCTTCCACTTCGCGCTGTTCCACGTCAACCAGGACGGGACGGTCCAGTACTCGGTCCAGGCCATGCTCAAGTCGATGACCATCGACCAGGGCACCGCCGGCTCCGACGCGGCCGCTGCGCGCACCGACACCATGGTGGCCGGTCAGGCGAAGCAGTTCACGGCGACCGCCGTGAACGCCAACGGCAACGACATCAACGAGCCGCCGACGATGCCGGTTGCCGACCCGATGTCCCACGTCTGGGCGAGCTCCAACAAGAAGGTCGCCAAGATCGACCCGGTGACCGGGGCGCTGACAGCGCTCAAGCCCGGCACCACGACGATCTCGGTGACCACGGGCGGCATCACGAGCAAGCTCAACCTGTTGGTCTCCAAGGCGGACAAGGACTGACGCTGACGCCCCGAACCGGGTTCTGAATCGGGGCGGTCGGCACTCCTCACGGAGCTGCCGGCCGCCCCGCTTCGTGCGGCCGAGCCGCGCCTGACCCTCATCGACGGCTCGGCAGTTCGGGACAGCACGATGACCGCCGCCGCGCAGAGGCTGCGAGGTGTGGTTGCCCCAGTAACTGGACCAATCTCCGTACCAAGACCCCAGCCGCAGGCCGCGGCTTGCGTGTGGACGCCTGCGGGTGCAGTGCCTGAGGGCTCTCTTCGTTGCACTGCTCAGGACATTTGTCAGACTTCCTCCGCGACACCTGTACTGCCGTATCCATGCCTCTTGACACTGCACCACGCCTGTCTGTTTCCCTAGACTTGCAGCATGTTCAAATCACACAAACCAGGACCAAAAGATGTCTGGGAAGGCATCATCGAGGCCAAGTCGCGGGGCATGCTCGACGGAGCGAACATGTACCACTTCGTCAAGGTGCGGTGCGTCGACGGTCAGATCATCAAGGTGCGCATCGACCGTGGACTGTGGAAGTCGATCGCGGTCGGAGATCGCATCGTCAAGGAGCCTGGCAGCGGTCCGGCCAAGGCGTAACCCCGGCACCAGGGTATTGGTGGCCTGCGGCGCGCTTTTGCCTGGCCGGCGCGCCGCCGAGTGTTCGGGGCGCACGAACCGGACCCCACCGGTCTCTACCACCTCCAGGCCCGCCATTACGACGCCAACATCGGCCGCTTCACCCGTCCCGACCCTTCCGGCCATGAGCAGTTCCATTGGCCGACCGCATGAGGGAGGCCCGGCGAGCCAGAGACCCTCTGGCTCGCCGGTGGTTGCAGCGGAGCCGTACAGGGCTTCATAGCGGCCTCCGCCGGATACGACGAAGGAAAGGTTCGATCAACGCTCAGATTGAAGACTGCAATCGCGGTGATGTTTCTTGTCAGGACTGTCGCGATCCTTCTGAGCGTGACCGGAAGCGATGGCCATATACCGGTGATTCGACTCGTTCTGGGAACCGTTGCCGCGATCTGTGGCGCCACCCTAACGGTACTGATGATCCGCGGCCCCCGGAACTCATCGCCCAGATGAGATCAGGCAGTTGCCGGGCACGGCGCATGTCCGGTGTGGGAAGGCGCAGGTGTTGCCGTGAATGAGAGGGGCGCGAATCTTTCGCCTTCCAGCTCGGCGCCGTCCGCTGACGCAAGGGCATGCGGAGCCGCCATGGTCGTCGGGTGCAACGCCAAGAAGGCCTGGGAGGACACCTCCTGGGGTGATGATTTCAGCGACCTCGGCCACTGCGTCAACCCGCTCGACGAGCTGGTGGAAAGGGACGGGCATCCCCTGTTCGAGATATCCGCGCGGCTGTTGACCAAGCACGGTCTGGAGATATCCCGCCCGGCGATCAGCCAGCACTCGGCTGTGCTCGAAACCGTCGGCCTGATCGTTTCGCGGCGCCAGGGCCGCTACAAGTTTTTGAGTTCTACGATCTGAACACCGAACCGCTCGAGCGTATCGTGACCGATGACTCAGGCCCGATGTACCGGAGAGAGAACCATGAAGATCCACCTGTCCAGTGTCTTCGTCGATGACCAGCAGAAGGCCCTGCGTTTCTATACCGACGTACTCGGCTTCGTGAAGAAGCACGACGTCCCACTGGGCGAGGACCGGTGGCTGACCGTGGTCTCGCCGGAAGAACCGGACGGGACGGAGCTGCTGCTCGAACCCTCCGGCCATCCCGCGGTGCAGCCGTACAAGACGGCGCTGGTCCAGGACGGCATCCCGGCCACCTCCTTCGCCGTGGACGACGTACAGGCGGAGTTCAACCGGCTGCGGGAGCTCGGTGTGCACTTCACCCAGGAGCCGTTGGAGATGGGCCCCGTCACCACTGCGGTTCTGGACGACACCTGCGGCAACCTGATCCAGATCGTGCACAGCAAGTAGCTGATCGTGCCGCCTCGCTACCACTGATCGGCCGACGTCCACTGCTCATGATCGTCGGCACTCGCGCCGTGACCGCCTGGATGAGCATCGAAGCGTTCCAGCGGGCTACCGGGCCCAAGGAGATTCACTGGATCAACGGGTGCCGGCCACATGGACCTCTACGACAAGAAGCAGTGCGTCGACCCCGCCGTCGACAAACTCGCCGACATCTTCGCCGAGTCCCTGGGTCGGGCTCCTGAACCCATGACGGTACCCGCGTCATCGCCTCCGGACGGGTCTGTTGGCCGGCCCCGCCGTGGCCCGGGACGAGTGCCGGGAACGAGGGGCCTGGAACTCTCGTCACGGTCCGTCCTGCCGCGTGATCGAGTCGCCCAGCCGGACGGTGCCTGGTTCCAGGACCTCCAGGTACACCCCGAGGCATGCCAGCCGGCCGAGGCCGAAGACGGGTACCCGGTGTTCACGGGCGATCGCACGCATGATGCCGGGGTCGGCCGCCAGCTCGTCATGACCGAGGGCGGGAACCACACAGCGGGGCGTGGGCACCACCACGCGGAACAGTGCCTCGCCCACGCGTACTCGGCCGTCCACCCATGTGTCCTCCACGAAATCCCGTCTTCCGCCCGTGTCGACAACCAGGTTCGGCCGGAAGCGGCGCGGATCGAAATCGCTGTCGGGATACCTGGCCCGGAGCCCCGCCAAGGACGACGTCGTGACGAGATGCACCCTGCCGAAGTCGAAGAAGGTCCCCGCGGCGACGTTGCCGACGGTGATCTCCTCCCCCGCACCGTCCACGCGAGCCGTCGCCCGCACTACGTCCGGGACACCGCCTCCGTATTGGGGCACAGCGCGTTCCAGCGTGCTGTGCGCCGGGGCGGTGGCCGAGACGAACACAGAGCGGCCCAGCAGCTTGGACAGCCGTACGTCCAGTTCGG
Organism: Streptomyces sp. NPDC005195; assembly: GCF_040608315.1. Classification (NCBI taxonomy): domain Bacteria; kingdom Bacillati; phylum Actinomycetota; class Actinomycetes; order Kitasatosporales; family Streptomycetaceae; genus Streptomyces; species Streptomyces sp. NPDC005195. The sequence continues at coordinate 23,140 of NZ_JBEXHZ010000052.1, forward strand.
GGTCTCCGACGGGGAGGGCAACACCGTCGGGGAGTAGGACCTCGACGGCGCTGTCATCGGCCAACCGGGCACGGCAGCGGAGCAGTTGTCCCCACTTACGCGGGTGCTTGACGCTCCCGATCGCGCCGGTGTCGTCGAGGACGGCATACGTCCTGTCCCCGGCGAGCCCTGCGTGGGTGACGGCCGCGGACAGCAGCGACTCTCCGAGCATGGACTTCACCGGATACCGGCACAACGCGGCCACAGTCCCCATGGAGATCAATCATCGCACCGGCCACGGTTCCTCGGCCAGATCGCCCGTACGACTGCGTTCACGCCCGAACTCGGCTCGCGACCAACCGCTGCGGTGTTCCCGTCCTTCTCTGACCTGCCTTAACCGCCTGTGGCGATCACCGACCTCCAGGGTCCGGGGTCTCCATCCGCGAACGGACGTCATACCCACAACGAACGCTCTCCGCACCGCTCCTGGGAGCCGGCCGGAGGCAAGAAAGGGAGGTGCCCAGCCGTCCTCGGGAGTGGGTCATTCGCTTTCGATCTTGACAATCCGCTGCCGCGGCCTGAAGGCTGACCAACCAGTCGGTACGGAGGAATGGATCGTGACCAAGCTGAGCATCTCCACTGCTGCGGGCGTGTTCGACGCCATCGCGGCGGGACCGTCCGAGGGCCGCCCGGTACTGCTGCTGCACGGTTTCCCCCAGACCGGGTTGGCGTGGCACCGCCAGATCGTGGCGTTGGCCGAGCGCGGCTACCGTGTCGTGGCACCCGATCAGCGTGGCTACTCCCCCGGTGTCCGCCCCGACCGGCCCGAGGATTACCGCATCGGCGCCCTGGTCGACGATGTCGTCGCGATCACGGAGGAACTGGGCTGGACAGCCTTCGACCTGGTCGGCCACGACTGGGGAGGCGCGGTGGCATGGTGGACCGCAGACTCCCACCCCGGTCGCGTCCGCACCCTGACCGTTGTCTCGACCCCGCACCCCGGCGCCCTGGCAGGTGCCCTGCGCACCGACCAGGACCAGCGGGCACGATCCCACTACATGATCGACTGGCGCGAGACACCCTCGACCGAGGACCACATGCTCGCCGACGACGCCCGGCAGCTTCGTACCATCTACGCCGGTAAGGTCCCGCAGGCCAGTGCCGACGCCTACGTACGGCATCTCTCGCAGCCGGGCGCGCTCACCGCGGCGCTGAACTGGTATCGGGGCGGCCGGCCTGACGGCACGATCGGCCTCATCGATGTGCCCACGCTGTACGTCTGGAGCACGAAGGACGCCGCGTTCGGCCCAGCAGCCTCCCAGACGACCGGACAGTGGGTCAGCGGACCGTACCGGTTCGAGACACTTCACGACGTCAGCCACTGGATCCCGGAAGAAGCACCCGAGACGCTGAACGGCCTCCTACTCGAACATCTGCAAGCACACAGCGAATAGGGGGCCACGGCGAACCCCGCCTGCCGGATGGGCCGTCAGCGCGGCCGGGGGCGGGTCGTACCCGGGCCGGGTACGCCGCCGGTCGAAGGACCTCCTGGACCGCCGAAGAACCTCCTGGGCCGCCGAAGCCCCGACGGAGGATCCCCCGGCCTTCGTGGGGCCTCATCCAGCCCCACGAAAACCGACGAACAGCCCGTGGTCACGCCTCGACGAGATCGCCCGTCGCGGGATTCCGCCCAGGAACCGCGGCGGTGCGGCGGCGGGCCAGCACTCCGGAGAACCAGTATCCGCCGATCATCAAAGCGATGAGGACGATGGTCTCGGTGCTGCCGAGTACCCAAGTGGAGGCACTGACCACCTTGTCGGGCAGCCTGGGCAGGTTCTCCGGGGAGAGCGCGGTCGCGGAGTGCTTGGCCGTCTCGGCCTGGAACGCCTGGTTGCGCGCGGAGCCGTGAAGGAAGGGTGCGACGAAGAGCAGTGACATTCCGAGCAGGGTCTCGACGGTGACGACCGCGGGGAACTGACGCACGAGGATGGTGCGCAGCGGGCGCTCGTCGCCGGCGGCCCGTAGGGCGTCGATCCGCGGGTGCAGCCAGAACTGGTTGAAGACACCGAGCAGCAGCAGGGTTCCGAAGATGAGGATCTTCACGCCCAGCACGCGGCCGTACATCGTCGTGAACAGCTGCGAGGGGCCGTCGACATGCTCCCAGTACAGGAACAGCCCGGACAGGGTGATCGCGGTGACACAGCTCATTGCGGCGACGGAGAAGCGGCGGATCGTGGGGGACCAGAAAGCGGCGCGTTCGGCGGGCGGGACGGCGCCGGGAACGGCCAGCAGTGCCAGTCCGGCCAGCCCACCCAACCAGACGGCTCCGCCGAACAGATGCAGCATCCACATCGCCGTTTCGAAGATGGTGCGGCCCCACTCCTCAGGCATCGCATCCGGGAACCTGGTGGTGCCCAGGGCGATCACCCCCGCGCCGAGGCCCGCTATGAGCAGTCCTTTCCGCGCCGGGCCGTTCGCGGCCGCACGGAAGGCGAGCGGGGCTGTCAACGCGGCACCGACCAGCAGCATGGTCACCTCCAGCCCCGACAGCCGTCCGGCGTTGGTACCGTCGTAGAGGGTGTTCCAGGCGGCCTTGTAGTGGAATCCGCCACTGTCTCCTGAGTGGGCCAGGTCGGTGAGCACCGCGGCGAAGGCCAGTACCGCCAGGACGACCGCCGCGCGGGCGAGTCTGGCCGTCACTGCGGCGAGGGCGTCAGCGCCGATCCGGCGCGCCACGGGCCCCGCGGCCATCAGGGCCAGCGCTGTCACCCCGACAAATCCCATCAGGGTCACCCACGTTGCCCACGCCACCGCGCTGTCCTCGAAGGGACCGAGCGGGGTCGATGGCGCCGGCGCCGCGGAGAACTGCAGCACACCGGACGTTGGACCGGACAGGGACATGACTGACCACCCTCTTGGGAACGGGGAAGAATGCGAAAGCGACTTAGGTTAGGCACTCCTTACTTGAAACGTCAACAGGTGCCCATCCGCCGCCGAGAACCGCCCAGAATCACTCTGCGGATCCAATGCAGCGCACCGAACGGACGCGTTCGACGACGGGACCACCACCACACCGCGATCCCGCCGACCAGCCGACCTGCCGGTCCCGATCCGGACACCCTTCTCCTCAAGGAGATCATCATTCGCGGATCGTTCGTCTACGGCGCCGAGTTCGACACCGCGATCGGTCTGCTCACCCGCGGTGACATCCGGGTGTACGACCTGACCACGGTCATCATGCCGATCGAGAAGGCACGGGAAGCGTTCGAGATGCTCCGCTGGACCGGGGTCGTGAAAGTACTCATCGCTCCCAACGGATGACGTTGGTGGGCCCGTTCGACCCCACCACGTCCATCCCCGCGGAGCCCTGGGTGGTCATCACCAGCCGGGGCGACGGCACACGGTACCCGCCCGCCCCATGGCCGGCGCACCTGCCGTCAGACCACGACGGATCCCTCGTCGACCCCGCGACGATGCATGGGGTCGACGCCGACGCGGCAGGTCGCATCGGCCGACCCGTGACAAGCGGTCATTGCCTCTCCTGTGGCGCCCACCCCGCCGATGCGGCGCTCGAAAACCAGTGGAACAGCACCGCTGCGCGCCATTACCGTGCTGCAGGTCCAAGTCGTCTGGCCAAGGACGTGCCGTTGTACACCGTGTGAGACCTCCCGAGCGCTGATCTGTCGCGCGCGGCGCATATGCGCCGCGCTGCCTTCTGCTGCGGACTTCTCACTGAAACCGGTGTACTCCTGTGCTCAAAACCTGGGTGGTCGCGCCCACCTGTCTACCGCTCGTTCGCCGACGTTGCCACGCGTGCGCGTCCGAGCGCTTCCGGGCGAGCCGAAGATTTCGCGTCAACGCACACCACAAGCTCATCGACGCCTGGCTCCTCGTGCTCTGTACCGCCTGCGGGGAGACTGCGAAGCTCACGGTCCTGGAACGGACGACGGTGCGCTCCGTACGTCCCGAGCTGCTGGACCTGCTGCACGACAACGACCCTGGCCTGACAGCTGAGCTGCTCCAGGATCCGGTCGTGCAGCGCCGTAATCGCATCGCCCTCGACTGGGACAACGCCTGGCGCCTGGACACCGGCGGACCGGATCACCCGGACCTCGAGGTGATCGACGTCTCGGTCCGTTTCGCGGCGCGGATCCCTGTACGGCCGGTGCGACTGATCGCTGAAGGCTGCGGTCTTTCGCGGGCCGAGGTCGAGAGACTGATCACGGACGGGAGACTTGTCTCGGCAGTCCGGCTGAGCGGCAAGCTCTCCGGCGACTTCACCTTCACGCTCAAGCGCTGAGCTCTCGTCAAAACCAGGGGTCTGCCCGGCAACTCCCGCCGGACAGGCTCCTGTTCGCCGAGAGAGCCCAGGTCAGGTCCGCATCGTCGTCGCCCTCGGCCAGCCAAGCGGTCAACCTCGCTGAGGCCTGAGGTCCGGAAACGAAAGCTCGATTCGCGGCCGCCGCACATCTGTTGACGGCGAGCACGGACCAGTGACCGGCCGATCCGGACGATGGGCGCCCCGAAGGGAATGCCTCGGCATCCACACGTTCGCCTCTGACGAGCACACTTGGCGGTGATCCTCATGCGATGGCCCGCAGATTCCACCGGTCACCGCCATCCACTTCCTTGCTTGACAAAGCATATTTCTTAGGACGCCATTACTTGCCTACGCAAGCACCGAGGGGGTGACGAATGGACTCGCGAGAGGACATGGGCCAACGGCCCGGGAACAGCCACACCCTGTCCTTGGCCACCACGTAGAACCTTCGACGAGAACCGATGCGCCGCCCGAACTCTTCCTGCCCCGAGTTGAGTTCAGTACGTGGGCCCCGACTCGCAGCAGGAGGGCAGCATGACCGGCAACCATGTGGCGATCCCGGTCGATGTCGACGACGCTCTCGGCCGCAACGACCGCCCAGGCCCTCGTCCTCAACACACCCAGATGGCGAGCCTGATCCGGGCCCGCGGCGAGGGCCTCATCGCCGGCATCGGTCTGAGCGACTCCGAACATCCTGCTCATCCCGGGTACCCGCACCCGCACCTGCCTCCCCCTCACCGAGAACCTCCAGGCCGCCGGCGTCCAACTCGACGACACCGCCCGCACAGAGCTGACACGTTCCTTTCCCACCCCTGATGGACCGGGAGTGGGACACAAGGTGCGATCGGCCACAAGTACGGTTCCTGACACCTGAATTGACGGCGTCAGAGTCGTTCGTCATCGGTATTCGGCACAGCCATATCACCCATTGCGACACTTTATGTGCTCACGCAAGCAAGTGGCGGTCGGACCACACGTTCCTCTGCGGCCTTCCCGGTCGCGCAGCAGCAACCGGCGACCGGCTGCCCGCGGATCGCTCGGCCCGCTTCCGCGGCGCGTGGAACTCTCCGTACGGCGGCGGCGCGACAAACAGCCAGCCAGCCAGTCGCGGTCGTGTTCAGTGAAGAGGTAGGGCCCCTTCGTCGTCGGGTTCCGGCGAAGGTCGGAGACCACCCGTCGGTCGCCGTGAGGTCGGCAGGTCTCGGGCGCGCCGAATCGGGGAGAAGAACAGGATGAGTGCGGCAAGCGGGATCCCCGCGGTCGTGATCGCCATGGCGGAACGGACGCCGAGCCCGGTTCCGAGCGCGCCGCCCAGCAGTGCTCCGAGAGGGATCGTCCCGTAGCCGAGGAAGGCTGTGCTCGCGGTGAGACGACCGAGGAGATCCGGCGGGCAGTAGCGTTGCTGGAAGCTCGCCTTGATGATGTTCCCGGCCACGACACCGGCGCAGACGCAGAATCCGCCTGCGACAAAGAACAGGACGCCCGCTCCGGGGACGGTCAACGGGATGAGCAGGGCGAACAGGGGCAGTCCCAGTTCGAAAAGCAGTGTCGCGCGGGCCGTGCCGATTCGATCCGCGACCCGGCGTGCGGCGAATGCCCCGGCCACGCCTCCTGAACCGGCGGCCCCGATGAGCGCGCCGACCGGCCCTGGGGTCAGGCCGACACACCGGACCAGGAAGACCACCTGGATCGACTGGTATCCCATCAGCGCCAGGTTGGAGGCGGCTCCGAAGAGTGTCAGGGTGCGGAACCAGGGGTCGTCGGCGATCAGCGACAGGCCTTCGCGGACTTCACCGACCAGTGATGGCGGGCGCGGTTCGGTTCTGGTGACGCGTGGCTCACGATGCCGGATGCCTGCGAGGCAGAGCAGGGAGACGAGGAAGGTCGCGGCGTTGACGAACATCCCGTTCACGGCGCCCGCCAGTTGTGCGATCAGGCCGCCGGAGCCGAGCCCGGCGATCTGCGCGGCCGACGCGCTGCCGTGCAGTTTGGCGTTGCCCTCGGGCTGGTCATCAGGTTCCAGGATGCTGGGGAGATAGGCGCTGTAGGCCGTCTGGAAGAAGACCGCTGCCGTGCCCGTGAGCAGTGCGACGGCCAGCAGGAGCCCGGTACTCAACCAGCCGCACCACGCGGCGACCGGCACGCCGGCGAAGAGCAGGAGGGAGACCGTGGCGGCGGCCAGCATGATCGGCCTGCGCCGCGACCGGTCCACCCAGACACCGGCGGGGAGACCGATGACGAGCCACGGTGCCCAGGCGGCGGCGCTCAGCAGGCCGACCTCGAACGGCCCGGCGTCCAAGGTGGAGACCGCGACCAACGGCAGCGCGATTCCGGTGACGGACGCACCGAACTTACCGGCGGTCTCGCCGCACCACAGCAGTCGGAAGTCGCGGTGTCGGCGCAGCAGTCCGCCGCGCATGCTCTGCCTCATGAGGGACCACGCTACTGGCGAGGCCCCTTCACGAGCGGGGTGGGTGAAAGGCGTGGCCCTGGTCCGGCCGGGCGCACCGGTGATGCGAACCGCCCGGACCAGGGGCCCGGCGGGGGTCAGCCGATCGCGGGGCGTCCACCGGCGACTTCGAGGACGACGCCGGTGATGTAACTGGCGCGCCGGGAGGCCAGGAAGACGACGGCCTCGGCGATCTCCTCGGGCTCGGCGATGCGGCGCAGGGCGGTCGTGTCGGCGATGGCCCGCAGCGAGTCGGCGTCCATGGCGTCGGTTCCCGGGGTACGGGTGGGGCCGGGCGCGATGGCGTTGACGCGGATGCCCTGCTCGGCGAACTCGGCGGCCCATACGGCGGTGAGCTGCTCGAGTGCGGCTTTGGACGCGGCATACATGCCGGTGCCCTTGGCGGCGACCGCGGCGGCGAGGGTGCTGATGTTCACGATGGAGCCGTGGCCTCGCCGAACCATGCCGGGGGCCAGGGCACGGACGAGCAGGTAGGGGGCCTTGGTGTTCAGATCCATGTGCAGGTCGAAGAGTTCCGTGGTCATCCCCGATGTCGGCAGGAACTTGTAGACGCCCGCGTTGTTGACGAGTACGTCGACGTTTCCGGCCTCTTGGGCCAGGCGCTCGACGTCGGCGGGGTCACCCAGGTCTGCCTGGACGAAGCGAGCGGTCCCTCCGGCTTTCTCGATCTCGGCGACGACGTCGGCTCCGCGGTCCTGGTCCCGGCCGTGGACGACGATTTCCGCGCCTTCGTGCGCGAGCTGGAGGGCCACGGCGCGGCCGATACCGGCGGTGGCGCCGGTGACGAGAGCGGTGAGTCCGGACATTCCCATGGTTCATTCCTTCGCGTGCTGTGAGCGTGTCGCTGTCGATGAGCCGCCGCGGTGGAGGAGGGGTCCCTGCCATGGGGAGGGGCGGCACTGGTGACTTACGCGGAGTCGAAGATCAGGATGTCTATCCTCTAAAGTTCCCTTCATCTTTGAAGTTCCCTTCATCAGTGTCGGCGACGTTAACATGACCCGGCCGGCGCCCATTCCCGAGCGGTGGAGGCGAGGACCCAGGCCGCATTGACGCCCCCATGAGGTCCGTCAACCCACCGAGATCACCCCCGGCGTCGGCGTCGCACGCCGCCCGGTTCGACCGCCCCTCGGTGCCGCTACTCGGTGAGGCGCGGCGCGGATCCTGTCCGTCGCACGCGGGCTCTACTCCGACGTGCCGACGTCGACCCCGGGTGCCAGGTCGGCCACCCGGTCCAGAAGCTTCACCAGTTGACCGTAATCGTCCTCGGACAGGGCGTCCCGCAGGCCGTGTTCGACACGCTCGGAGAAGGACTTCGCGGCGGCGGCCCGCTCCGCGCCTGCCGGTGTGAGAGACACGAGCATGACACGGCCGTGGTCCGGCGAGGCATGGCGCTCGACCAGTCCCTTGGCTTCGAGGTTCTTGACGATGCCGGTCATCGTCTGCGAGGTGACCAGGCCTTCACGGGACAGTTGGGTGCACGACTTCGCCACACCGCCGGTCAGGTAGGACAGCACCTGGCACTGCGACTCCGTCAGGTCCAAGTTCCGCACGCCGTGGGCCTTGCGTGCCACGATGGACTGTTCCGCCCTCTTGAGGTGAAAGCTGAGCATGCGTGCGGGGACCACCGGCGCGGACTGGGCGGCGGCCGATTCGCGGGGCTTCTTCGACTGTGGCATCGCTGTCGAGCCTGCCTCTCATGGAGCCGTTCACTCAATCATAACGCTTCACCGATGAAGGAACCTGTGTCGAACGAAGCCACTCCGGATGCGACTCCCCTTACAGCGCCCCGCGGCCGGACGCGCCGACACTGACGTCGGCACACCAGGACCTGCACGCCCTCACCAGCGGCATCACAACCCACGACGCGCTGACACCGCGCCACTTCCTGGTCGACTCACCGCGGGGGGCATCTCACCCGTCGAAGCCCTATGTACGCCGACGTATCCGCGAGAACGATCCCGCGCGTCGGGAGCTGTTCCCGAACCACTTGCCACCCGATGGGCGCGCTCAACGAGACGTGTCGAGCAGGTGGCGGCTCCACTCGCCGGCCACCATCTCCGTGGACCGGTATCGCGGCAGGCGAGGCCGCCGAAGTCGGTTGTGAGCTGCGGCCGTTCGGTCGTAGCGTCCTCGAAAGAGCAACTTCGACACGCACCAGAGACGATCCCACGACGAGAGCCTGCCCACGCTCGTCCGGCATACGAATCTACGGTCGCCGGGGGAGAAAGGACGTGGCATAAGGCACGCGGAATCAAGCGGGTCCCGGCCGGACACTCAGCCTGGTGGAACGAGTCTCCGCGCGGTGTCCAAGCTCGGTCGCTTCGCCGACTTGTCCAGGGTGCCCCGCCCGATCGTCGGCCATGTCGTTCTCGACCATGCGCACCTCTATACGTCGGCGACCCACGCCGTGACATGGGGCGACGTTCCGCCGACGTACGCGAAAGCGGCAAGACCCCGGCGAGGATTGCGGGACGTCCGACCTGCCGAAGAACCCGGTGGTCAACGCCCACGCTCAGGCGACGGACCCGCTGTGTGGCGTGGCTTGTTGATCGCGGGCGTGCGGTCGCGTTCACTCGGTGCATGTGGTGACCAACGGTGATTCCCGCACGCCGCTGCCTCTGGGCGTAGCACTCGACCAGGCTTCCATTTCGCCGGTGCACCGGCGATTCTGGCTGGTGGCGGCTCTGGGGGTGATACTGGACGGGTTCGATTTCTTCATCATCGGCGTGGCCAATCCGCTCATCGCCAAGGACCTGGGCGGCAGTGCGACGGATCGGGGTCTGCTCTCGGCCGCGGCCATCGTGGGCGCCATGTTCGGAGCGGCCCTGCTGGGACCGCTGGGCGACCGTGTGGGGCGCAGCAAGATCTTCCGGGTCGACCTGTGGCTCTTCGTGATCTTCTCTCTGGCCTGTACGTTCGCCTGGGATCTGTGGTCGCTGATCGCCTTCCGTTTCCTGCTCGGCATCGCGGTCGGGCTCGACTATCCCATTGCGGCCAGTTATCTGGCGGAGATCCTGCCGGCACGCCAACGGGGCAAGTGGCTGGTGAGCGCCTTCAGTCTCCAGGCGGCGGGAATCATGATCGGCGCAGTCGTCGGCGTCGTGATCCTCACGGTGTGGCCCGAGATCGGCTCCTGGCGGATCATGCTCGGCTTCGGTGCTCTGCTGGCGCTTGTGATCATCTGGCTGCGCCGCAACATGCCTGAGAGCCCACGCTGGCTGGCTCAGCACGGCCGAGAGGAGGAAGCCGCTGCGATCGCCGAGAGGATGACCGGCGTCGCCTGCCGGGTCACCGACAGGGACCGGGCGCATCCACAGGCGCCGCGGGAGGGCTGGAACGCGCTCGTGCAGCCCCAGTTGTTCAAACGCCCCTTGCTCAGGCTGACGGTGTTCACCTCGGTTCCCTGGTTCCTGATGGACATCGCCACCTACGGGGTCGGTATCTTCACGCCGACCCTGCTCGCCGGGCTGGCCCTGGCCGGCCCCAACGCGACGTTTCTGGCCGACGACATCTCCTCGACCGAGGGCACCGCGTTCCTGGACGTGTTCCTCGTCATCGGCTTCGTGCTGGCCATCGTCTTCGTGGACCGGGTCGGGCGGATCCGGCTGCAACTCGTGGGATTCGCCGTGATGACCATCGCCCTGTGCCTGCTGGCGGTCGCCGACCAACTGCCCGGGGGCGGCAACACCCATCTGCCGTTGGTCTTCGTCGGGTTCGCGCTGTTCAACACGTTCATGAACCTGGGGCCGAACGCCACCACGTTCACCCTGCCCGCCGAGGTCTTCCCGTCCGACGTCCGGGCGGCCGGGCACGGCTTCGCCGCCGGATTCGGAAAAATGGGCGCGGCGCTGGGCACCTTCCTCTTCCCCATCCTGCTCGACTCCACCGGCGCGTCCCCGCTTCTCTACGGAGCAGCAGCCACCAGCGCTCTCGCCTTCCTCATCACCTGGACACTCCGCATCGAGACCCGAGGCCGTTCACTGGACGAACTCTCCGGCCTCGAAGCGGCCACCGTCTCCCCGCGCATCACCCCTCCGTGATCCGGTCGCGAGGACGTGAACCGGGTTCAGCCCACTGCCGCGGCGCCCGGCAGACATCGGCTCGGGCGGACGAACGCCGACGGCTGTCCGATCAGTCGCCGACGTTCAGGACGGCGCACTCCGCGCCCCCGGTTCGGACAGCACGTCTCGGAGCCGCGCCAGGGCTACGGTCGCGTCCGAACCCTCGGTGATGTCAAGGTCAAGTCGGCGTCGCCCCATGCCGCTTCCCGCACCGGTGACCTCACCATCGAGCGCCAACGCCGCCGCTTCCCACGCCTCCTCGGCCTCGGCACGGTCGGTCGGCGGGCCGACGAGGACGATCGATCTGGACGGGTCTTCCGAGGGTTTGCCGGCCGAGGGGCTCAGCCCCCGCTCCCGCGGCCTCGAGGTCGAGTGGTCCGAGCTGTGCCGCAGGGCCGAACGGCTCCGTGCGACGGAACTCCACGGACCAGGAGGTATGTCGGCCGGTGGTGCGCATGGACGAGCTGAGCGCATTCCTCTCCGGCGGTGACACCGGTGTCTCTGCCGGTGTACGGGCTGCCCGGCATGACGATCCTGCCGCCATGTCCGGGAACCCCGGTGCTCCGGTCGATGACTGGCGCGTGTTCTCCGGCTACCTGAACCACGCTCGCCACCAACCTCGTTGACCGGCATGTAGTGGGCGACCGTCCACCCGGTTCGGCCGGCCCGCCGGCACGGGTAACACCACCTGGGTGCGCAGGCATCCTGGAACGTCGCGGAAAAGACCGGGAGTTGGGGCCAACGCCGTCTCGGTCGCCACCCCTCCGCACGAGGAGGACGGGGTCGTCTTCTCAGGGCCCGCTCGGCCCGCTGGTGGCGGACGCCGGCGCGGACGTGACGCCCGTAGCCGCCGGTCGCACCGCGCGTCCGCGGTGGCCACGATCCGCTCACGGGAGGTCACGGTCTCTCGTGACCGCGGCCGAGGACCGGCCCTCGGCCGCGGGGATCACCTACTTGTGCACCATCGTGCGGCGGCCGCCGCGACCCCGGTCGGGAAGCGGCGGAACCTCCTGCTCACGGCGACGACCCCTCCGCGGTCGCGGGAATCGCTCCCTGCGTGCGCAGCCCGGCGATCTCGGCGGGGCCGAAACCCAGCTCGGCGAGGATCTCGTCGTTGTGCTCGCCCAGGTCCGGTGCCCGCTTCGCCGGGACCTTCGGTACTCCGCGGAGGTTGACCGGGCTGCTGATGGTCTCCGTCAGCCCCTCGACCCCTTCCAGGGGCACGACGATGTCGTTGGCGCGCAACTGCGGGTCCTGGGCGGTCTCCTCGGGCGTCTGGATGAGGCTGTAGGTGATTCGTTCCCCGCCCAGGGTGTCCTTCCAGTGGGCGAAGGGCCGCGAGCGGAACGCGGTGTCGAGCAGTTCGCTCAGCGCGCCGGCGTTCCGGACGAAGCCCTCGAGGTCCGCGAAGCGGGGATCCTCGAGCAACTCGGGGTGTCCGACGGCCCGCGTCAGTCCTGGCCAGTGCGAGGGCGAGGCGACCAGCATGAACCACTCGCCGTCCGCGGTCCGGTAGGGGTTGATCAGCGGGTTCGCCGGCGCCTTCCGGTCGTGCAGCTCGAACGGTGTGCCGTCGGCGAGTGCGCCGGCCACGAGTGTTCCCGTGGCCCAGACGCCCGTGGCGAGCAGCGACGTTCCGACGTTGGCGCCTTGTCCGGTCCGTTCGCGGTG
>NZ_JBEXHZ010000053.1:0-35534 GCF_040608315.1 Streptomyces sp. NPDC005195
CGCCGAGCGGGCAACGGCCGAACGAGCGAACCTGAAACCCCGTCAACCCCTCCTGACCAGCTGATCAACACCTCTCGCACAGCGGGGGAACCTCAGGAGAAGGTGACAACGGCCTTCAGCCGGTACAGCTGCATATCCCCCCGGGGTGGATACGCAGAGGCTGTCCCGGAACGAAGAGCTGCGGCCAGGTCGTTCGTCAACAAGAACTCCTTCTGTCATGAGAACGGAAGGTGCATCCGCATGCTTCTCCGCCAAGACCCAGGAGAGCGCCGCGCTGTCTGGCACGCCCTTCCTTGGCCGCGGACCAACGTCGGGCGCCACCGCACGTCTTCCCCGCCGAAACGACTCATGCTCTAAAAAACGACGAAACGCACTGGCTCAGTGAGAACCCGGGCAGCATGATCGAGGTCGGCGAGACGTGCGGCGAGGGTCGCCTCTGCAAGGCGTTGCGGCAGGGCAGCGCTGAACTTGAGACCGTTCAGTGCGCGAGGGTCGACTTCGGGGAGGCAGAGTCGGTCGGCGGCGTCCACACTGGCTTCCTTCCACATCTGCGGGGTGAGGTCGGAGCGCAGCCGCACGTACAGGTCGTTGCCTCGTTGGAGGGGGTCCGCGATGCCGGCGAGGGTGGCCGCCAGGGTGACGTTGGCGCGGTGGCCGGCCCAGGTCCACCACCGCAGGTCCTTGCCCGCGCCGTCGCGGATGATCAGGTTGCCGCCGGGGTGGACTGTCTCTGTGCTCTCCTCACGCAGCTGCGCCAAGGCGCCTTGGGCGCGCTTGGTGAGCGTCACCAGTGGGTCCTCGCCGAGAAGCACCTCGCGGGCGGCGCGGGTCAGGTCGAAGGAGGTCATGGGCAGTCCGCCGCCGTTCCACTTGGCTTTGCCGCCGCCGTCGACGGGTTCCACGAAGCAGCGTTTGCGGTTGAAGTCGATGTAAGTGACCTGCCAGCTGCGTCCGGCGAGGAGCAGGCGTCGCGGTCCGGCGCACTCCTCGGTGAGCAGAGTCGGGTCGGTCTTGCCGATTTCGGTGCGCCCGTTGAGGACGGTGAACTCGGGGGCGGCGGTGAAGACGGCGGTGAGGTTCATGAAGTGCCGGTGGCCGAAGCGGCGTTCGGCCTCGGGGCCGATGAACAGCATGCCGCCGTCCTGATCGAGGTAGCCCTCGCTCACCAGGTGTCGCACGATGGGCTCGGCGCCCGGGCCGAAGGGGGCGAGGCCGCCCCACCACTCCTGCCAGAGTTTGTCGCCGATGCGGTGTTCTTGCAGGCACAGGGCGAGGATCTGCTGGGCGACGATGTGCCGTGGCTCGGGTGGGGGTATGACGGGTTCGACCCAGCCTCGAGACCACAGCAGCAGCAGGGCGGCGGCGCAGAGCAGACCGCCTTCGTCGACCGCCAGGAAGAGGCAGTTGCGGGTGGAGCCGGGGCGTCGTCCGGTGCGTCCGATGCGCTGGAGGAAGGAGGCGACGCTGCTCGGGGCGTCGATCTGGATGACGCGGTCCAAGTCGCCGACGTCGATGCCCAGTTCGAGGGTGCTGGTGGAGACGATGACGCAGTCGCGGGCGTCGGTGAAGGCTTCCTCGGCGCGGCGGCGCTCGTCCACGGACAGGGAGGCGTGGGAGAGGAAGGTGGTGATGCCCTTGGCGCGCAGGCTTTCCCCGAGTTCCTCGACTTGGCGTCGGGATTCGCAGAAGACCAGGCGTTTCTCGCCGCGGTGGAGGGCGGCGATGACGGTGGCGGCGTTGCTGAGCGAGGCGACGTAGTCGAGTTGGACCTCGCCGGGTGGCGGCCCTGCGGGCGCGCCTGGCCCCTTGCCTGAGAGCGTGTCGGGCTGGGCGTGCAGGTGCGGGGCGATGACCTTGGCGGGTCGCCTTCCGGCGGCTGCGCCCTGGAGCCAGTGCAGGAGTTCCTCGGGGTTGCCGACGGTGGCGGACAGCCCCACGCGCTGCACGGGTCGTCCGACAACGCGCTGCAGACGTTCCAGGACGGCGAGGAGGTGCCAGCCGCGGTCGTCGCCGGCGAAGGCGTGGACCTCATCCACCACGATCGTCCGCAGGCCTTGGAAGAACGAGTGGTGGTCCACGTTCACGCTCACCAGCATGGATTCCAGCGACTCCGGCGTGGTCAGCAGAATGTCCGGACGCTGCCGCAGGATGGCCTTGCGCTTTGGCTGGGTGACATCGCCGTGCCACAGGGCGGCGGTGCGGCCGAGCCAGGAGGTGTAGGTCTCCAGCCGCGGCAGCAGGTTGTTGAGCAGCGCCTTGAGCGGACATACGTAGAGGATGGATGTGCCGGTCCAGTTTTCGGCGGCCATCCGGGACAGCAGGGGGAAGGTGGCGGCTTCGGTCTTGCCGCCCGCGGTGGGGGCGAGCAGCACGGTGTCGGTTCCGGACAGCAGCGGGTCGATGGCCTCCTGCTGGAGCGGGCGCAGGGACTTCCAGCCGAGGGTGTTGACGATGTGGTGCAGCAGTACGGTGTCGAGCCGCTGCAGTGGGTCGTCGGAGGCGGTGTCGGTCACGGCATTTCCAGCTCGATGTCGTCGGCGCTCGATGCGGCGGCGTTGCGTTCGACCTCGCTGAGCTCGGTGGCGGAGACGGTGAGGGCATAGTGCCTGCGAGGGTCGAAATCCTCGAACTCGTCGACACGGTCGAGGACGTCGGCTACGAGTTTGCGTAGGAACAGGCGGGGTGCGACGCCGACGTTGCCGCCGAGTCCGCCGGTGACGGCTGTGGCGAGTTGGGCGATGTACTGGTCGTCCACGGCTCGGGCGATCCGCTCGGGGTGGGAGGCCTGTTGTGCGTAGAGGTCGCGGATGGTGCGGCCGAGCTCGCCGAGCCGGGACAGGTCGAAGCCGGGCAGACGCAGCTGTACGGCCCGCGGCGAGTCGAAGCGCGGGTCGGTGGAGAAGTCCGTGGCCAGGCGTTGCGCCAGCGGGGGCAGCCGCTGGATGCCCTGCTGCCCGTCGTAGAAGGCAGGGGTCCCGGTGATGACGAGGAACAGGCCGGGGAAGCGTCCGGCGTCGATCTCGTCCAGGAGCTGCCGTAGCGCGTTGAGGGCTTTTTCTCGCACATCGCTGCGGACCCGCTGCAGTGTCTCGATCTCGTCCAGGACCACGAGCAGTCCTGGCTGGCCGCAGTCGCGAAGGACGGTCAGCAGCCCCTGGAGGAATCCGAGGGCGGCGAAGTGGTCCAGGTCGCCGCGCACGCCAGCGAAGCGGCGGGCTGCGGAGGCGACGGACTTCTGGCCGCCGAGCCAGGCGATCAGCGCTTCGGCGGTGGGCGCGTCGCCTGTGGCGCGGGCCTGGTGGTAGCCGCGCAGGGCGGCCGCGAACGCGGGGGTGGTGCGGGCGACGTCGGCCAGACGATGCTCCATGAGGGCGTCCACGGCGGTGGCAAGCGCGTCGGCGTCGTCCTCGTCGATCTCGCCCGCATCGAGGACTTCTTCTTCGAGGGTGAAGAACCAGGAGTCGATCACCGCACGCAGCGCGCTCGGCGGATGGGTGGCGGTGGTGAGGCGCTCGGTGAGGCGGCGGTAGACGGTCTCCAGCTTGTGCAGGGGCGTCTCGGTCTCCGAGATCTGGATCTCGGCGGTGGCAAGGCCTGCTCGCTTGGCGCGCTCGGCGAGCCAGCGGGCGAAGAAGGTCTTGCCGGAGCCGTACTCGCCGCGGATGGCGTGGAAGGCGGCGCCACCCCGAGCCGCGGTGGCCACGTCGTCGTCCAGGGCTGCCACGAAGCGGTCCAGGCCGACGGCGAACAGGTCGAGGCCCGATTGCGGCACGGTGCCGCGCCGCAAGGCGTCCACGACCTCGCGGCGACGGGCCGCGCTGACGGGCGAGACCGTATTACTCATCTACGCCTTCACCCCGAACTGGTCCTTCAGCAGTGTGATGTCGAGCTTGACCCGCGCGCCCGCGTCGATGAGGCCGAGGACCGGGTAGCCCTCGACGTTGAGGAGTCGCTGCAGTGCCGCGACGAAGAACTCCGCATTGCGCGGGGCTCGTCCGCCGGAGGATGCGGCTGCTGCGCTGACCGCGGCGAGCGAGAGCGTACCGTCCGCCGCGAGGAGAGCGTCGATGACGGCGGCGACGGCTTTCCTCTCAGGGCCCTTGCGGACGAACTGCTTCTGTGCGGCGTACACGCCGGTGTCCACTACCTTCGCGCCGAGACTCAGGGGTGTGGGAGCGTCGTCGAGGCGGGCCGGCTCGGCCGTCTTCCTCGCGGCCGGTCGGGATGCGGGGGCGGGCTGCGGTGCGGCGGTGGCTCCTGTGCGGCTCGCGTCGTGCCACCACGGCGGGGTGACGGCCTCCGGGGAGAGCACCGCCCAGCCGGGTGGCAGGGTTTCCGCTGAGGGCAGCAGCACCAGCACCGGCACGGTCATTTCCGCCAGGGCCGCGCCGCCGTGGTAGCCGGCCTTGCGGGGGGTGTAGCGCTTCTCCTCCCGCCACAGCGCGGTGATGCTGCCGCCGCCCTCCAGCACGCGCGGGCCGGCCAGGTGGACCTCGTCGTCGCCGGGCTGCTCGTTGGGAAGGCCGATGCGCCAACGTGCCGACTCCACGCCCTGCGCGGTCAGCGGCCCTTCGGTGGTGCGGTCCAGGACGTGTCCGTGATCGGCGACCAGCATCACGGGGCGGCCTTGGCCGCGGGCTGCGTCCAGTAGCTCGGACAGGTAGCGGACGCTGCCTACCGTCCAGTCGCCCTTGGAGCTCTCCTGGCCGTGGTCGAGCGCGTCGTCGATGGTGTTGAGGACCACGCCGACGACGCCGTCGCCTGCGATGGCGGTGACGATCTCGGGGGCGAGTCGGTGCCCGGCCGGGCCGGGCAGGTCGGCCTTGTGGAACAGCACTGCCTCGTGCCGCCGCCTGCGCCAAAACGCCGCGAAGCCGTCCTTCTCGACGCTTTGGCCGCCCGTCACCAAGCCGCCGGTGAGCAGTGTGGCGC
The DNA here is from genome assembly GCF_040608315.1 of Streptomyces sp. NPDC005195. Classification (NCBI taxonomy): domain Bacteria; kingdom Bacillati; phylum Actinomycetota; class Actinomycetes; order Kitasatosporales; family Streptomycetaceae; genus Streptomyces; species Streptomyces sp. NPDC005195. The sequence goes on from NZ_JBEXHZ010000053.1 coordinate 4,933, forward strand.
GGCTGACGGTGGTGATGGAAGGGATCGCGGCGACGGCGGCGGCCCGCCGGCCTGCCTCGGGGGCGGCCTCGGTCCAGCGCGGCGCGCCCAGCTCCTCCCCGAGCTGGGCGGCGACCGCACTGGACATGCCGTCGAGGAGCAGGATCAGCGGGGGCCTTTGTGCAGCGAGGGGTGCGGCGATGTGCCGCAGCACGTCCTCGACGACCACCGCCCCCTCGGGTTGGCTGGTGGTGGCGTGCTGCGTCCAGATGGCCAGCGCCTTGGCGAATTGGCGGTCCAGGTGGTCTCGGCGGGCCCTGGCCGCCTCGTGGACGACCCGGTAGGCCTCGTTGACGTGCGGGTCCATCGCCCCGTCTCCGGCCCACAGCCGGTTCAGGGCGCGGTCGGCCCAGCCCCAGTCGCCGAGGTGAGCCCTGACCGCGGCGCCCACCGCACCGGAGCCGGACGCGAGGGCGGGCTGTGGGGCCGTCAGCCAGCGTTCGAGGCGTACGGCCATCTCGGCGAGTTGCACCTGCTCGGGGAAGAGCAGGTTCGCAAGGTGGTGGCTGCGCACCTGGTGAAGGGCGGCCTCGGCGGCCGTGACGGCCCGCTGGTCGGGGCGCGGCGTGAGGGTGGTGGCCAGTGCCCGCAGCCGGGCGCGGAAGCCGGAGGGGAGGAAGCTGCTGTCGGCGAGGGCCTCGCGCAGACCCGCCCGATCCGCCAGGCGGTCGGCCTGTTCCAGGACCTCCAAAACCCGGGTGCGTGCCTCGGCGCTGCGCGGTCCGCCCGCCGTGGCCTGGGTGATCCATCGGGCGAGGACGCCCTCCACGGCGCGGGTGTAGTGGCGCAGCACGTCCGGTCGGAAGGGGCCGGAGCCGAACAGTGCCCCCACTGCCAGGGCCGCGTCCGCTGTGGTCTTCGGCCCGGTGAGAGCGGCAGAGACGACACCCAGCGCCATCGCATCGTCGCCGCGCCCGTCCTGCACCAGGGCCAGCAGCAGCGGCGCAGAATCGCCCACCGCGCTCTCCAGCCAGTCGATCAGCCCGGCTCGCTCCTCGGGCTGCAGCGTGGCGAAGCGGGCCGGCCCGCCGGGGGTGCGGGACCAGGTGAGCAGAGCCTCCGCATCAAGCGGCACCGCGTCGGTGGACACGCCGTCGCCCAGGCCGATCCGGGCGTGCACGAGAGCGCGCATGGCGGCGTCCAGGGTCAGCACGGAACCTACCGGAGGCCACCCGCCAGGCGGCTCTGCGGCCAGCAATGCGTCGGCGAGCCAGAGTTGACGGCGTATGCGCGGGTCGACGTCGACTGCGCCGAAGCGCTGCTTGACGATCTCGACGCGGTCTACCGTGAGCAGGGAGCGGCCGATGGCCTGCCCGCGCAGGTCCAGCGGCATCGGGCGGGTGTCGGGAGCGTCCGTGGTGACGACGAGGACGTCACCACCGCTGCCGTCGGGGTGCTGGGCGAGGTGGTTTTGCCATGCGTCCACGATGCCGAGCACCGAGGACTGGTGGCTGACGTGGACCCGGCGCTGCTCCGGCTCGCCGTCCTGCGCCAGGTCCTTGACGAGGCGAGTGGTGAACGCGCCGGGTGCGCCCTCGCGGTAGCGGCCGTGCACCAGCACCAGCCGGTGGCCTTTGGCGTGCGGGAGCGCGGTCCACAGGAGTGCTTCGACGGCACGCTGGTCGATCTCGGGGACCGCGGCCCCGGTGGTCGCCTGGGTCATGACGTACCGCCTTCCACTTCCTTCCAGCCGATCTCGATCTCGGTGCCGGGGTTGGCCACGGCATGGGAGCGGATCTGCTGGGTGAGTTCGGCCAGGGCCTGAGCGAGGCCGGATTCGAGGCTGCCGGGGCCGGTCGCGATGACCAGCCGACGGCGCCGGGCGGGGGCAGTTGCGGGCATGGCGGGCGTGAGGGGCGCCGCCTGTGCCTGGGCGGGCAGCGGGGGCTGGCCGTGCTCGGTCAGGCTGACCTGGTCTGCGTCCCTGGGGGCTGGGACGGGAGCTTCTGCGGGTGCCGGTGCGGGCGTCGGTGCGGCGGCTGCGTTGAGCCGCCCGGACTCGCTGATGATGTCCACGGCCCAGCTCTCGGCCCCGTTCAGCACCGGGGCCAGCTCCCGCTCGTGCTCCACGGCTGCGGCCGTCTCTGCGATCTCAGCCAGCAGCCGGTCCGCGCGGTCCGCGAGGCCGTCGCCCCGGCTGGTCAGGCCGCGCACGCTCTGCAGCAGCTGCCACTTGACGCGATCCAGCGCATCCAAGGTCGGCTGCGCCGAGGACATGGTCTTGGCCAGAGCGTCGTCCGCGGTGGTGTAGCTGAGCGCGGACAACTCCCGCACCAACGCGGTCGCGTCCTTGTGCCGGACCAGGCGGGCGATCAGGTCGGCGGCGTCGTGCACCGACATCTCGCGGGCCGTCGGCTCCTGCGTCAGCCCGAGTGCGGTGCGGTGGTTGGCCAGCGAGCGCCGCAGCCCGTTGACCGCGGCCTCCCAGCCCTGCGCCTTGGCCCGGACCTTGGCTGCGAGGTCGTTGACGTTGCGGGCATAGCGCACCCGGGGCACGCTCTGGCCGAACAGCGCGGCTGCGCGCTCGTGCGCGGCGGTGAACTCCTCCTCGCTGGGCAGCTCTTGGGCGCGCAGCGCCCATCCGGTGCCGATGCGGTCCAACTCGGGGGCCGCGGCCGAGGCACCGTTGTAGACCCAGGAACGGTCCGCGACCAGCGCGTACACGGCGATCAGCAGGTTGCTGACCGCCTTGTCCAGGCCGGTCCAGCCCAGCTCGGTGATCCAGCGTCGGATGTCCTCCACCTCGTAGTCGCCACTGACGCCGTGAGCGGTGGCATGCTGCTCGATGCGGCGGCGCCACTCGGTGCCCACATTCAGCGGCCCGTCGTGGACCTCCCCCAACTCCAGTGGGTGCACGATCCGCTTGACCAGCGCCAGCTGCTTGCTGTCCACGACGACACGACGCGACCCGTCCTCCATCGCCCGCGCGATCCACCCGTAGACACTCTTCAGCTCGCCGACCGTGACGGCCTTGCGGGTCTCCTGCGGGTCGAAGTCGGGGTGCTTGGGGTAGTGCGCAGCAAACAGCCCATCAGCGAGCTTGGCCATGTTGTACTCGAAGGGCGCGCCGCCTTGGAGCTGCGGGGTGTGTCCGGGGTAGAGGGAGTAGACGTGCAGGCCGTCCGGTGTCTCCGCGCCGACGTTGGTGTCGTCCAGGTGCGCGATCCCATACAGCTGGCGCAGCACGTCGGTGAGCTGGCTGGTGAGCGTGTCGCGCTGGGCCTCGAGCTGGTGCTTGACCCGGACCTGGTCATCGGAGGGCAGGTGGGCGGCGTAGTTGGCCAGCCGGTCCCGCTCCAGCAGGTACTGGATCTTCAGCAGCCGGCCGAGCTGCGCGGAGCGCTGCGGGGAGAAGAAGAACGGCAGCCAGACGATCGTGGGAGCCTCAAAACCCTCCTGCCTAAGGCGCTGGATACGCGCCGTGTCGTCGCTGGGATGCCCGTCACTCTCATCGAACGGGTAGTCGACGACGAAGCGGACACGGCCCTCGACGCTGGGCGCGAACTGCGTCGTCGGCATGGTCGCCGGTTCCTTGACGTTTTCGAAGACGAACTCGGCGACGCGCTTGGTGCCGCGCCACACCACCTCGTGCTCGCACACGAACGCGCCCGTGTCGCGGACGCCCAGCGCCTCCCACAGCCGCTCCTTGACCCAGATGCGGCGCTGCCCGACGTTGTCCTTCTCGCCGACCGCATCAAGGATCGGCTCGACGTCCAGGTCGGACAGGTGCAGGGTGAACACCGGGTCGGCGTCGTTGCCGTCGCTGCGCAGCTCACCGGGGAACTCCGCCTGCAACTCCCGCAGCCGGCGCACCGCCAGCTCGCCCGGCGTCACCGCACGCGACCGCAGCGAGCCGTGGTTGAGCGCGGCCAGGCGTCCGCCGGTCAGGCGGGCCAGGGCGGGGACCTCCGGAGAGAGGAAGCCCAGCAGGAGGGTCTTCACAAAGCGGTCATCCGCGCGGTAGCCGGGGTCCTCGGTGGAGCCGTACTTCTGCAGGAGGTAGGCCTGGACCTTGGTGTGGAAGCGGATCGCAGCCTCCGACTGGGCGCGCAGCCGGTCGGTGAACGCCTCCCCCATACCGTCTGCCAGCACGTCCCACAGGTCACCCAGGGGTATCAGGTCGCCGAGCTTCATGTCCTCGCGGCGGCGGTAGAGCATCTCCTGGATGAGCTTGAGACCGGTGCGCTCGCGCTGCAGCGCCCCGGACAGGGCGACGAGGGTGTTGAGGAGGACGGGCGAGAGCGGGTAGAGCTCCTTGAAGTCCGCCCAGTCCGCGCGAGTCGCCCCGGCGGCGTCAAGAAGCACCTCGCGGACGGCGGCGTCGGAGGACTCAACGGCGGAAAACGCGGTGCTGAGAGCGGCGCGGGCGGCGTCGTCCTTGGGCTGCAGCACACGTTCCTTGATGATCGCGGGGAGGTTGCGGTCCTCCAGGCTCACCACGTCGAAGCGCCCGGCGAGGTAGCCGACCTGCTGCTCGAGGTTTTTCACATCCGCGCCGACCACATCCGAGCCGACCAGCTGCGACAGGTCACGCTGCCGGGAGATGAACGACACGATCGGGACCGGCCGGTCGGTGTCGCCTGACTCGATCAGCTTGACGAGTTTGCTGACCTCGTCATTGACCATCGCCTTCTCGGTGAGGTGCGCCTGCAGCCACAGGATCAGCTCGTCGAGGAAGAGGACGAGCCCGTCGTAGCCGAGGCTCTGCGCATGCCGGCTGATGACGGCGAGGCCGTTCTCCAGGGGCAGGAACGCGTTCTTGTCACCCTGCGCGCCCCGGGCGTAGGACGCCATGGGGCCGGAGTCCGAGATCAGCGCGGAGATCAGCGCGTCACGCAGTGTGTCACCGGGAGCGGCGGCAAAGGCGGCGTCCAGGCTCGCGGAGGTCCAGCCGGCGGCGGGAGCATCCAGGACGTCGAGGTCCTCCAGGTCCTCTCCGCTGGCCACCGTGCTCTGGGCGGCCGCATTCGGGCCGGACGGGTCGCCGAGCCACTGGATGAACTTCGCGTCATCTGCGAGGAAGACGCGCTGCCGGCGGGCGTCCGCGAGTGCCGCGTCCGCCCGGTAGACAGGCGGCACGGGCGCGCCCGGATGCAGCCGCCGGACGGCCGCGACGTAGCCGCCCAGCAGCGCCGAGTCGAGTGATGCCGCACCGACCAGGTGGTAGGGCACCATCAGGAACCGCTTCTTCGTCCCCTCCTGGGCCAGCCAGTCGGCGTGATCCGCGATGACCACCTGCAGCTTCGGCTTCTCGCGGGCAACGGCCGCGCTGTCGTTGAGGATCGCGTGGAGGACGGTCAGGAAGTGGCTCTTACCGGAACCGAACGAGCCGTGCAGGTAGGCGGCGTGCGAGGTGTCGTCGCGGACCGCCGCCTTGACGATGCCCAACGACTTGCGGAACGCCTGCTCGAGCTGGTCGGTGACCACGTACTCGCGCACGCGCTGCCCGGACTCGCCGAAGCCGCCCGACAACTCGACCTTGAAGTCACCCGCGAGGACGGACTGCGGCAGATTGAGGACGTCCTTGAGGTAGAGGGCGTCACTGGAGGAACTCATGGGCGGTGGTCTCCCTCTTCCCGCTCAGGCCGTCGGGGTGTCGGCGGCGGCAACGGCTTCGGTCTTCTTGGCTGTACGGGGGGTGGCGGTGCCGGCGGCCTTGCGGCCTCGGGTCTTCGGCGCCGGACGCCAGGACGCGAGCTGCTCGGCGGTCAGGCCCCGCTTGGTGCGCTCGGTATCCAGGAACGTGCCGAACTCCTCAGCGGCGTTGCCGCCCCACTCGTGGTCGTCGGTCCCGAACCATTGGCGCACCCACGGCATCAGCTCGGCGAGGCCGGCCAACAGCGGCGTGATCCGGGCGTTGTCCCAACTCAGCTGGGACGTACGGTCCTTGACGAGGTTAACCAGCGCCTGGGCCTGGTCGCGGTGGTCCCAACCGGCCCAGCCGAGCAGGAGGGTGGGGTCGGCGTCAGGGCTGGCATCCGGGTAGGAGACGAACCGCTCCTTGGGGACGTCGAGCTTGCCTCGGTTGGCCCAGTAGGAGGTCTTGGCGAAGTCGACGGAGGCGTACTTCGGCGGGACGGGAATGTTCAGGCGCTCGCCGGTCGCGTCCTCTTCGCGCTGGAGGTCCCAGACCTCCTCCCACTGGGCGCGCTTGCGCAGGCCGGTGTCCTTGTAGCGGAGGGCGGCCAGGTAAGGGACGTGCTCGGCGTCGAGGGCTTCGGCCAGGACGGCTTCGAGCGGCATGTCGCGCTTGCCGAGGTGGTCGGCGGCGTAGAGCGCGGCGACAGCGGACACGTCCGGGTCGAGCTTGGCGAGTTCATCGGCAAGCTGACTGATCGTCAGCGGACGCGGCTGCTCGAAGCCGTCGCGCAACGTGAACCACAGACGCCGGTCCTCGGCCCGGTCGAGCAGCCAGGTACGCAGAGCTTCCTTCTCCCGCTTCTCCCACGGCTCAGACGCCCAGCGGCGCTTACACTCGGGCCGCTCGATCAGCGCGATGTCCTTGCGCTTCTCGATCACGTCGATGCGGTTCTGGACGATGGCGCGATACCAGTCAGGCCAGTGGGACGGGATCTCGGTGATGGGCGTGGACCGGTGGCGACTGAACCACGCCGTTTCCAGCTCCCCGGCAGCGACCTTACGCGCGAGCACGATCTCGAACGCGCGCTCACCGAGCTTCACGGTCGGGAGCGCGTCGAAGTCGGGGGCGGTGAGGCACTGATCGTCGGCCTCGCTCAACTGGACCAGACCGTAAGCACCGTAGACCTCCCAGTCGAGCTCCTCCTGCAGTGCAATCATCCGCTCACGAGTAGCGGCGTTCGCGTCATGGGCGGCATCAAGCGCGCCACGGGTCGGCGTCGCGCCGGAGGCGCAGACAGCAGAAGGCTCGTGCATGGCCAGATCCTGTGCCGCGCTATCGAGAGCACCTCCGAGGGCAAGGGGAAGGTTCGCAGGGAGGGGGAACTCTTGGAGTTTAGTTCCGGTGAATTCGTACCGATCGGACCACGGCTCAGCGCTTACACGCGCACCGTCCTGACCGATGGGATCGCCGCCCTTGGCCTGACACAGCTGCTTCAGCCAGAAGCACGCCGTGGACGAGTTGAGCACCCCCAACAACTCCAGGTGTTGATCCTCCCCCGCCCCCTCCGGCAACTTGATCACCGGCGCGGACTGTTTGAACACCTTCCCGCCCCGGTCCAACACGAAGTTGTTGTGCGTAGCCACAAACGCGAACGCGATCGACCATGCGTGTGCTCCGTCGTCCTTGGGTAGCTGATGCCACTCATACCAAGGGCGCCCGTCTCTGAAGTAAGTGCCCTTAGTGAAAGTTGCTCGGTTACCCAGATCAGTACGAAAGGCCCAGATCCGCTTACCGTGCCCCGGGATGGCGTCCAGATCGATGAGGTTGCGTGACCCGTCATAGGGATGGAACGCGTGGTCGCCCACCTCAACGTCCCAGTCGCGCACCTCGTCCCCGATCGTCAGGGACAGGTGGTAGGCCCCCTCGACATGAGCGCGGTCAAAGACCCGAGATGGTGCAGTCATAACCTCGTCGGAACCCATCACCCCATAGAATCCGACCCGCTTGAGCCGCGGCCTCAGGCGTGAGCGGCCGTCGGTGTCAATGTGATCGAACACGTCACCAGCGCCGCCTCCGCTGAGTGACCAGGGGTGCGCCGCAAAGTGGGTCCGATCAGCGTCCTCCACACTGATCCACTCCGATTCACTGCCCGCCTTGGTCACCTGCTGGACTATCGCCGACCACACAAGCCCAGTAGCAGCGTCCTGCGGCTGGGACGGCTCGCCCCGTACGCCGAGCACCGCGCGCACTGGCTCTGCCTGCCTAGGAATGTGGTTCCGCCCCACCAGGATCACAGTCGGAGTCCCATGCCCCGGGATGTATGCCCCCGACGTGTCGATGATGTGCGTTAGGTGCACACCCACCCGGTCGCTGACGAAGAACTCTTCGATTAGCTTCTTGCCGAATTCCCGCTTCATGAAGGAATTTGCTGTGATCTGCCCGACATACCCTGCCGCCCGATCCGGACCACTCGTTCGGACGGCCAACTGGAACAGCCGCTCGGCGAACGGTACGGACAGAGCGTATTTTCCCGAGCAAGACTTATAGGCCCGGTAGTTCTCGTTTTCCTGCTTGTCCTTGACCGTAATGTATGGCGGGTTACCGACCACGACGTGGTACGTGGAGACCCCCAGCAGGTCGCACCGCTCCGCATACTCCTTGACGTCTTCCGTCTGGTACGCGAACGCCTTGCCGTCCGACAGCAGGTCGCCCTGGATGCCGGCGGCACCCCGCCCGTGCAGCAGCGAATCGCCTGCTGCCACGTTGATCGGAAAGGTGGGAGCCTGGTCGAGTCGCTTCGCGCCGCCTGCCTGCAGCGCGGCGATCAGCAGCCGGAAGCGGGCGATCGACACCGCAAACGGGTTCTTGTCGCAGCCGTGCACGGACTCCGACGTGCGTCGGATCAGCTCCCACGCATCCGTACCCGGCTCGGCGGCCTTCCACTTCGCCAGCAGCCGCTTGAACAGCCCCAGCAGGAAGTGCCCAGATCCGCACGCCGGGTCGATCGTCCGCAGGCCCTTGCGTATCTCACCGTCATCGCCGACGACCGTATCCGGATCAAGCCCGAACTCCCGGACCGCCGGCTCCAGCGTCAGGTCGAGGATGAACTCCTCAACGAACTCAGGCGTCTGCAGCAGCGCGTACGTCTTCCGTGCGTGCTCGCTCAGGTCCTGGTACAGGTCGCCGAGGAACCGGGTGCTCCACCCTTCGTGCTCGATGACGCCGTCGGCCCCCACCACCGGCTCGTCAGTGAAGTCGTGCACGATCTCGCCGTCCGGGCCGCGACGGCGCCAGAACTTCAGCAACGCGCTCGCGGCCTCGTACGACGGTGCCAGCTCCCACAGCGGGTTGTGCGCACGGTCGAACAGTCCGGCCACCGCCGGGTTGGTCGCCGCCAGCGACTCGAATGCGTGCACCAGCCAGTCACGGTCGTTCTTCTCTGGGTTGAGCCGGAAGAACTCCGTGTCGCGGTCCTCCGCGTCCTTCAGACGCTCTTTCGGGCCGGCCAGGAAAGGTTCGGGGATCAGGCGGTTGTCCTCGCAGAAGCGGACGAACACGCATGCCAGCACCCACGCCGCTGCGACCTGCGTGATGCGCTCGTCGCGCCACGCTCCGTACGTCGCCGCGGTGCGTTTGGCCTCGCGTGCGTGCGTGTATTCGGCCTCCAGCTTGGCCTTGTACTCGGCCACGGCCTCGCTTCGTTCGCGAAGGTCGTCCTCCAGCGTCTTCACCTGCTTGCGCAGGTCCTTCAGCAGTTCCGTCTGGTTCACGCCACGCCCGGACACTCGCCCGCCCCTCCCCTATACCGATTGGCTTACCAACCCCAGCGCCGCCTCCCCCCGGAGGCGGCCTTTTTAACCGACCTGCGGTTGCGCCTGCGCGGCCCTCAACTCTTCGAGGAATGAACGCTCCAGCACTACGCGTTCGGCCTCCCCCAGCACTTCCACCGTGCGCCGGTCCAGGTGGGAGACTCCGCGTGGGGATTCCGACGGGCACAGCAGCCACAGCCCGTGCGGGCTCGCCCCGCCCCTGCGTGCGGCGTTCTGCAGGCCGACGAGCGTCTCGCGGCCGCCCGCCTCCCAGTAGCGCCCAAACAGCCCGGCCGTGTGCACGAACAGCACCGCGCCTTGCCGTGCCTGAGCGGTCTCCGCGATCCGCTCGGCGACCCGGGGCCACACCCGCGACACGTACGAACGCAGGCCTGCGGGCAGTTCGCCCGAGCGCGTGTAGGTGGTATCCGCGCCGAGCACCTTCGACCAGTCCGTCCCGCGTTCGCCCGCCAGTGCGCGGAACTCCGTCAGGAACACCTGCGCGAGGTTCACCGGCACCACCGGGAAGGCCCCGGCCACCGCCTCCGCAGCACCCGCCAGGTACTTGAGATGCACGTTGAGGGTCACGAAGCCGCCGCGCTCGACCGCGCCCCGCAACTTCCCCCTCAGCAGCGCGTCGGGGTCGCGGCCGGCGGCTGCCGCGCCCATCGCGGCGTTGCCGGCGGCGGTGACCGTGCCCGTCGACATGCCGCTGCGCAGCTGGGTTCCGTTCACGGAGGGTGCGGGCGGCCGGAAGCAGTGCGCGGCGGTGTCGTACTCCAGTGGGAAGTCGGCCTTTTTGAGGGCGTCCTCGACCGTGATGTGTGTGGGTGCGCCGAAGTCCAGTTCCGGGAAGCGGTAGCGCACCTTGGCGAGCAGGTCGTCGACCGTGATGCCGAGGTCTCGTCGGACCCCTGCCGGGGCTTGGGAGATGCGCAGTGCGCGGTCGAGGCTGAGGTCGCGCGGGTAGAGCTCCAGTCTGGGCGACGCTGCCGCCTTCGTCGCCGCCGCTGCGGCGAGGGCGACGAGACGGGTCTCGGCGAGCGGTGCCATGCCCTCGGGCGTGGGGAGGGCGCGCAGGTCGCGTACGACCGAGGCCCGTCCGGGGAGGGGGTCGGACGCTGCCAGTTCATCGGCCTTCACGCTCAACCTGGCGGCGTAGTCGGCCAGGTCGGGGGCGCTGGGTGCATCCGATCCCGGAAGTGACTCCAGGGCGACGAGTACCCGCTCTCCGCGGCGCAGCACGGCAAGGCGCGGCTGGTGTTCCTCGTCTCGTCCGTCGGGCAGTGCTTCGGCTTCCACGGCGGCACGGACAACGGCGCGGGACTTGGCCAGCGTCCGGACGGGGGTGTCGGCGCCCGCGCCGTGTCGGACGCGCAGTTCGAGGGCGAGTTCCTGGGCGGTCATCACCCGCCCGTCCGCCTCCAGTACGGCGACGAGTTCATTGCGTATGTGCTGCAGCCATCCTGTCTGCGCCCATTCCTTGATGGCGGCGACGTGGTGCCGGGAGACGGTGGGCTGGGCGGTCTTCAGGGCGCCGGCGATGGCGACCTGGGTGGGCCAGGGGGCGAGCTGTCCGTCCCAGGGATCGGGTTCGGTTCCGTCGCCGGGCAGGCCGAGGGTCGCGCGGATGACCTCGGGCTTGTTGGAGTTGGCGCGGGAGGGCCCGGGGGCGAGCAGCGCTGCGAGCTGATCGACGGACCCTCGTGCGGTCAGCTGGTCGATGACTTCCGCATCGGTCTCGGCGGCCGCAGCGGCCCTCTTGCCGGAGGGGTTCGCGGAGTGGACGGCCTTGCCCGCACCTGCCGCCCCCGCTGCGGGCTTGCTGCGCAGCGCCGCCGTCCACTGCTTGTGGCGGCGCTTGAGCTCGTTGCGGATGAGTACACCGGCGCCACGTGCTTGGGAGAAGCGGTGCGGCTGAAGCGCCACCAGCTCGCCGACCGTGCTTGCGCCCAGGTCGGCGGCGACGGAAACGGCCCGCGGGGACAGCCCGGCGGCTATCAGTTCCGTCTTCGTTTCGGCGGCCAGCGCCGCAGTGTCGCGGATCTCCTGGAGGGTCGCGGCGTCGGCGGTGGCTGTGGCGGGGGTGGTGGCGGGCGGGACGGCGTCGGCGCGGGTGAACAGGTCGCGCCAGGCCGCGCTCATCTGCTTGAGCGAGTCGAAGCGGCGGGCGGTGTCGCGGTGCAGAGCGCGGGCGAAGAAGGCGGTCAGGCCCTCGCGCAGGCCTGGTTCGAACAGGTCCTCGGCGAGCGCCGGGTACTGGTCGCTGGTCGTGCGCGGGTCGCCGGTTCCGTCGCCCCAGACCGGGCGCTCGCCGCTGGCCATCTCGTGCAGGGTGACGGCAGCGGCGTAGTGCTCGGCGTAGTCGTCGTACTCGCGGCGGTGTCCGTGGTCGAGGAAGGGGTCCAGGTATCCCTTGGTGCCTGCCCGCAGGTCGCGGTCGGGGACGTCGGCCAGGGAGAAGTCGAACAGCATGAGGTGCTCGCGGCCGTCCGCGCCGTGCTGGACGCCGAGGTTTTCGGGTTTGAGGTCGCGGTGGCGGACGCCCTTGGCAGTGAGTTCCTCCAGTGCCTTGAAGAGGTCTTCGCCGAAGCTCTCCAGGTCGTCGTAGGTCAGGCGGCCCTGGCCGCGCAGTCGCTGGGCGAGGGACTGCTCGCCGGCGTACTCCAGCTCGAGGACGGTGCGTCCGGCCAGGGTGCGCGGACCATCCAGCAGCCGGACGATGCGGCCGCCGCCGACCTGCTTGAGTGCCGCAGCCTCGGCGTGCAGCCGGGAGTCCTTCTCCGCGTCCAGGGCGACTTTGAGGACCCGGGGCTGCGGGAGGCCTGCGCCTGTCTCCGGGTCACCCTCAACGAGCAGGGCGCGGGCCGTGGCGCCGCTGCCCAGGACGCGTACGACGCTCCACTCGGCGTCGAGGGCCTGGCCAGGGGTGGCGGTGAGCGGGTCGGTCTCGGCCGCGGCAGCCTGGGAGTTGACGTCCTGCTCGGCTGCGTCGAGCTGCCTGAGGAAGGCGTCGACGGAATCCAGGCGGTCGGCGGCCTCGGCGCGGGTGGCCTGGTAGACGAGTTCGTCCAGGGAGGCGGCGATGCTGTCGCTGACCGCGTAGGGGTGTAGGCCACCATCGGCGCCCAGACGGGCCATCAGTTCGCTGCGGCGGGCTGCGGGAGCGGTGCCGGTGAGAATGAGATAGGCGACCGTGCCCAGGCCGAAGACGTCCAGCTCGACCGGGTCGGCGTACTCCTCGTCGAATCCGGGGGCGAGGTAGACCTCGGCAGCGTCCTGGATGTGCTCCTCGCCCAGCGGACTATTGCCCAGTGACCTGAGCGAGGTGACCTCGAAGTCGCGGGCAGCGCTCTGCCAGTCGGTGATACGCAAGGTCGGCTGCCCGCCGTCGGGCCGGGCGGAGACGTAGATCGAGCGTGCGGCCAGCGCACGGTGGTAGAGGCTGCGGCGGTGGGCGTAGCGCAACGCGTCCGCGAGCTGGCGGACCATGTTGCGGCGGGTCTCGTCGTTGAGCCGGGCCCCGTGCGCGGCGAGGTAGTCGTCCAGCCGCAGGTCGTCATCGCGGTGGCGGAAGAGGATGGCCGGGCCACCCTGGTGTTCGCGGAAGTCGACGGCCTGAGCGATGCCAGGGTGCGCGATGCCCTGGAGCACCTGGTACTCGCGCAGCGCGGCCCGCTCGGTGGAGCGGCGTGCCGTCTCAGTAGCCTGCAGTTCCACCAGGTAGACACGGACCCGGGCCTCCTCATGGACTAGGCCCTCACGCTTGGCGAGGCGGTCCTCCCAGGTGGCGCCAGCGTCCAGGGGGCGCGGCGCCATGCGCCACTCGCCGAAGTCGAGGTGCGCGGTGGAGGCCCTCACACCGATCTTGCGCATCAGCTCGTCGAGATGGCGGGCGAAGTCTGCGGTGATGCGGTGTTCCTCGCGCTGCGGGGGCGTGCCCAGCAGGCCCTGCCAGATGCCGGGCAGGCCGCTGGCGGTGCCGTCACGCCCGTAGACACGGATGCGCTGGACGTCGTCGAGTTCACTGGCTAGTCCGGGGTCGGACAGGAAGACAGCCGGCTCGACGCGCGGAATACGCAGACGCGGGTAGAGCTTGCGGGCGGCCCACTCCAACTGGCCCTTGAGTTCCTTGGACTTCAGATCCGTCAGGTGCAGCGGATTGGAGATGGTGCGGGTCTTGTCGCCGCCGTGGAAGGACCAGGTACTTCCACTGTTGACCAGGCGCCCGGGGTGCGCCTTCAGCTCAACCAGGTACAGGCCACGAGGCACAGCGATGAACAGGTCGCACTCGTTGACCCGACCGGAGGAGGCTGTGAAGGAGAAGGTCGCCCAAGCGCGATACGGCTCCGTCTGCGGCATGAGCCGCTTGATGTGGTCAAGCGCATCCTGCTCCCAGGGAAACGGAGAGGTACGGGTCTGGTGCCAACGCTGCACCTTGGGCGGGGCGGGCTTGGGTGCCGGCTTCGGATGAGGGGATGCCGACCCGCGGGCTGCCGCCACCGACGTTCACCACGCCTTTCATCGTCCTGTGGGTTCCGCCCTGACACAGGGCATCGTGCTCTTCAAAAAGCCCGCTTGCGAGGGTCCGCACAGACTCGGTTCCGAAGTGAACATCAGACAGTCACCATATCTTCACATGAAGCTGGCTCAGAACACTCTGATCACAGGTCACTTCGATACTCGTCCGGCAGGACGTAAGGGATATCCCCCATGGCAGCCCCCTCTTGGCCCGCACCGGCACGACGCAACACGAAGGAACCGGGTGAGGACACAGATTACCCATGCGCCCTACACATAATCGACATCCGTGCCAGAACTGTGATCTTGCCTGACAGGCAACAAAGGCAACGGCGCGTGCGTCGAAGCCGCTTCCTTCAACTCGAACTACGACAACGCTCGGGCATCCCCAACGCCCTCATCCAGGAGAGCGGATCGCGCCCACCTCTGCCGCCACACACGTCCGGTCACGACTGGGGGACGGCAGTTTCACATCCCCCTGTAACGGCCCGCGTTCACCCCTCGCTCGTCGGTGCTCAGCCCTCCCGCACTGGTGTCCTCCTGCTCGGAGCGACGTACCGAGGTCCGCAGTGGTGCTGTCACGTTGGCTGACCCGGGTGGGATGATCTTCGGGTTAGTCGTGCCGGAGGGGGTTGTCCGTGGGGGCCGCGTCGCTGTCGTACAAGGGGCACCGGTACCCCGTCGAGGTCATCTCGCGCTGCGTGTGGCTGTACTTCCGGTTCCCGCTCAGCTTCCCAGCTGGCCTTTGAGTAGCCCCAGGCGGACGGCTTCCGGACGAGCAGGTACTCACCCGCAGGGCGGCCCGTCACGTCCAGGTCGTCCCACTGGTCCCGGACGGTGTCCGCGAGCCAGGCTGGGGCCGGCTCGGTGGGGTCGAGGGCGGGTAGCTCCTCGTAGCGGGGCGCGGGCAGGAGGGCTCCGCCGCGGCTTCCCGGCCGTACGAGCATGTGCTGTTCCAGGAACGGGCTCGTGATCAGTGAGTGCATGAGGTCTCCCGTCGGGGTGGTCCGCTCCGTTCGGCCGGGGCGGAAAGTGAGGGGCCCGGGCCCCGACCGCCGGTCTCGGTGACGGCCGGGGCCCGTTGTCCCGGACTGCCGTCACTCCCCCACGGGGGGCCAGCCGGGACGTGGTTCCCGCCCCTGGCCGGGGACCAGACAGGGGAGGCTGCGGGTCCGGGCTGGGGACCGGTGCCACGCCCGGCCAAGGGCGGGAGCCAAAACCAGGAAGGTCAGAACAGGGACGTGACCCCCAGTAAAGCTACGAGCACCAAGACAGTGGCGTACGCCGCGGCGGCCCAGACCGCCCTGGGGTGCCGCTGCCGGATAATCCGCCAGGCCTCGCGCCCCGTACGTCCGTCAGCGCGGGCCCGGATGCCGGAGGCGCCGATGCTGATCGCTACAACCTGTACGGGGGTGCGGTTGCCGCCGGAAGGGTGAGATTTCATGAGGGTCCTCGTCGTGGGGAGTGGCGGGCGGGGTGGCTGCTACCTCGTGGCGATGCCGTAGATGAGTGCGGCAAGGAGCGCGGCGACGCAAAGCGTGTAGAGGACCTGGCCGGCCGGGGAAGCTGGGGCGGTATCTGCGCCCCTCTGCGCCATCGGCGTCCGTAGCCGCCCCTCACCGCTGGTCCCGCAGCTCGGCCCACACGCGCTTCCCCCACGGGAGACGGTCCGTGCCCCAGCACCTGGTGAGTGCATCCACGATTCCCATGCCGCGCCCGTGCACGTCATGTGCGTCCGGTGACCGGAGCACAGGCAGGACGCGGCTTCTGTCGATGACGGCCAGGCGCACGGTGCGCTCGTCGACGCGGGTGACGGTTATGCGGATCGCGGCCATTCGAGCGTGGAGGATGGCGTTGGTGGCGAGCTCGGAGATCACGGTTTCCGCGTCCTCGGCGAGCTCGGGCAGATCCCAGTGTTCGAGGATGTCGCGGACGACGTAACGCGCGACGGGAACGGACTTCAGCTCGCGCGGCAGCACCTCACTCATGACCGGTGCGCCGGCGAGGCGGGCTCTGCTCATCAGGCGCCCTCACGCTCGAACTGGGCGCGGTGGCGTGTCTGCCCCATCCGGGACAGCCGGCTGACGATACCCGTAGAGCAGAGGACGGCTGGGCTGTCCATGGCCACCGACCAGTAGGACAGGCCCGGCTGGTGCGTTTTCCGGTGGATAGGTGGCACCCCTAGGAAGGTCCCGGGTGTGAGGCACTCGCTGGCCGGGTCCGTCCACCCGTCGACGGCGCTGGGAGGCACCAGCGCCCAGTACCGCATGAGGCCGCCCGACGCGATGACCGGGCCTCCCTCCAGGGCTTGGGCCAGGAAGGCGTCCGCCTCGGCGGGTTCCGTGCTCCCAGCCGCACTGTGGATGAGGTAGCCGGGGAGGCTGACGGCGGTGAACAGGATGCCGCATCGCAGCAGTGGCATTTCCTCATCCCGCCAGGCCTGACGCGCCTCTTGCGGCTCCGGCGAGGCACAGCACAACCAGTGCTCCACCGCCAGGTCACGGTCTTGCCCGGGGTGGACCATCACCCCGGGGGCCGCTTCCATCGGGGTGCGGGCTTCAGCGTCGGAGCACATGCGGAGAGCCTCCCTACTAGGCTCGTCTGGTGATGACTACGACGGTAGAAACCCTCGCTCAGCTGCTGAAGTGACCAGGAGTACAGGTAGGTTGCCGTCGGTCACCGGGATTGGGGCAGTCATGCGGCCGAGTTCGTCACCCACCCTGACCGGCAGTCAGGGTTCATCCAGTCGCCCCCGTTCGGGCGTCATCTCGGGCTACGTATTTCGCGTGATACGAGAGCAGCAGAGGCGCACTCAGGAAGAGGCGGCCGAGCTCTTAAAAGTCAGCGCGGACACGATCGCCGGCTGGGAAACCGGACGCCGCCCCCTCACCGCTGTACCTACCGGGCAGATGCTCATGCACCGCCACCGGCTCATGCAGATGGGCACCGCGCCCGCTCTCCTTCAAGCCCTTGAGCGCGCCCTGGAAGCGGATGTGCTCCTGGCAAGCGCGTTAGACGACGAGGCCGCAGTCGAGGAGAGCCCGCTCGGGGCCTGGGTGATGCAACGCGACCTGGTCGAGGTGCTGGCCTGGCCCCTCAACGGCGTGGCGCCTCAGCCCGTACGTGAGCTCCCCTCGCCTCCCCGGCCGCGCCGAGGCCCCGCGCCCGCCGGGCCCGAGCTGCCGTCGGGCGACCGGGCCACGTTCTTCCGGCACATGCGCCGTACGGCCGAGCAGGCCCGTGGCCGGCAGCAGTTCCTGCTCCGCCGCCAGGCCCTCTATCTCTCCGGATACGACAACCAGGCCGACACCTCGGAATGGCTCGCCTACCAGCAGAGCCTCGAGCGGCCCCAAGACTGGCTCACCCGCTGGCTCAACGGCCGGTCCGTCGCGGCAGTCGCCGCCCGGCAAGGCGACCGCGACCGCATGAACTACTTCATCGACAACGACCTCACAGGTGACGAGGCGGGCGAGGCCGCGAACCTCAACTACTGGGCGTACTGGCTCGGGGAGACCCCGCACCTGGAGTTGTCCGACGACTTCATCGCGCGCCGCACGCCCGGCCCATGGCCTGGCGAACGGCTCCTCGCGCACCTCGCTGCCGGCCTCGCCTCGCATCACGGGTACGTGGACCTGAACGTCCACAGCGTGTGGTCTCTTCTCCAGATCCGCCCCAACTTGCTGCGATCCGGTGCAGCAGGCCGCGCTCTACGCGACCGCCTCACTGTGATGTTGGATAGCCGGGAGCTGTCGGCGCGCGCTCGCCGGGAGCTGGAGAGCATCCAGTACGCAATCCGCCTCTCCGAGGCGTGAGAGGAGTCCGAGGTGACAGAGGACCTGTCAGCAGTGGCGAACTTCCTGTACGAGGCGGGGACGCTCAAGCACACCGCTCGCACCGGGTGGTGGATGGCGGGTGTACGCCAGCCCGAGACAGTGGCAGAGCACTCCTGGCGCACTGCGCTGATCGCGACGATCATTGCCAAGCTCGAAGGCGCGGACCCGGCGCGGGCGGCGTTCCTCGCCGTGTGGCACGACACCGGAGAGACGCGCACCGGTGACGTGAACCACCTCGGCAAGAAGTACACGGCCGGGGAGGCCGACCCTCGCGACATCACCGCGGACCAGGTCGCCGGCATGCCGGGCATCCTGGCCGACGCCCTCACCGAGCTGGTCGCCGAGTACGAAGCCAAGGACTCCCCGGAGGCGATCTGCGCCCGCGACGCAGACAAATTGGAGTGCATGATCCAGGGCATCGAGTACAAGGCCCAGGGCTACGCGAACGCACAGCGCTGGATCGACAACAGCCGCGGCCGCATCGTCACCAAGGCGGGGAACGCCCTGGCGGACGCGGTCCTGGAAACCGGCTCGCTCGACTGGCTGCGCTCGGCGCTCGGCGAGAAGCAGGGCTGACGCGCGGTCCGGCCTTGCCCACCTCGGGCAAGGCCGGACTACCCGCGCGGGTGCTGGTGAACCGCACCCCGCTGCCCCACTTCTCCCGCTGCGCGGCAAAACACCAGGTGCACAGCGAGAGCCCGCCCGGGCCGTAACCCTGGCATCAAGGCCTCCTCAAATCCCAGTACAGCTCAGACTTCCCCGGCCTGGAACTGGTGGAGGTCGGCGGCCGATTGGTTGGTGGTGCAGTTCGCTTACGGCTTCGCCGGCGCCGCCGCCTTCCCGGCCTTCGACGCAAAGGCCCCGGATGAACACGACCGGCGCCGCAGCTGGAAATAACCGGTGGGGCAAGCCCCTCACCGTTGGTTAGTCTCGCGCCGATGGAGATTCGAACGTTTGAGGAGTCTGATTGGCCGCAGATCTGGCCGATCATCGAGCAGATCATCCGCAAAGGGGACACCTTCTGCTACGACCCGCTACAAACTGAGGTGCAGGCGCGCGACGGGTGGGTGGTACCGCCGCCAGGGCACGTCGTAGTGGCCGTCGAGGGGCACCGCATAATCGGCACCTCCAACATGTACCCCAACCGGCCAGGCCCGGGTTCGCACATCGCCAGCGGAAACTTCATGGTCGCGCCAGAAGCACGCGGTCGAGGTGTTGGCCAAGCGTTGGGCGAGTATCTGCTGGACTGGGCACGGAGTCGCGGGTTCGCTGGCGTGCAGTTCAACGCTGTCGCGGCCTCTAACGCACCGGCAGTCAGGCTGTATGAGCGTCTCGGGTTCGCCATGATCGGCACCGTTCCCGGCGCGTTCTGGCATCCAGCGCTGGGTCCGGTCGGCCTGCATGTCATGTACCACAATTTGGACTCGTGACTGCCCAACGTGCCTCTATTGGAGCTGACTGTTCACGTTGTCCTCGAACAGTTCTCGGGCACGGCGCAACAGCGCTTCCCGCACATCGTCCGGCGACAGGACCCGCAGCGGTGTACCCAGGGTGAGGAGGTACTTGGCGAGCCCGTCCGCGTCGGGGCCGCCGATGTCGACAATCGTGGCGTCGGGGCCTTCCGAGTGGTGGGTGCCGACCGTCGGCGGGATCAGCCTCAGGGCCTGGTTCATAGGCAGCGGGAGGCGGATCGTCACGTAGAGCGGGTAGGCGCCGCTCGCGATGGAGCGGGAGACCAGCAGCGCTGGGTCGGGCGAGTCGACGAGTTCCACTGCATGCCCGGTCGGCCGTATCTGCCCGACCCTGTCGGCCCGGAATGTCCGCCACTCGCCCCGCGTCACGTCCCGGGCGACGAAGTACCAGCGGCGTCCCGTGTGCACGAGGCGGTACGGATCGACGTCCCGGACCGTGGCCTTGCCCTCACGGTCGCGGTATGACAGGCGGGTGCGCTCGCCCCTGCGGCACGCGGTGGCCAGTTCCAGCAGCATGCCGGGCGCGATCTGCGGCTCGTCGGGCCGGGGTGTGTGCACGAATGCCTCATCCATCTCGCCCAGCCGGCCCGCGATCCGCGGCGGCAGGACCTGCCGCAGTTTCAGCAGCGCCGACAGCGCGGCCTGGTCGCTGCCGAGAACGCCGCTGAGCGCGGCCTCCCGCAGCCCGACAGCCACGGCGAGTGCCTCTTCGTCGTCGAGGACGAGTGGCGGAATTCGGGTGCCGCCGCCGAGGCGGTAGCCGCCCCACGGCCCTGGGTCGGAATCGATTCCGTAGCCGAGTTCCCGGAGCCTGGCGACGTCCCGCCGCACCGTGCGCTCGGTGACCGCCATCCGCTCGGCGAGTTCACCGCAGGTCCACAGCGGGCGTGCGGACAGCAGTGAGACCAGTCGCAGCAGGCGGGCGGATGTGCTGATCACATCGTGAAGTGTCCCGCATGACCAGGACCGAATCTGTCCTGGTCCCGTCATAGCGTCTCTCCCATGAGTACTGGAAACACATCCGCTCCCGCGATCCGCTACGCGGCCGTCACGTTCGACTGCCCGGACCCCGCCGCACTGGCCCGCTTCTATGGCGACGCCCTCGGCCTGCCCGTCGTCTACTCCACTGACGACTTCGTCCTGCTCGGCCAAGAGGGCTCGGCCGGACTGGGGTTCAACCGGCTGGCCGACTACCGACGTCCCACCTGGCCCGACCCCTCTCAGGAGAAGCAGGCTCACATCGATCTGGGCGTCGACGACCTGGACTCCGCGCAGGCTCACCTGCTGGCCCTGGGTGCTGTCGAGCCCCCGACCCAGCCCCAGCCCGATCGGTGGAGGGTCCTGCTGGACCCCGTCGGCCACCCGTTCTGCATCTCCACTCTGGTCTGAACATGATCGGCCGATTGATGACCATGACCGCGCACCCCGGTAGGGGTGGCGAACTCGCGACCGTCCTGCTGAGGGTGGCGGAGAGGCTTCGCGGCTTCCCGGGCTGCGAGATCTACCTGATCAGCCAGGACGGAGCAGACCCGGACATGGTGCACGTCACCGAGGTCTGGCAGGACGACGCCAGCGCGCAGGCCGCCCTCGCTGCTCCGCCGCCCGCTGACGGTCCGGCCCCCGCCGACGTCCTCGCCCTGCTGTCGGCCCCACCGCACCGCACGGACCTCACCGTTCTGGGCGGGGTCGGCCTCCCTGCCGACGGCCAACTCTGACGAACGGGGCCTGCGCTGGAATCCCGACCGGAGGCCCTCGCCGCCCGGCATCGCGCTGTCACTCGCCGGGGCGGTTGTGGTCACGCATCATGTTCCGCAGGGCCTGCCGGGCGGAGATCAGGTCGTCCTGGCTCTCGGTGAGCGCGGACCGCAGGCCGTCCCGGTCGGCTTCGGCGCGGGCCAGCTTGTCGGCAAGTGCCTGGTTGGCCGAGGTGAGTTCGTTGATGCGGGAGACGAGTTCAGCGTGTCCTGCCTGTCCGACCTGCTGTCCGAGGCCGCGCTGGACTGCGGCTTTGAGCTGGTCCCTCTCCTCCCGCAGGGCCCGGAGGTCGGCGCGAGCGAGTTCCAGGTCGGTCGCCATGCTCGCCGGGCTGGCGGCGGCACCGGTCTTGCGCTCCCGAACCTTGTCTCCGGTTTGGGCCTTGCGCGCGGCCTCGATGTGCTCGCGCACGCCCTCGGCGTAGACGAACGCTGAGGGAGGGATGCGCGCATCACGAGGCGTCCCAGTTGGCGGGGAGGGTGGCCGTCAAGGGCGTAGACCTCCTGGTCGAGGCCGGTCAGACAGCGGGAGCGCAGGACCCGGCCGTCCAGCATGGTCGCCTTGATCGAAAAATATGTTGTCTCCGACTGCCAGCGTTCATGGTAAAGATCCACAAGTCTGCGGGCCGGGTGGAAGGAGCGCGGACACCAACACTCACGCGTATTTTGCGCCCCGAGGTGAAGCATCCCGTCCCCACAGACGTACTCGCCAGCCTCCAGCGGAACTTGTACGCCTTGATCGCCCGATACGACCCGACCGCCCACAAGCTGCTGGAGTGCCGTGGGCAGGGTTATTCTCCGTACTCCCTCAGCAGCTTGTTCAGATGCCGGATCTTGTCGACGTCCGTCTTCGGCAGGGGATCACTGCTGTTGAAGTGCATGACGTTGTTGCGGATCCGGCGAATCTCCTCCAGCCGGGCAATGAAGACCTTGCGGTCGAGCGGCCATCCGAGCTGTTCCCACAGTCCCGGGTTCTCCAGCACCCGCTGGTAGTCGCCGACGGTCATGTCCCCGAAAGAGGTGATGCGTTCACCCGCCGGGTCGCACAGGCCGGTGACCTCGGACAGGGTGAATGCCCCCGCGATGACCTGTCGCAGCCGACGGTCCATTTCGCCGATCAGGAGGAAGTGCCCGGCCAGTTCGCCGTAGGCCTGGGCGACGTCGGCGGCGGTGACGATCCCGGCGATCGCGTTGTGCTGGTCCCTGACGAGTACGAAGTCGTGCTCGACCAGCGAGGGCAGGACGTCGATCAGGTCGTGGTCGTAGCGGACGTCGCGTGCGTCCACGATCGCCTGGGAGAGGTGGGCGCTTGGGTCGGCATGGCGGGCGCGCGCTATGGACTTCCACGAGACGTATCCCCGCAGGTTGTGTGGACCGGCGAGGACGGGCAACTGGGAGAAGTCGTGGAGGACCATCAGCGTGATGACCTCCTCGAACGTGGCCGTCGGCTTGACACTGACGATGCCGGCGAGGGCGGACGGCAGGGTGCCGACGGTCAATCCCGTCTCGCGTGAATCCAGCTCTTCGGACACTCCGGCTGGCGCCGCGGTCGTCACTGGCGATCCGGCGAGGGGAATGCCTTCGGTCTGCTCTTCCGCAGCCTTGACCAGTCGGACTATCGCGGTCAGGGATACCTTGTCGAATTCGGGTGAGGTGATCAGGCTGTGGTTGGCAAGTTCAGCCTGGATCTGGTCGTTGACGGCGCCTCGGCCCGTCGCGCCCCACCAGGCCAGCAGCTCCGGCACCGACAGGGACAACGGACGCCCTGACTCTGCCGATTCACGTGCTTCCTTCAGCCGTGCGTGCCGCTCCCTGGGCGACACGGATGTCTGCTGGTGCTCCTTCTCTGGTGCCGTGGGGTCGGCCTCCTCGGCCGCCTGGTCGAGCAGTTCCTGACGCAACTGTGTGAGGTATCTGCCGTCGTCGACCTGCCACGCCTCCCAGCCGTCGAACGTTCCGTTCCCGACGGCGACCATGGCGGCCTTGGAAGGCGAACGGAACTCCTCCCCGTCCGAGAGCCGAATCCATCCCCGGGGTGTGACCACGGCCTCGTGCGACTCGCCGACGCGGGGTCGGACGAACCGCAGCCTCGCCCCTTCCTTGAGTAGTCCGCTGCCGAGCAGGTCGGCGATGGTCACCCGCCGACCGTCGAGCAGGTAGCGGGCGCGGGACTGTGTCTCTGCGGGACCGGTGGTGGAATCAGACATGTCACCTATGCCTTGCTGCTGTAAGGGGAAAGGGGGAGCTGCAGCTGCTGCCCCCAGATATGCCAGCAGATGTGGGCGATACGCATGGCTTTTTGCGACCAGCCCGTTGGTTCTGTGTCTCCGCGGATAAGGCGTCTTGTACGGGCGTCAGGCGGCACGCGGCGCGAATCGGTTTCCAGCCCGCGCCGTCCACGATGCTGGATCCCTTCATGGCCATTCCCATCCAAGTGCCGTGGAGTCCTGGCAGGCTCATGGCGGTCAAGTCTCCGGTGCTTCCCGATGGGTATCGTCCAGGGTGATGCGGACTCGCGCCAGGGAGGCGGCGATTTCCGTCGTGTCCTCGTCGTCGGGGCCGTAGACCACGCACATGTCGTCGTGCGGCGGTTCGAGCATCCGCCGGGCCTTGACGAGTCGTCCCTCGGACCGCTCCAGGAACCCGATGGTGCACGGCAGTTCGGTCGCCTTGTCGCAAGCGTCGCTGCTCACGGCGCGCACCTGACGCGGGACGGCCTCGACCTTTGCAGGGCGACGGCCGTGCTGGCCGAGCGGCGCGGTTCAGCACCGGCGACCGTGACCGCCCTGTCCAAGACCGAGCAGGGAAACATGGGGATGCCGACGACGAGCCGCGGCTGCCACGCGCTCACCCGCACGCTTCCTGTCGCTGTGGTCGGCGCCGCACACGGCTCGGCGCAGTCGGTCCAGTTGGCCCGGGAGATCGCCGCCCTCACCCACGGCGACCCAGCCGCGCAGTCCGCGGCAGCCCATGCGGCCGTGCTGGTCAACCACTGTCTGACCAGCACCCCGGAGATGCAGCGTTCTCTGGCCGGCGAGCGGTCGCAGGTGCGGCAAGCCTTGACGGACGGCATACATGCCCTTCCCGAGGCCGACCCCGGCCTGACAAACGCCGAGAAAAAGCGGCTCATCACGGCACTGCGGCAGGCCGAGGATCAGCCCGCGGACGCGGGACGGCTCGCGAAGCTCGCGCCGGACGCCACCGCGCCATCAGCACTGCTCGGCGGCCTGTATGTCGCCGCGTCCTTCCCCGAGCCCGCTCAGGTGAACGCCGCACTGCGCTTCGCCGCCGGGGCGCCGGACGGCGACTCAGTCGCCTGCGTGGTCGGCGCACTGCTCGGAGCGACACACGGCGTCGAGGCACTGCCCACCGGTCTGATTAGCCGCCACGAACTGGCCTGGGTCCTCGACACCCTGGCCCGCGACCTCATCGCCCAGCTCACTGACTCCCCCAGCGGCAGCGAGTACACCACGGGCTGGGACCCGCACTGGTGGGACCGCTACCCCGGCGGGTGACCCACCGACTCCTGCCTCGACGACGCCGCGGATACGCTGCCGTCATGATTCGTGCAGTGGTGTTCGATGTCGGTGAGTGTTTGGTGGACGAGACCCGCGAGTATGGCACCTGGGCCGACTGGCTCGGCGTTCCCCGGCATACCTTTCATGCCATGTTCGGCGCGGTCATCGCGCAAGGCCGCGACTACCGAGAGGTGTTCCAGGAGTTCCGACCCGGTTTCGACTTGTCTGAGGAGCGCGAGCTTCGGGTGGCCGCCGGTCAGCCGGAGGTGTTCGATGAGCGGGATTTGTACGAGGACGTCCGGCCAACGTTCCGGCGTCTACGGGCGGACGGCCTTTGGCTGGGCATTGCCGGCAATCAGACAATCCGTGCCGGAAAGCTCCTACGCGAGCTGTTCACCGAGGACGTCGACCTGATCGGCACCTCGGACGACTGGGGCGCCAGCAAGCCGGCCCCCGAATTCTTCCAGCGCGTTGCCGCGGTTGTCCCCTTCCGTAATGACGAGATCCTTTACGTCGGCGACCGCGTGGACAACGACCTGCGGCCAGCGGTCGCGGCAGGCATGCACACCGCGCTGGTGCATCGCGGCCCATGGGCAACCATTCAGTGGCGAACCACAGAAGCCGAAAAACTCCCGGCTTTCAGGATCGAGAGTCTCCTTGAGCTGCCCGGACTGATCCTCAACTTCAACGAGTCAGCGCACTGACGGTCGTCGACCAGCCGTACAGCCGGTCGTCCAGCTCTCGCACGCACCGCTCGTTCTGGTGCGGCGCCAGCACGCGCCGCACCTCCCGCACCCGGTCCATTCCCATCGCATACCAGGTACGTTCCAGCTGATCGAGTGCTCGTAGCGCGTACCTGCAGGCCTCCTCAGGCTGTCCGGCAGAGGCCTCTACGGCGGCCAAGTCGCCGAGTACAACGGTGGTCTGCTTCTCCTCGCTCGGACCCAGTGCGCCGAGTACGGCGAGTAGGGTCTCGCGTGCTTGCGGCAGATGTCCGGCCCTCAGCTGCGTATTGCCCTTAAACGCAGCTAGCCGTACAGGATTGAACCAGTCCAGCCATGGGGGATTAGCGTGCTCGGAGCCCGCGGCTAATACATCCTCAGCGTGGCCGATCAAATGCAGCGCAGGGCGCGTGTTGCCGCACCGGGTCTCGCACTCCGCCTCGACCGCGTCCAGCCAGGCAAGGAACTCTGCTGACGCAGGCCCGCGGCGCGCGTACGTACGCGAAGCCACCATGCGCTCAACAGCCTCATCGCGGCGTCCGCCCCACGCCGGAATGAAGGCTGTGTGGGCGAGCGCTGCGGCACCGAGGAGCGGGTCATCCGCCTCGCCCGCGGCTTGGAGGGCACGTAGCAGCGTCTGCGTTGCCTGCTCCGGCTCGCGAAGGTCGAAAAACTCAATCCTGCCGGCGAGAAGGTACGTCTCGGCGAGTGCTGCGGCGACTCCCCGTCGAGTCTGCCCTGCGGTCTCGGAGAGCAGAACAAGGCCCAGAGCGGCGTGTGCCATAGCCGAGGGATGCAGTGCTGCGGGAGCAACTGACCAGTACAGACGCCGATGCGAGCGCGTGACCGCCTCAAAATCGATCATCACGCTCGCCGGTTGGAGCAGGGCGGCGGCCTGTGTTGGAACCATGGCCAAGCCAACCGCGGCTGCTGCCGTGGACAGTGCAGAGCGGCGTCCTCTTTGAGGTGCCGCACGAGTTGGTGCGATGAATCCAAGCACCTCAAGGTCCTGGCCGAGCAAGCGCGAAAGCGACTGCCCCACCTCTGGCTGGGGCCACGGCGGTGCCTCGGACTCCCAACGCCGCACCTGGCGCACTCCCACTCCGAGCGCGTCTGCAAGCGACTGCTGAGATGGGTAACCTGCCGCCATTCGGGCGGACTTGAGCTGAATATTACCTGCAGGCCGTACCACTGCGCACCTCCGTCTTGCCTCATTCGACAGTGTTACAGCGGGCCCTGTTTCTCGCTAGACATCATTGAAGAGTCCCGTTAAAAGTCCCATTCTTGCGCAGTAAAAGACCTCTGAAAGTCCTCGGCATAGGACACCAGCAGGGCCACTCTTGACTCACCGTGATCCCCAGCTACGGCACGTATCGAGGTGTGCCCACGCCCTCTCACCCTGTTGTCTGTCAGGAGGCGATCGTGCTAGCCCGGTGCTCGACCAATGGCCCAACTTTGACGGCGATGCACGGTCTACGTTGTGATCGCCGCGATGTCGTGGCCGTTTTGTTCGAGCGACAGCTATGCATCCCCTGCCAGCCGATGTCGCCCCCAGATGCCCTTCGCCTTCGCCAGATGCGCCGGCCCATCGCCGTCAGGCTCCGTCTCTGCGAAATACCTGAACTCATCGAGCCCATGGGACTGCTGACGAGCGAGCTGATCACCAACGCGCTGGAGAACGGAGGCGGCCCCGCAGTCCTCCCGGTTCTCGTCTGTTCCAACGACATCGCCTGGCTGACATCGACGACGGCTCACTCGGAAGCTCCCAGATGCGGACGCCGTCGATGGAGGCTGAGAGCGGGCGGGGAGTGGCGATGGCGCGCTGGCCTCTGAGAGACGTCTCCGACCAATTCAGGCATGGCCTCGATCCTGCACGAAGGCCTCGGACATTTCATGAACATCACCCTGATATCCGTGTGCAGCAGCTGGTCCAAGCTGCACTACACGGTCCGCCCTGCTGCCAGGACCTCAGACCTGACACCCCGGCTGCAGGGCCCTCTACCGCGAGGAACGCGACGTGAGCACAAGCAACGGATCGCCTGGCCTCTCCCCGGCTCTCGCTGACGAGCGGCTGGAGAACCTGCGCAGCGCGTACGAGCAGAAAGTCATCGAGAGGGCACGGCGTACGGTGCGCGTCACGACGTACGTGCTTGCTTCGTCTGTCGCCGAGCGCCGGGCGGACCAAGAACTCATTGAGGCCCATGTGCGCGGAGAGGGCTGGAAGCTCGCGTTGAGCTCGTTCTGGGATTTCGGTCAGGCCCCTCCGGTCACGGACCGGACCAGCTTCGGTGAGGCTTCGCGGTATGCGGCGCAGGGCTTCGCGCACGGCATCGTCGCGATCGGCCGGCCGGCCATCACGACGGACGACGCAGCGTACGAGGAACTGCTCGACTTCCTCGGCAGCCGCGGCGTGTTCCTGGCCTACCTGTCCGGCCCGACACGGTGAGGCCGGGTCCATACTCCCGTCTCTTTTCGGGGCGGGTGCTCCCGGCACTGGACCATTCCGTGTTCCCCCACGGCTCAGGGACGCAGTGCCGGGCTCATTCCCGGTGCCAGGTCACAACCCCCGTGTGGCCTGGCACCGGATCCTCTCCTCCTGGAAGGGAATCAACGTGCACGAACTGGTAGCAGCACCGGCGGGCGAGCGGCGCCTCGTCCTGCGGCAGGGCAGCCGAAAGGCCCTGGTCCTCCCGGCGGCCCGATTCGAGGAGCTGCGCAGGACGGTGGCCGGCACGGTGCCGAGGTGGCTTGTCGATGCGGTCCGAGCGCAGTGGAGTCTGGACCTGGCCGGACGGAGCATGGAGGACGTCCTCCTGATGCGAGAGGCAGGCCCCTGCGAGTTCAGCCGCGCTACGTGGGAGCTCAACCTGGGCTTGCGACTACGACTGCGTGATGTGCTATCTGGGGGAGAAACGCTTCGAGGGACTGGATCTGGACGGCAAGCACAATCTGCTGGCTGTCATGCGCGATGCGGGCGTGATCTGGCTGCAGATGACCGGCGGGGAACCCCTCATCGACCCCGACTTTCCGGAGGCGTACCGGCTCGCCTACGAGCTGGGGATGCAGATCGAAATCCTGTCCAACGGGTCCCGCCTGCACAAGGACCACATCCTGAACCTGCTGCGCACCTACCCGCCGACGAAACTGACGGTGAGCATGTACGGGGCGACAGCCGACACATACGACTCGGTGACCCGCAACCGAGGCGCATTCGGCAGGTTCTCCCGCGGCCTGCGCATGGCGATCGACGCCGGACTGAACGTCGATCTGTCCCTGATCGTCGTCCAGGCCAACGTGCATGAGATCGACGACATGCGGGCCTGGGCGCGCAGCCTCGACCTGCCATTCCGCGAGTACGCGAACATCTCGCCCACCATCCATGGGGCGCGGAGCCGCTGCCCTCGCAGTCTCCGCAGTACCTCAGCCACCGGGAGCCGTTCACCGGCTGCCCGGCCGGACAGACGTTCTTCCACGCCGATCCGTTCGGACGGGCCTCGATCTGCAAGGTCGGCCGCGAGCCGAACATCAACTTGATCACCGAGGGTGTGGAAGGCCTGGCCCGGCTCGGCGACATCGCCGAGTCCCTCATGCTTCGCACCGGAGGATGCAGCGGCTGCACAGTGTCCGGCACCTGCCGTGTCTGCAGACCGATGGCCAAGGTCTTCCAGGAGGCGAAGGCACCACTCCAGAACTACTGCCAGCACGGAGAGAGGTAGCTACATGACCGCTGTCATGGTCGAACTGACCCGCAAGCCGCAGACCCCCGCCGGCCACAACCCCGACGCCGTCGTCCTGATCGACGACGTGGAGGCACTGCTCACCGACACGTTGCCGGGCTGCAGCGACGACAACCCGTACAACTAGGACGCCAGCCGGGGCCGCAATAGGACCGCGGCCCCGGCACCACTCCTCTGGAGGTCCCTCTCAATGCCCACGCAGCGGCTCACCGACCTGCCCGACACTGTGCGGCGGCTGATCGAACAGGCCACCGGCGCCCCGGTTGTCGACGTCGGCACCATCAGCGCAGGCCTGAACAGCAGCATCGCCGCCCGCGTGCACACGCCTGACCGGACCCTGTTCGTGAAGGGCCTGCCCGCAGACCACCCGCGTGTGTGGACACAGAAACGCGAGGCGTTGATCAGCCCTCACGTCCAAGACATCGCTCCTCACCTGCTGTGGCACGTCGAAGAAAGCGGCTGGAGCGTCCTTGGCTTCGAGTACATCGAGGGCCGCCACGCCGACTACACGCCCGCGTCGCACGACCTGCCCGCAGTCATGGCCAGCATGATCCGACTCTCTAAGATCCCCGCGCCGGCCCTTGAACTGAAATCGATGACCCATCGGTACCGCACGTACGTGAAGGAGCCTGCAGACCTGTCCTGGTTCGCGGGCGACAGCCTCCTCCACACAGAATGGAACCCCCACAACGTCCTCATCACCGCAGACCAGGCACTGATCGTCGACTGGGGATGGTCCTCCACCGGTGCCGCATGGATCGACCCGGCGCTATGGCTGCTGTGGCTGATCGCGCACGACCACACCTGCCACCAGGCAGAACAGGCCGCAGCCGCCCACCCGGCATGGCGCCACGCGCCCGCCGAAGGCCTCCGCGTCCTCGCCCACGTCCAACGTCTCCTGTGGGACTCCATCGCCGACGAAAGCAAGGACGACTGGGCGACGCCGATGCAGAAAGCGGCCCACGCCTGGGAGAAACACCGCAGGTAGCGAATCCGTCCCTCACACCGTTCAGTGGCTCCCGCCCACAACATGCGGCAACACAAGCCTGTGCGCTCGCTCCTCCCGTTCGGACACCCTCAGATGGGGTGGATTCCGGCGAGCCAGCTCTTTCGTGAGCTCCGGGACTACGAGGTCGTCGCTCTGGACGACCTTGCGTCCGTCACCTAGACGGCCGCTCGGCGGCCCTGATCACTGATCGGACCGTCGAGCGGCGCTCTACCAGCGCGCGAACCCTGGCACGTGTCCACGGCAGCGTCGCCCTGCGCGAGCAGACCAGAACGGAGAACGTCCACCAACAACTCCCCGGCCCCGCCGGCGCGCTCGTGCCAGCCTCCCTCGAACACGTACGACCGAAGGAAGTTCATGACCAACCTGACCGTCGAACCCGCCGAGGCAACCCGCCTGCGGAACAAGGTGGTGGACAAGCTGTGCGCGGACGGCACCATCTCGTCGCCAGAGATCGAAGCGGCGATGCGCACGGTGCCCCGCCACGCGTTCACCCCCGACACATCCCTCGAAAAGGCGTACGACACGTACGCCGCCGTGATCACCAAGACCGACGAGCACGGCGTGCAGCTCAGCTCGGTCTCCGCCCCGCAGATCCAGGCGATGATGC
>NZ_JBEXHZ010000054.1:0-35255 GCF_040608315.1 Streptomyces sp. NPDC005195
TTGCTCTCCCCTACCCCTTGCCGCACAACAGACATGACGACACGTCACACTCGAGACCGACGAACCGGACCAATCCCAATCGTGCAATGCCCCTGGCCAGGGCCAGAAGGGTCCCCAGGCCGAGAACATCGTCCGCGGCTGACACGAACATCGCGGAGCGGATGTCCCAGGCCTCCGAGAGCCTCGGGCTGAATCCCACCGTGTGAAGAGGGGTCCGGCACCGTCGGGCCCCTCCTCC
Organism: Streptomyces sp. NPDC005195; assembly: GCF_040608315.1. Taxonomy (NCBI): domain Bacteria; kingdom Bacillati; phylum Actinomycetota; class Actinomycetes; order Kitasatosporales; family Streptomycetaceae; genus Streptomyces; species Streptomyces sp. NPDC005195. The sequence continues at coordinate 239 of NZ_JBEXHZ010000054.1, forward strand.
GTTCTCCCGCTCTCCTGCGGGCCTGGCCGGTTCCGGCAGCGCCGAGAAGTGGTCAGCCCGGCCTCGCCAGAGCGTTACGAGACCGGGCTGAAACTGTGGGCCGGCAGCCAGTTGGCGCCGGGACCCCAGCCTTCGCGCATCCTAAGACGCACATCAAGCCGACGGTGCCCGTTGATAGTCATCAAACTGCGCGCGGAAGCACACGGTCGGGTGATGCTCCCCGGATCGGAGAAGTGCCGGCCACGTCAACGCGTCGTGCTGGACATGAGAGCAATCCTTGATCCCACGTGGCAGAGCCGGGCCTGGCGGTGGTGGAGATCGCGGCCGCCGACGACGCGACAGCCTTCGCCATCCAGGACGTGCTCACCGCAGGATGCGCTGCGGCACCGGCCGACTGCACGACCAGAGATCCAGGCGAACCGGGCGTCCGGCTGCGGTTCTTCGTCGACCTACGCGAGCGGCCCGACACATAGCCCGATCCCGTTCAGCAAGCAGGCCAGGGCGAGCAGCCGGCCGGAACCTACAGCGGATCTGGACCGCACACGGCGCAGCGCCTCGTCCGTGCCCCCTTCGCGCGCAGTTCTTCCGCCGTGAACAGGAGGGGCAACGTTGACCAGTGATAGTTAGCGACCGTGTCTTCGGCTCCCTTCAGGTTCGCCTCAGATGCGGTGCCCCCTCCACCGTCTCTTTGCCCTGGTCAGAGCCGTTGTCAGTGCCGTGCTGTAACTTCACAGATGTCAGTTGAGGTTCCTTCTGGTTCCCGTACGAGGGGCCGGACTCCTGGACGCTGGGAGTTCCGTGACGTGGCCAGCCGCTAGGTAGGAACCGCAGACACCAACACGGGCTGACCGGCGCCCCACCCGGGGAAACGAACGCGGCGAGGATCCCGAAAAGGACTCGGCCCTCCAACTCCGGGCCCTGCATCACCAACCTTCTACGTCCGACGCTGGAGGCTGCCATGGAGTACCCGTATGTCCGTGTACGCGTGTTCGGTGTGGAGAGTGCGGATCTGCGTACCGCGCAGGCCGTGACCGAGGAGGACATCCGCAGCGCCTACGGAGAGCAGCCGGTGTACATCTCCAAGGACTCCACGAGCGTGACCGTGGCCTTCGACGACGCTGGGCCGGTCTTGACCTACTCTGCCCAGCGCCCGGCAAACTGGGACGAGCGGACCTGACGTACACCGCAGGACCGAGCCGAGACGATTTCCTGCTCGCGCTCTCGCTCGCGTCGGCCAAGGGCGTTTCGCAGATCGGCGCCGGACAAGGTGGGTGGGCCGGTACGCTGCGCAGCAGTGGCCGGCGCATCGGCCCAAGCCCGCTCCCTGGCCCATGACCGGGGCGCACCACGGCGAAGGTGCCCGCGGACCCCAGCGATGGGGTCCGGTCTGTGAGCATCAGTGTGCGGCGTACGTCTACTTCCGGCGGCCCCAGGGCCGTTGAACCTTCCGCATGCTGCTCCTCGTCACGCGCATCGGGTCATGGGGCCGTGCGCGGGAAGATGTGAGAGCCGTATGACCAAGAGCCACGGACGCAAGAGCCGGGCCAGGAAAAAGAGCAGCCGTCAAGGTGCCGCCTACGCGGCCGCCAACGCGGGAACCCTCCACGTCCACGACAGCGGCCCGTCGACCACGGACCTCCAGCCGGCCGACCCCGGCCGTTGGGGCATGGAGGCCGTGCCGGACCTGCGGACGGCGGCCGCGCTGATCGGCGCAAGCATCGAGCGGTGCGCGGCTTGCCGGCAGTCCTTGACGGCGAAACTCCTCGAGGAGGACCCGATCGTCCTCGCGGTGACGGCAGACGCCGCCTACTGCCTCGGCGTAGCCCGCGAGCCAGATGCGGGAGACGTTGCTGCCGGACCCACCCAGGTGTTCTCCTTCCTCGTTCAGCACGCCCGCGCTCACGGCGGCGATGCAAGGCTGCTGCTCGCGGAAGTCGAGCGGATGCCCGCCGCCGACCGCGCCGCGCTCCTGGACGACGCGCTGGGTCTATGGACCGCCGACGGCCGACAGCACTCCGACCTCCTGACCACCCAGGGCTCTGGCACAGCGGGCCGGACGGAGGCAGCCATCGCCGCCCCTCGTGATGAAAGCGGCGCCGCCCGCGCGGCCGCAGGCCGCCACGATGCCGTCGACATCCCCACAGGTCCGCTGCCGCGCCACCGGCCGCCCGTAACCCGCCAGCCCAGCACAGAGAACCGGATCCGCATGAGTGAGAACACCGAAGACGTCGTCCATCACGCGGAGATCGCGGCCCGTTCCCTCGCCGAGTTCGTCACCGACCTCACGTACCGGGGGACCGGGATCGGATACCCGGTGGAGGCATCCTTCATCTGCCGTCAGCTCAGCCGCGCCGCCGGAGAGATGACGGCAGCCCTCACTCTGCTCAGGACCTTCGTGGAAGGCCTCCGGGACCAGGACCGGCTGATGACCGACTACCGGGGTGAACCCCTCGACGAGGTGCTCCAGCGCTACACGGCCACGTCCCTCGCGGCGGAACAGTACGCAGGAGCGCTGGGCAAGGCCCTCGCCGTCGCCGAACACCAGGTGCACGAGGAGCTGACGGGCGAGCAGAGGCCCGCGGCCGCGGCCCGCTTTCTCGCCGACCTCGTCACCGACCTCACGTACCGGGGCATCGAGTACCCCGCGGAGGCCTACCGCATCTACAGCTTCCTCACCCGCGTGGCGGGGGAGATGAAGGCAGTCCTGATCCTGCTCAAGACCTCCGCAGGGAGCACTGGAGACAAGGAGCGCCCCAGGGAGAAGACGCTCGACGAAGCGAGCGAGCGGTACGCCGACGCATCCGTCACTGCGGGGCAACTCGCAGGAGTGTTGGGCAAGGCCTTCTCCGCCGTTGGGCACCTCGCCTACAAGGAGGCGCCGAGCGAGCAGGAGCCGCCCGGCGCGGCTGAGTCTGCGCGAGAGGGGTGCGTTCGTCTGGGGACGCAGTCAGGCCGGGGCCTGTTGACGGCCCCGGCCTTCGTCGTACCGACCCGTCGTGAAAGGCTGCCACCCGCGCACCCCAGAAGCTGCTGCACATAGCCGCAAACTCTCACAATTGAGTGAGATGCCATTTTCAAATGTGTGAATACAGTCAGTTCGATGCGTGACTCTTGGTATTCTGTAGGGGAGTTGAGTGCCGGGAGGGTGAGTGAGCCAGCCACCACAATCAGAGTCTGCGATGAACGCGAGTGACGCCCGCAGGGACCTGTACGCCTTGGTCAAACGCGCCAACGACGACGGGGTCACCACCCTGATCCACCGTGTTTCGAAGCAGGAAGACCGTGTTCTCCTTGCCCCGCTCGACCGGTTCCCGGCCGCGCGGAAGGCCGGGGCCTTTCCTTCCTGGGTCCTGAGTGCGGCGCAGAGGGACTTTGGCACCCTGATCGGCCGGGCAGCCAGCGGCCAGCCCCAGGTGCTCCGCAGGAGCAGCACACCCGTTGCGGTGCTGCTGCCCGCCGACGGCCCGATCAGCAGGACTCCATCCGACACGGCCGCGCATGCTGCCGCTACCGCAGGAGGTGCGGTGACCAGTCAGCCCACTACCGGCCGCGATGCCGGGCGCCGGCTCGCGACGCTCGGCGACGCTCTCGGTGACGTCATCACCTCCGGATCAGCGCCCGGCCTGTCCTTCGGCCTGGCGGGCCTGGACGCGGCCACCGGCGGCCTGCACCCCGGACGCCTGGTCCTGGTCGCCGCCCCACCGCAGGTCGGCGGAAGCCTGATCGGCCTCTCGGCGGCCCGGCATACCGCGCTCGCCCTCAACAGCCGTGTCTTGTACGCGGCTTCGGGCCCCAACCGCGCGGACATCACCCGCCGCATCATCGCCGCGGAAGCCGGCGGCGACTACGCCCGCCTGAAGACCGGGACCCTCACCCCGCACGAGCAGGAGGTCGTCCAGCAGCTGAGGAACGCACCGTTGCTCATCGATGACGGCAGCAACCTGACCGCCGAGGCCATCGCCGAGACCGTCCCGGTGGCCGGGGATCTGGCGCTCGTTGTCGTCGACCGCCTGCAGCGGGCGAGCAACCCGCGCCTGCCGCTGTCGGGGGAACACCTCCCGGCCGCCAGCCAGGTCCTGCGTGAACTGGCCCGCACCCAGCACGTCCCGGTTCTCGCGGTCGTGGACACCGACGACCGGGCCATCGTGAACCTGCTCGACGCCGACGTCATCCTTACCCTCACCGCGCTCCCCGACACGGGGGAGACGAACGTGACGGTCGCCGAGCGGGATCTGGGCGTCATCGGCCATGCCCGCTTGCGCCCCGACCTCGCGCACGCCCGATTCCTCGACACCCCCACGGCCGCCGGCACCACCGCGGCCGCCGGCGTGCGTCCAGGTGGCGACACGGTCCCGGACACGATGGGCAGCGACACCGACCGTGAACTGGCGGCGGCCGCCCTGCCCTTCACCTCCGGTGCCCTGCAGGGCCTGCCCGCCGAGGCAACGCATCTGCTGGCCGCGCTGCGTACCGTGCTCGCTGCCGGCAACTTCAAGGACCTCGACGAACTCCGCGTCCCGCTGCGGGCCCTAGCTGCCGCCGGGCTCCGGCTCCCCGACCACGCTGAGGGGCGCCGTCTCGCCGCGGCGCTGCACGCCTACAACGCGCCCGCACCCGCCGTCACCCCCGCGCCGACTCCGGCGGCTGCCCCCGCTCCTGCAAGCGCGGTCGACGCGCCGGTTGCGGAGGACAGCGACGGGGCTGAGCGGGATGACGACGACGGCTTGGTCCCGGGCGATGAGGAGGACGAGCCGGAGGGAGCGGTCTTCCCAGCCCTGCGGATCCTCAAGGACTCGGTGGAGCGGTCGAAGATGCACCCCGTCCCGGTCATCCGCAAGGATGACCGGGACGGCGGACCGTGGCCCCTGATTAGTGAGGACATGGACGGCGAGCCCCGCTGGGTCCACCCCGACGTCATCAGCACCCGCGTCGCGCACGAGCGCAACGGCAAGCGCGTGCGGCGCGACCAGCTCGACGTCCCCGCCTCGTTCGGCGACGGTCTGATGTGCCTGGTCGACCGCAACGGCTCCTTCCCCTCTGCCTGCTCCGCGGTCCCGCTCGCCCCGAACAGGCTCCTGCACACCGGTCCGCTGGAGGCGTTCGACAAGACCAAGGCCGGCATCTACCTCATCGAGATCCCCGCCTGGACGCGCACGGACATGCCGCACCCGTTGGGGCGGATCATCGAGCGGCCCGACGAGCAGGGACGGGTGTGGGTGACCACCCCGCACCTCAAGCAGCTCGAACGCCTCTACCGCGACGGCCACCTCGCCGAACCCGTCGTCATCCACGACTCGTGGACGGGCAAGATCAACGAGTCGCTGTTCAAGCCGTTCTACGAAGCGGCCAGGGCCGCCCGCACCGACCTGATCAAAGTCGGCGGCGAACCGTACAAGAACTACAAGACCCGCCTGTCGATCGCGTTGCGCCTGCTGTGGCCCAAGCGGCCCGACTCGCGATCGCCGTTCTGGCGGCCGGACTGGCGCATGAGCATGGTCGCCGAAGCCTCGGTCCGCCACTGGACCGTCGCCTTCAAGGCCGTTCAGGCAGGCAATCGGCTCATCGCCCTGCGCAACGTGGATGCCGCGATCTTCTGGGTCCCCGACGAGACGGCGCCCGACACGTACCGGATCGGGACCGGGTTCGGCGAGGTGAAGGCCAAGTTCATCCAGCCCGGCGCGTTCATCCCGGAAGGTGACGACTGATGGCCGGACCCACAGGCCGCGGCAACTCCCTCGGCGCCGCACTCAACGACCTGCTGCGCGCCCAGGTCACCCCCCGCCACCGGCTGTCCACCTACAGCGCCAAGCACTGGCACGCCCAGCTCAGCCAGCTCACCGGCACCCGGCGAGGGTATGAGGCGCTGGAGAGTGCCGGCCTCGCTGTCCAACCGGACACCCTGTTCAAGTGGTTGTCGGACCCCGAGTACAACGTACGCCGCAGCTACCGCGACCTCATCCACACCGCGTACGAGAACGTCGCCATCGTCCCCGCGGACCCCATCCCCGACACCGTCAAGGACGGCCAGTTCGAGATCAGCGGCCTCGTCAAAACCGGCGCCGACGAACGCGAACGCGGCACCCGCCGCGCAGCCCCCCTGCGCATCGACGCAAGCCGCGGCGACTGGAGCGACATCGAGGCGCTCTGGCTCGCCGGAGACCTGCGGGACGACGACTTCGAGGACCGCTTCATCGACGACGTCATCGTCGCCGACATCGGAGAAGGCACCGACGGCTGGGAATTCTCCGGCAGCAGCTACTCCGTCGAGCTCCGGTGACCCGCACCACGCACGACCGTCCGGCAGGCGAGCACTCACGGAATCGCCAAGGACCCCCACATGGGCAACGGCACGCAGCGGGCTGCATTACCGCCGGTCATCGTGCACGGTGCGGAGGCCGCGACCGCCCGGCGCCGGGCGGCCGCGCTCCTCGAAGCTGCGGGCGCCCGCCCGGATGAGGTCGGGAATCTATCGCCGCGATCGAAGCCGGCGCCGTGGAGGGAACCTCCGAGGAGGTCACCGCGAACCCGGCACCTGCCGGGGCGAGCGCCGAGTTCGCAAAGGGCTGGCACGCCTCCATCGCATCGACCACGAGCACTCTGGCGCCCATCAGCGACCGCACCATCCGACAGGCCCATGAGGCAACCCGCGCGCCGAGCCCGACACTGCCGCCCCCTCCCGCGCCCGTCGCACGTCTCGTGCCCGGGGTGGTGGACGACGCCGGGAGGGATCGGATCCCGGAGGCGGCCGAGCAGATCTACGTGTCCGTGACCGGCTACACCGAATTCGACCGCGACCTGTCGCTGGAGATCCTTCCAGTCGTCCTGAGGTGCCTCAGCACCGACGAACAGGACGCATACGTACGCCAGCTGCAGGCCTTCGCCGAGACCAACCGAGAGCGCCTCGCCACGCTGTACGCCCGCTACGGCCCGGGCGGCACGTCCGAGAACGAGAGCCGCTGCTACCTGACGCATCAGCCCGCGAGCATCGTGGTCTGCGAGCGCCTGAGCACCGTGCCGATGCTGCTCGACGCAGTGTGGAACGAGGAACTCGACGCCGAGATGGTGCTGGAACGCTTCACCACGTACTGGCGCTTCGGATCAACGTGAACAGGAGCGGCGTACCCACCCCCGGGCTGAACGACACGTTCGAGGACGGAGCCGGGACATGGCTCAGCTGGTGATCCAGGACTTCTACGGCCTCCTGAGCCGGGCACCCAGACGGCGCGACTGCGGCAGGACGGGATCCGTCTCGTGCACGACGGTTCCACCCTCGCCCTGTCCACAGCCGATACTCCCGACACAGTGATCGCGACAGCCGCCACCCGCGGGTACACGACCGCCGCTTGGGAGGTGACCGCCTACTCGGCGAGTCTCGACACGGTGCGGGCCTGGATGCGAACGCTGGACGGCGGCGACCTCATCGACGTGACACCGGTCTGGGCTCGCGCACCCGCAATGATCGCTTTCGCCACCGGCGGGCAAACAGTCGCGTTCCCGGTCATCGCGTGCCCGACGGCTCCCGCTGACCGGCACCCTCCAGCCACGTGACGCGACCCGAGCGTCGTCGCGTCCGCGCTGCGCGCCCAACCGTGATGGCGCACGGTCGGTCGTCCGGCCGAGGGGCGCGTGAGAGAGTTGCGGTTCCCATCGGCGCGGTTGGGGTGTTCGGCCTGTGGGGGGCGTTGTCGTCGATGCTTGTTCATTCTGCGCGGCCCGGTGATCCGGGCCGGATCGGCCCGTACCGGATCATCGGCCGACTGGGTTCAGGCGGCATGGGAACGGTCCATGCGGCCCTGGATCCCGACGGGCGGCGGACCGCTGTCAAGGTCGTCCACCCGGCGCAGGCCGGCGACGATGAGTTCCGGGCCCGGTTCAAGCGGGAAGTCGAGGTGTCCCGCCGGGTCACAGGACCCTGTCTGGTGCCGCTACTCGCCGCGGACCCCGGCGCGGACGTCCCCTGGCTGGCCACCGAGTATGTGCCCGGCCTCACGCTCGGCGAGCACATCGCCGCGCACGGCCCCCTGCCCGGGGTCCGGCTGTACGCGCTGGCGGCAGGGACCGCGGCCGCGCTAGCGGCCGTCCACGCAGCCGGGGTAGTGCACCGCGACGTGAAGCCGGGCAACGTCATCCTGGCGCCGGACGGGCCGCGAGTGTTGGACTTCGGCATCGCCCACGCCCTGGACGGCACCTCGGTCACCCGGACCGGAGTGATGACCGGCACCGCGGGCTGGATCAGCCCCGAGGGCTACCGAACCGGCGCCGTGGGCCGGCCGGGGACATCTTCGCCTGGGGAGCACTGCTCGCCTACGCCGCCACCGGACGGCTGCCCTTCGGCACCGGGGCACCGGACCTGGTCGCGGCCCGGGTGATGTCCGCCGACCCCGACACTGCCGGAATCCCCGACGACCTCCTGGCCCTGGTGACGTCCGCGCTGACCAAGACACCGCAGGAGCGGCCCACGGCCGCCGCGCTGGCCGGCCAGTGCACTGTGCTGCTCGCCGCCCAGACCACCCAGGTCCTGCAGCCGGGGGCCGCGGGACCGACCTTGGTGGGTGACCTGGTGACGGCCGGGTGGGAGGGCCTGCCGGCCGCCGAGGACGACCCTGCCTGGACCCTGGCCCTGCGCCGGATCGCCCGCCGCCGCACCTGGCTCGTCGCAGCGGCCGCCGTCACCGGGTTCGCCGTGGCCGCTGCCAGCGCCTACCTGATCGCGGACCACAATCAGGACGGGCAGCGGGACAGCACACGGGCCGGCGCGGGCACAACGGCCTCCGCCACGGCCTCCCCAGGCAAACGCGCGGGCGCGGTGACCGCCTCCCCGGAAGCGGTCACCGACACCCGTGCAGGCGGAGCTCCGGGAGCAGAGCAGGAGGAGAAGACCCCGGCGGCGACCGTGTCCGGCACGTGCCTGCCGGTCGCCTACAAGCTGCCCGACGGCCAGGCGGGCTGCGAGTCCAAGAAGGACATCTGCACTGCTGGGTCCGCGTCTTACGTCAAGGACATCGACAGCCTGTGCGGCGGCCCGCCCGCCCAGCAGACGATCAACATCATCTCCGAGCCGTCCACCGGCGGAGACCCGGGCGCCACGTACTGCCTCGGCTGGAACGGCAGCGGCAGCGGCCCCTCACGTGACGCCGTGCTGCTGATGAACGCCCCCGGCTACCGGTGCGGCGCCGACCTCGTGGATCCCGCCGGCACCAAGGCTGTACCCGGGGGATACACGCTCGTCTTCTACGACACTGAGCAGGACTGCACGCCCACTTACCCCGGAACCCGTCTGACCTACCCCGCCGTCCTGGACTACAGCAGCCTCGGCGACCAGGAGCCCCGGCAGTACGTCTGCCTCACCGAACACGTCGGCGCCTGACCGAGCACCTGCACAGCCGCCCCGCTCTCCCGAACAGGCTCCTCCACACCGGTACCAGGGAAGGGTGCAGGAGTGCGGCGGGAACAGGGTGAGGAGGTGATGAGGATCTCTGAACTCGGCCAGGGCCGCTCGCCGCCCCACATGCTCCGTCGTTCAAGCGAGTGAGGAGTTTCAGCGAGCGCCTCGCAGGTTGTCGACTGGGGTTGCCCGCTCGTGGAGTGTGCGGTCCGTGCCAGCCGGTCGAGGGCGCCTAGGGCGGCGCTCGCCCGCCAGCCCATCTGTGCGGCGGGGTGTGCCCAGGTATGCCGAAACCCGCTACGGGATGATCTTGAGAATCAGTCGACCCGACGGCTACCGGCCGCTGCATCCAACCGCCGGAGGAACGGAGAGTCAGTCCACCTCTTGTTTGACGGAGCAGGATTGGTCCGCTGCCTGGAATGCGCTGGCCATCGCCTCGGCCCACGCTGCCGCCAGCTCAAGGTCCTGGCCCGGAGCGCTGATTCGCGCTCCAGGCTGGCTCTTTGAGGCGTGCCCTGCACGCAGGAGCCACTGAACAAACTCGGTACCAGCGTCGGGGAAGCAGACCCATGCGAAGCCCGCCAGCCCCTCAGTGATGACCTCGACGACTCCCCCTGAGCCTTCCAGCGCGATCGGCGTAGGTCGGCATTCCCGCCTGGCCCGGTCCGCGACCTTCAGCGCGATCTCGTAAAGGCCAGCCCAGTCGCCAGGAACGATCGCTGGCGAGTCAACGGCGCCAGGGATCTTCTTCCCGGAGGTCAGTGTGACAAGTTGGACAGGAGCATCATCCTCGATCTTCCACGCAGCCGTGACCTGCTTGGTCTGGCCGTTTAGACCGACAACCGGAGTACTGATCTCGAACCGGAGATGCTGTGTGTCTCCATACGCTGCCTCGTCCCTGAATTTCTGCGGCTCGGCACCATGCAGGGCCGAGAGCAGCTGGATCGCGAGGAGTCTCCAGTTGCTCTGCTCGATTCCCAACTCTTGTTGGAAGAACCTCGCCTTCGAGCCGCCAACGGGATGGGCAAGGTTCAGGGCGTAGTCATGCAACTTACTCCGCAGGTCGTCTACTAGGGGCTGTTGACGGCCCACCTTGAAGGACAGGCGACGTTCGGCTTCCTGGTACTCATGAACGAGCGCCACGATCGACTCCTGGTAGGTCCTGCCCCCGGAGAATGCGATGGCGCCTAGCGTTACCGGTGCCTCGGACGGAACCCCTCTGTGACAACCTTTGATGAGTCGGGAGCAACCCGGAAACATCTGACCTGGGCGGGGAAACGAGCAGTGCTGTACCAATGACCGTTCTGACCTCGGCTCAGCAGCAGGCCAGGGATGCTGGAGCCGTGACCTCTCGCCCGGACCCGCAGGTTCCCGCCAAGGCCAAGCGCCGTAGTTTCACCGCCGACTTCAAGATGAAGGTCCTCGCCGAGTACGAGGCTGCCCCCGAGGGCGAGCGCGGGAAAGTGCTGCGCAAGCACGGGCTGCACTCGTCCCACATCGTCGACTGGCGCCGCTCGCGGGACGCCGGCGCCGCGGCCGGGCTGGCCAAGACCCGCGGACGCCCGGCGGCCGACCCCCGCGACAAGGAGATCGAGCAACTGCGCGCCGAGAACGAGCGGCTCCAGGAGCGCCTGCGCAAGGCGGAGTTGGTGATCGACGTCCAGGGAAAAGTACAGGCGCTCTTGCAGGATCTCTCCGAGAGCGCGCCCACGCCGCCCGCTGCCCAACGCTCGCCGCGCAAGCCGAGGTCGTGATCGACGCCGCGATCACCGAGCTGACCGGGGGCGGACTCGGCACCACGGCAGCGTGCGCGGTGCTGGGCCGGGCCAGGGCCACTCACTACCGGCGTCACCCGGTCACACCGCCCAGACCCCGGCCTGCCCCGGTCCCGCACCGCGACCGCCCTCAGCCGGCCGCGCTCACCGGGTCCGAACGTGAGCAGGTCCTGGCGGTGCTGCACAGCGACCGGTTCGCCGACGCGGCTCCCGCCCAGGTCTGGGCGACGCTGCTCGACGAGGGCACTTACCTGTGCTCGCAGCGCACCATGTACCGGCTGCTGGAACGCGAGCACGGACATGTCACCGACCGCCGCAACCAGGCAACCCACCCGCCCCGCGTCAGACCCGAACTCGTCGCCACCAAGCCGAACGAGGTCTGGAGCTGGGACATCACCAAGCTCAAAGGCCCCACGAAGTGGACCTACTACTACCTCTACGCCGTCATCGACATCTACAGCCGCTACGTCGTGGGCTGGATGCTCGCCGACCGCGAGTCCTCCGAGCTCGCCAAGACCCTGTTCAACGAGACCGTGAAAAAGGAGGGCGTCAAGCGGGACCAGCTCACCATCCATGCCGACCGCGGCTCCTCGATGGCCTCCAAGCCGGTGGCGTTCCTCCTCGCGGACCTGGGCATCACCAAGTCCCATTCGAGACCCCGGGTTTCCAATGACAACCCCTACAGTGAGTCGAACTTCAAGACCCTGAAGTACTGCCCGACGTTCCCCGGGTCCTTCGGCTCTCTCGCCGAGGCCCGCATGTTCTGCGCGGACTTCTTCACCACCTACAACGAGCACCACCGGCACAGCGGCATAGGGCTGATGACCCCCGCTATGGTCCACACCGGCCAGGCAGAAGAGATCCACGCCCAGCGCACGGCTGCCCTGCACGCCGCATACGCGGCGCACCCCGAGCGGTTCCGACGAGGCACCCCCAAGCCCCCCAGCCTTCCGGAGCCCTCCTGGATCAACAAGCCGACAGACCAGACCGAAGAGACAGAAGCCACAGCAAGCTAAAAGCATCAACGAACCGACTCAAACAGGTTGACAGGTTCCGAACCGGGGCGGGGTTCCACGGAATTTGACAGTGGTGTTCGGCGGTCGGACGATCTTCAAGGCCGATGCCAGCCACCGCCATACCTGCGAAGAGTTCCCCCGTCGAGATGCCCTCCTCGCCCGGGTGATCCACCCAGCCCCGCGAGTACCTCCACCCGGGAAGCAAGGAGAACACCTCTTGGTGGAGGGGGTCGTTCGGGTCGACTTCGATCGCACCGAGGTACCAGCTAAACGCCCGCAGCTGGTCGTCCAGCGGTGCACGCAGCTCGCTCGGCAGCTGCGAGATCACACCGACGTAGACGTTCGATGTCCCGAGAAGCCACGGTGCGTGAGCACCCAGCGTGCTCCAGCGGCCTTCGCCGCCTCGGCACAGCGTGGAGGCTGAAGACCACAGGAGAAACGGATCGTGCGCCAGCGTCAACTTGCCGTCGGACGAGGAGTTCTCCCAGCGGCGAGTCGGCAACATGAGCGAGCCCCAGTACGTCTGGAACTGGCACCGTCGGGGTTCATCAACGGTGAGGATGGCAGAGAGGATCGCCCGTTTGAGCCTCGGACCGTACTCAAACTCGCGCGACAGAACAGGATCGTCCGCGCTGACAAAGATGGCGATGGGCGCCTGGTGAGGGGTCGCCGCTGCGGATGCGTCAGTCATGCCCGCCAGTATTCGCGACGGTCGGAGCGCCGAACACACCTGTGACATAGAACCAGGTACAGATCGAGCAGGCCGGCAGCCGATCAGCACGGTCAGGGAGAGCCCGCCCCAGGGACGACCACGACGCGACGGCCGAGAGTGACCGCTTCCGCTCGTTTCTCGCCGGGCCAGACGAAGACGTCGCGGCGGGGGCCAATCCAGGCGGCCCCTTCCTTGTGGTGCCCGTCCGCAGGCGGATGAGTGGGGAGAGCCACTGAGCAGGTCTGGGGTTACCCAGAGCAGGGGGTGGCCGCTTTCAGAGAGCGCCATCAGAGGCACTCGACCGGACTGGCGGGTGTGGCAAGCGATGCCGGAACGCGGCAGGTATCTCGGAAGACGCCGCGCTCTTGGAAAGCGATTCCGCCGGCTGCGCCAGGCCGCGACCGGACGATATCCCTCGTCTTCCGACGAGTTCTCATGGGATGCCTACGGGCAGCCCCCGGTCAATCGATAGCCTCTGCGGCGGCCCGGTACGCGGCCATGGCGCGCACCGTGGCACAGGCGACCCACAGGGCGCCCCAGACCCGGCCGACCATCAGGGAGGTCTGTTTGCGGGCATCGTCGATGAACGCGGCAAGCTGCTCGGGATGCAGACGCCGGTAGCGGAGGTAGGTCATCGTGAGGTCGGTGGCGCTGGAGTGCCGGGCGATGCGCGCCTTGGCTTCCGCCAGGCTGAGCTCCTGGCCGTCGGCCGCCTTCAGGGCCACGTATCGGTGCGCTTCCGCCGGGTCGTGGGCGATCTCGGCGAGTGCACGCACGTCCGGCACGCCCTCGGCGGTGCGCCAGATGACCGGGCACTCGTCGTCGAGAATGCCGGCGAATACCTCGGCGAGCAGCAGGTTCACGTGGGCCTGGCCCTCGCGGGTGTCGCCTCCCAGGCGCACCAGGACCGCGGCCATCTCCTCGCCTGTGGCGTCGCGCGCGGCCATGACGAGCATCTCCCGCGCGGCGGCCCGGATGTCGTCGAGCGTCGGACGGGTGGCCATGGCGCGCTCCTTGATGCCGGACCGACTCTAGGGACCTGGTCACGGTAGCGGTTGCCGCCGGTCATGATCTGGGCCCCAGAGATACCCGGGGATCTGCGGCGGCGCTGGGCCCGGCGACGCCAATTCGGGGTGCTGTGCGCGGATGACGCCACGGAGCGGGGTTCGTGCTGGCTAGCCTTGATGCGCGCGGCCGCGGGCGCGACTGCATGGCGAGAGGAAGTCGATGACCGACCAGGACCAGGCCACCGAGTCCCCGGCCAAGGCGGATCCCAGCACCCTGACCATGGAATTCCGGCACCTCCACCGGCTGGCCGATCCCGCCGCGGAGGGCGTCCAGGCCTGGCAGATCTCCCTCACGGCCGACAACGAGACCGTGGCCCGGGTGCGTGCGGTGCGCGGCCAGTACTGGAAGGCCCACAACCTCGGCGAGCGCCTGGCCGACGAGCAATCCCTCGCCGCCGTTGCGGCAGAACAACTCTTCGACGCGGAAGGCCAGTTCCTGCCCGCCTACGAGGCCTTCGTCGAACTGCCCGGCAATGTCCTCGTGATCGACGGACTCGAAATCACCGCGCCCTGGGACGATCCGTGGACCGTCGCCGGGATGATCTCCAGCATCATCGACCGGCTGAGCGACAACCAGTACGCCGTGATCCTGCCCCGGGCCTCGGGCGACACGAAGGACGCCCTGCTCACGGAGGCGGGAGTCCTGCTGAGCGCCGAACCGTTCTCAGATGAACTCCTGATCATCGACACGTCGCTCGCCGCACCCGAAGAAGCTGCCCACCGCGTGAGCGAACACCTACGCCACCGCGCCCGCTACGGCGAGGCCGACCCCTTTAACGAGGACTGGTGCGAAGAAGACGACGAAGAGGAGGAGGTCCTCACCGCGCGCACGCGAGCGATGCTGCACCTTGCCCTTCGGGAACTGGCGGACCAGGCGTGGCAGGAGGTGTCCGCGCTGGGGGAGCAGCCGGCCGCGCGCAGCAGCGGCGGGCTGTTCGGGTCGCTGCCTCGAGTGACCTGGCACCAGGACAGCTCGTGGCGGCGGCAGTTGGCCCGGGCCTTCGACGACCTGGCCGCCGACTGCACGTCCGGCGCCGAGGTCGAACCCCGCTGCACCGGCGAGGAGATGGCCCTGCACCTCGGCATCGCCCGCGCCCAGGACCTCACGCACAACCGGCCGCGACTCGTGGCCGACACGGTGGCCGGCCTACCCGAAGCCCGAGGCGACGGAGACTGGGACGTCTGCTCCGACGTCCTGTTTCAGGACCACGACGTGCTGATGCTGTTCGACGACTCGCTCGATGGGATCGACGACGCCGAGAACGATCTTCACCAGTCCATGGGCATGGTCAACCTTGCCCCGGTCGACTGGTTTACGCCCTTTGACACCGAGCACGTCCGTGACTCCGAGCGCGGCTACCGTCACGCGTGAACCCGTCCTGCGCGAAACTCTGCCCGCCAGCCGTGACGCCGCTGAATACCTCGCTCGACGGCCCGGGCGTCGACCGTCAGCCGAAGTACGAGACTCCTGACTCGATTTCCATCGGTCGTGGTCAGGCTCCATGGCATGTTTCGCGCACGGTGCGCACATCGACGGGCCGGGGGTGAGCTGGGATGGCGCCTTCGTCAGCGCACTATGGTTGAACGGTGGCGGGGGAGAGGGAAGTCATGACGGGTACGAAAGCCGACTGGCGAGAGAACTCCGCCTGCGGCAGTTCCGACGCGGACGACCTGTTCGCGGACAGTCCACGCCAGAAGCAGGCCAAGGCGGTCTGCGCGAGGTGTCCGGTGCGCACCGAGTGCCTGGCCGAGGCCCTGGATGAACGTATCGAGTTCGGTGTGTGGGGCGGCATGACCGAACGCGAGCGCAGAGCTCTTCTGCGGCGCAGGCCGAACGTCGCCTCCTGGCTCTCTGTACTGGAAGCAGCCCGGAGCAGCATGGTGTCCCGCGCCGGCTGAGTACGAGAAGGTCCTGCCCGCACCCCGTGCGTGGCAGCGCCCGGGTGGACGGGCCAAGGGTCGGTACGTACGGCACGGGCATCGCAGGCTCTACCCAGTCCCAGCGAAAGCGCATGCCCGCACGCTACGCGCGCGCCGTAGCCAGGAGGCCACTCGCGTAGTCCGCGGTGTGCCGGCCGCTCCAGGATGACGGCCAGCCCAACCGTGCCCTGTGGCGGCCTCCTCGTATCGGCCTGTTCTTCCGGAGCGGTCCCTAGGGGCCGGATCGGCGATACCGTTGGATTAGACGCCAGTTCTGTCCCTGGAGCCCTCGATGAGCGAACAGCCGGACCCCGCCGACCACGCCCGGCAGCAACTGGAGCCCGCGGCCGCCGACGCGGTCCGCGCGTATGCGGCCAGGACCCGCGAGAGCGCCGACCGGCTCGCCGCCGTCCTGGAGGACATCGCCGCCAACGGCCTGCCCGCAGCGGAAGACTGCACGCCCTGGGAGGAGCTGCGCGAGGCACACCTCAGCCGGCTCGCAGCCCAGCGCCCGGCCGTCGCCTGATGGCCCACGGATCACGCCGCGCCCGGATCGTCTTCTCCGACTCCGCCACCAAGCAGCTCGAGAACATCACCAACGAGGCAGAGATCCACGCCCTCGACCGCGCCCTGGTCGTCATCTCCGTCGACCCCGACGCCGGCGAACCGCTCCCCGGCGACAGCACCGGCCCCCGGCTGCGCCAGTACGTCGACGACATCGAGCACGTCCGGCTCCTGTACTGGGTGACGGCCCTCAAGACCGTGGTGGTCGTCGCCTTCATAGAGGTTTGATCGACCGGCGAGGACCAGCAGCCGACTCATCGCCGCGGATCCTTCTGGCGCTGATCTACCGCGCACGCGATCTTGACGTGGCCTTGTCTCGGATCATCGCCGCAAGTGAGCTGCGCGGACGGGTGTACACGTATTCGCGGGCGGCTTCGATCTGGAGCGTGTTCAGCTTGTCGACCGCGGACTTGGTGAGGCAGCCCTGTAGAGAGGTTTTCCCTAGGGCCAGCATGTGGTGGGGGCCGATAGGAAGGACTGTGGTGTGTGCGTCTTGCAGGGCCATCCCGGAGGAGAGGCGGTCGCCCTCCCTGCGTACGGCGAGAGCGGGGTTGTCTCCGATCAGGAATTCGCTTTCCTCGGGCTCCAGAATTTCCAGGGCGTAGGGAGCCATGAGCTGGCGGGTTCGGTCGAAGTCGGCCTCGATGCGCACGCGGAGCAGTGATCCGTCGTGGTGCTGGTCGAGGACCGGTCTGACTACTTCGTCGGCGATGGCCCCGAGGGCTACCGAACCGGCGCCGTGGGGCCGGCCGGGGACATCTTCGCCTGGGGAGCACTGCTCGCCTACGCCGCCACCGGACGGCTGCCCTTCGGCACCGGGGCACCGGACGTGGTCGCGGTGCGGGTGATGTCCGGCGACCCCGACCTTGCCGGAATCCCCGACGACCTCCTGGCCCTGGTGACGTCCGCGCTGGCCAAGACACCGCAGGAGCGGCCCACGGCCGCCGCGCTGGCCGGCCAGTGCACTGTGCTGCTCGCCGCCCAGACCACCCAGGTCCTGCAGCCGGGGGCCGCGGGACCGACCTTGGTGGGTGACCTGGTGACGGCCGGGTGGGAGGGCCTGCCGGCCGCCGAGGACGACCCTGCCTGGACCCTGGCCCTGCGCCGGATCGCCCGCCGCCGCACCTGGCTCGTCGCAGCGGCCGCCGTCACCGGGTTCGCCGTGGCCGCTGCCAGCGCCTACCTGATCGCGGACCACAATCAGGACGGGCAGCGGGACAGCACACGAGCCGCGCCTGCACAGCACCCTGCAGGCCCGTCCCGCCGAACGCTGGGAGGCCGACCGGGCCAGGATGCTCACCCTGCCGCCCGTTGACCCGCCCGCCTGGTGGCGGATGCAGACCCGGATCGGGCGTGACCAATACATCCGCGTCGACAACAACGACTATTCCGTGCACCCCGAGGCCATCGGACACACGGTCACCGTCCTCACCGACAATGACGAAGTCATCGCCCTCGCCACCGGCGGCGTGATCGTCGCCCGCTACTCCCGCTGCTGGGCCCGCCACCAGACCCTCACCGATCCCGACCACGCCGCCGCGGCCCAGACGATGCGCGGGCAGGCCCGCCATCAGCAAGCCGCCCAGGCCAAGGACGCCCGCCGGTCCCGGGCCGAGGCCGGCCCGCTCGTCGAGGTCGAGCAATGCGAACTCGGTTTCTATGACCGGCTGTTCACCGTCATCGAAGGCGGCGGCGACAGGGAGGCCGGCTGATGCCCCGCACCGCCACTGCCCCGGCCGAAAGCACCGCAGCGGGCCGCAGGACCGGCTCCCAGACCGCCGCCGACCTTGCCTTCCTCGCTCGCGCGATGGAGGCGCCGGCCCTACTGGACGCCGCCGACCGGCTCGCCGAACGCGCCCGCAAGGAGTCCTGACCGACGCCGAATACCTGGTCGTCTGCCTCCAACGCGAGGTCTCCGCCCGCGAATCACACGGCGGCGAGGCCCGCGTCCGAGCGGCCCGCTTCCCCGCGATCAAGACGATCACCGCCCGGACGTTCCCTGGCCGCAATTCGATGAGCGCTGGCCGCGCTGCCTCTCGTCGGTCGCCGGGATCTCCGGCATGTTTGAGGCGTGATGTATTTGACCGAAAACGCCTCTCGGGTATGCGGCACTGCCGTATGGCGGGTATCGGGCGCCACCGCGGGGGGTGGTGCCGGATGACCCGGCCGGTGACGCTCGTGTGCTTCGACGGGTCCGCCGCGTCGAGG
Organism: Streptomyces sp. NPDC005195; assembly: GCF_040608315.1. Lineage (NCBI taxonomy): Bacteria > Bacillati > Actinomycetota > Actinomycetes > Kitasatosporales > Streptomycetaceae > Streptomyces > Streptomyces sp. NPDC005195. The sequence continues at coordinate 18,886 of NZ_JBEXHZ010000054.1, forward strand.
CTGGGCCTTGGTGTGACGCAGACACTCCTGGCATCCACCAACCTCATCGTCCTGACGGTTTGGCAGTCGGTGGCAAGCCGGCTCGCTGAAGCGGGAAGTCTGGGTGCGATGGCGGTCGTGGCGCACGAGTCGGCGGACCGGGCCGCGGAAGAAGAGGCCCGCACTGCTGCGGCTCGCGGGGCGGAGATCGCGCGTGCCGGCGGTGGTCGCGCGAAGGCGCGCGTCGAGGAAGGCGACGAGTTCGTCTGGAAGGCCGTCCTCAAGGTCGCCGACGAGGTCGATGCGGCTTCGATCGTCATCGGCTCACGCGGCCGTAGCCCGCTCAAGGGCGCGCTGCTGGGTTCGGTGTCCCGGGAAGTCCTCGCACACACGACACGACCGGTATTGGTCGTGCCTCCGGCGCACGCACCCGAGCGATGACCTCCAGCACGCCATTTGCAAGGAAGAGAACTCATGATTTCAGTTCGTGTGAACCGTCACCGCCCGGCGCTGCCCGACATGGCGGCGTTCTGGGGCGTCGGGTTCACGCTGGGCGTATTCATGTTCGCGGCCAGCGCTCCCGCCCCTCTCTACCGGGTCTACGCCGCGCGCTGGCACTTCTCCGCGCTGACACTGACAGCGGTCTTCGCCCTCTACGCAGTCGGGCTTCTCATCGGCCTGCTGGTGACCGGCCGGCTGTCGGACCACCTCGGACGCAGACCCGTCATCCTGGCGTCGATCATCGTCGAGATCCTCGCGATGATCTGCTTCATCCTGGCCAACTCCACCGCGCTCCTGTGCGTCGCACGGTCGGTACAAGGAGTGGCAACCGGCTGCGCCCTCGGCGCACTGTCCGCGGCGCTGGCTGAACTCTCGGAGAGCAAAGGCTCGCTCCTGGGGACTGTTGTGGTGAGTTCCGCACCGCCCTTCGGGCTCGCCCTCGGCGGCCTGGGATCCGCCGCCCTCGTGCAGTACGGGCCCGTGCCCCTGCGCCTGGTCTACTGGCTGATCATCGTCGGCCTCGTCGTCGGAGCCGCAGTCGTCGTCACGACGCGCGAGACCGTCGAACGGCGCCCGGGCGCCCTGGCATCCCTCAAGCCCGTCATCGGAATCCCGCCCGAAGCACGCTCTACCTTCGTCGCGATCCTCCCGAGCCTGATCGCCCTGTGGGCCCTGATCGGCTTCTACCTCTCGCTCGGGCCGGGCCTGGCCGCTTCGATCGAGGGGTCTCCGAACCTCCTGTGGGGAGGGTTCGCCGTGTTCTGCATGTGCTTCAGCGGTGGCACGGCCGTCGTCCTCGGCCGGCAGGCAGCAGCACCCAGGGCCATGTTCATCGGCTGCCTTGCGCTGTTCGCCGGAGTGGGCCTGACGTTCATCGCGATCGTCGCCGGAAACATCGCGCTGTTCCTCACCGGCAGCGCCATCGCCGGCGTCGGATTCGGCCTCGCATTCCTCGGCAACGTGCGTGCCGTCGTCCAGGTAGCGCGACCAGCACAGCGAGCCGGCGCACTCGCCGTGCTCTACATCGTGTCCTACCTGATGTTCTCGGTCCCGATCGTGATCGCCGGCATCGCCGAAGCACACATCAGCGCGCACGACGTCGCGCTCATCTTCTCCGGTAGCGTCACGCTCCTTGCCGCTGTAGGGATCGCGGCCTCGCTGACCCAGCGCCCCCGGCCCACACCAGCGGTTCAGGCTGCCTCGACCCGGCCCGAGCACAGCGGCGCACCCACGAAGGCGCCCTGATGCGCCGGCACGGGCAACACCGGCCGTGTAGTGCACGGGTGACCTGTTTTCCCACAGCCGGTGTCTCCCCCTCGCAGCAGCATGAGGCAACCGTGAATGCCACGAATTCACCACAGTTGGATGACATCGTCGACGAGGGCCTGGACGTCATCTTCGTCGGCATCAACCCCGGCCTGCAATCGGCGATGCGTGGGCACAGCTTTGCGACTCCAGGCAACAGAATGTGGCCCGCGCTCCATCGTTCAGGCTTCACACCGTATCGACTGCGGCCCGAGCAGGAACGCGACCTTCTGCACCTGGGCCTCGGCCTCACCACCATCGTCCGTACGCCAACGGTTCGTGCGTCCGACCTCACGCGCGACGCCTACCTCCAAGGGGGCGAGGACCTCCTCCGGCGTATGGAAGCCCTGCGGCCCACATGGCTGGCGTTTTTGGGAGTAACCGGATACCGCACGGCATTCGATGTCCGGGACGCGCGAGTAGGGCCACAAACAGAGGTGCTAGGCGGATCCCAGGTGTGGGTGCTGCCCAACCCCAGCGGGCTCAACGCGCACTACCCCCCAGTAGCTCTGGCGGCGGAATTCGCCCGGCTTCGTGTCGCCGCCCACCTGCCCGATCGTGCCGCCGCGACTCCTCCGAACCGCTCCCGCGCCTCAGGCCGCCAGGCGCCTCGAATCGAAAAGAAGGCGAATCAATGACGGGCCGTCGATGGACCGGAGGATGAGAGTCTTGGAGACACGGCAGACAGACCTCCTGACAGGGGCGGGGCTACGGCCGGTCGTGGGCCCCAGGTGCCCGGTTCTCCGCCTCCCTGACCGGCGATCCTGCGACCGGCCTATTCGGCCCACAGGCGAGCCAGCAGGGCAGCGGCCCATAGAGAGTCGCTGGCAGGCAGGGAAAGCCGCCCTATCCTGCGACGTCTTTTCACGCACCTGCTCGGCGACTGCGGCCCGTGCGCGAGCCGCACCGACGGGTCAGGCCCGGTCTTCCTTGTTCCGCTCCCGTGATGCCTGCATGGACATCCGCGACCCGCACCGCGGACTGCAGTACCGGCCGGAGTGGTTGCGGGTCCGGTCACGGAAGGCGTAGAGGCACTTCGGGCTGGAGCACGCCTTGACCAGCGCCCACTCGTCGCGGTGCGCAGTCTCCGCGGCCGCGGCCAGCACGGTCCCCAGCAGGCCGGGCACCCCGCCGGCAACCGGCACGAGCCGAACTCGGCCCGCAGCGACGACCGCTCTGACCGGGTAACGGTCGCTGGCTGCGCGAAGCCGCTCGTGCGCATCGGCGAGAGCCGCTGTCTGCTGGCCGTCGGTGTGGGAGAGCAGCACAGTCCGCAGGGCCTCGCGCAACTCACGGGCCGCGAGAACGTCGAAGTCCGTCACGGCCGCGCCGTCGTCCAGCAGGTCCCGTTCACGGGCCCACTGCAGCAGGTCCGCACCACTTCCGAAGCGCTCGATGTGCCCGGCGCCGTCGGCCCGGGTGTTGACGAAGTCGACGACGGCGTCAGCGGGAACCTTCCAGCTGGCCGTCTCCTGCTCGCTACCCATCCTCCGATGGTACTGCGCGACGCGACCGTCTGGTCAACGGTCGCAACCATGAGATGACTCAGCACTGTTCTGTTGCGTGCTAACCGTGTACGGTCGCAACGAGACATCAGAGACCCCTCGGGAGACACGCATGACAACCGTTGGTGCCCAGCCGCCGACCCCGTCGACGGCGACACCGCCCCTGGCTTCGCCGAAGGCGACGGCTTCGCGCTGGTCGGTCTTCGCCGTCCTCGCCGCCGTCGCATTCATGGCGCAACTGGACCTATTCATCGTCAATGTCGCCCTGCCCGACATGGCCGGCAGCTTCCACAACGCCACCCTGAGTAACCTGTCGTGGGTCCTCAACGCATACTCGATCGTCCTGGCCGCACTACTCGTGCCATCCGGACGACTCGCCGATCACTTCGGCCGACGCCGCTTCCTGCTTGCCGGGGTCGTGCTGTTCACCGTCGCATCGGTCGTTTGTGCTGTCGCGCCGAGCCTCAGCTTCATGATCATCGGCCGGGTTCTGCAGGGGTTCGGCGCAGCCATGGTGATCCCCACCTCGCTCGGCCTGCTGTTTCCCGCCTTCCCGCGGGAGCAGCACACCCTGGTCGTGGGACTGTGGGCAGGCGTCGCAGCCATCGCCGCATCCCTGGGCCCCACCGTCGGCGGGCTGCTCGTTGCGGCCGACTGGCGGCTGATCTTTCTGATCAACGTGCCGATCGGCGTAGCCGCCATCCTCTTCGGCCTGCGGGTGCTCCCGGAGGTGCGGGCCCAGCAGGGTACCCGCATGCCCGACCCCATCTCCGGAGCCGCGCTCCTGGTCGCGGTCGCCCTGCTGACATCCGCGATGGTTCAGAGCACCTCCTGGGGATGGTCCGGCACCGGGACCGTGCTGTTCCTGGCCGGAGCCGTCGTAGCCGGAACCGTGACGGTCTGGCGGGCCTTCCGGCACCCGCACGCGGTCGTCGAAGCCTCCCTCTTCGGCGCCAGCCGCGAGTTCAGCGCCGCATCGGCAGCCCTGTTCCTGTTCTTCCTCGCCTTCTCGGCGTGGCTGCTGATCACGGTCCTGTTCCTGCAGAACACATGGCACTACGGCGTCATCCGCACCGGACTGGCCATCGCACCCGGACCCCTGAGCGCAGCAGCCACCGCGCTCAACGCCGGCCGCATCACCGGACGGTTCGGCCGCAAGGCACCCGCCATCACCGGAACCCTGCTGTTCGCGGGAGCATCCCTGTTCTGGCTCCTGGCCACGACCCTGCACCCCGACTACGCAGCCGGATTCCTGCCCGGCCTCATCATCGGCGGCGCCGGAGCAGGACTCACACAGGCCCCGCTGTTCGCTGCCGCGGGCACCCTCCCCGCCGACCGCGCCACCACCGGCAGCGCAGTCCTGAACATGGCCCGGCAGGTAGGCAGCGCCATCGGCGTGGCCATCTTGGTGACCTTCCTGTCCGGCATCCCCGCGAACAGCCTGACCGGCTACCACCGTGGCTGGGCCTTCATGATCGTGGCCTGCCTTGCCTGCACCACTGTGGTGACTCTGGCAACGCCTCGGCGAAAGCACTGATCGGCGCCGCCTCCTGCGGCCGTGTCCGCTGGTCGCGTACTTACCGCCGCGGCGGCTGGCGGATCCACCGCGTGATCCGCCAGCCGCAAGGCCATCCAGCGGCTCCACGGCGGTGACTGCCACGTCATCGACGCCGCCGCCTGGGCCAGCTGGCGCTCCAGGGGGCGGCGATCGGTTAGGCCAGCTCGTGTCCGTACAACCGGAACTTCTCCACCGTTTTGCAAGTCACAACCGAGTGGTCTGGCACCCGGCACGCCATCTGGCATGGCCGCGGCGCAGGCCCGTTGAGAGAGGTCAGTCATGGGAATCTCTGGATCCGTCGTCTTGGTCACCGGCGCTAACCGCGGCATCGGTGCGGAGTTCGTCCGCCAGCTGTTGGAGCGCGGCGCCGCAAAGGTCTACGCCGCGGCCCGCGACCCGCACGCCGTCAAGCCGGCCGACCGTGTCGAGCCCATCCAGTTGGACGTCACCAACCACGCTGAGGTCGAGGCCGCTGCCCGGCAGGCCTCTGACGTGCAGATCGTCATCAACAACGCGGGCATCGCCGTCCCGCAGCCGATCATCGGCGGCGATATCTCAGTGATCCGCAACGAGTTCGAGACGAACTTCTTCGGCACCCTCGATGTCGCCTCGGCGTTCGCGCCGGCGCTGAAGGCGAACGGCGGCGGGACGATCCTCAACGCGCTGTCGGCCGTGGCCTGGCTCTCCTTCCCCGGCTTCGCCTCCTACAGTGCGTCGAAGGCCGCCGCGTGGAGCCTCACCGACGGCCTCCGGCACGAACTGAAGGAGCAGGGCACGCACGTCGTCGGCCTGCTCATGGGCCCGGTCGACACCACCATGGGCGCGCAGTTCCCGCTGCCCGACAAGGCGACCCCCGCCCACATCGTCACCGCCGCGCTCGACGGCATCGAGTCAGGCACTGATGAGGTCCTCGGAGACGACCTCACCAAGACGATCCAAGGCACACTGACCAGCGGCGCGGCCCGCTACGCCACCCTGTTCGGCTAGACCACCCGTTCAACCCCGCCCGGTACCCGGCAGCCGCCGGAGCATCTGGCAAGCACGCGAGTAGCCCCGGGGCCGGCGACAGAGCCGACCGACCCCGGCGCTGCCCGGTGCCTCGCGAAACCGCTGTGTCCTTCACGGCCGGCAGCCTGCGACGCGAGGTGCTCGCAGATGGCTCCTCGAGAGGCTTCGTCCGAATCTGACGTTGCGTCGCATGGCACGAATACCTATCCCGAGGTCACGCGCCGGGACGTGAGTTTCCACCTGGTTGAGGCATCGGGCCACATACTCCCCGAGGTCACCGAGAGGCCGAGCGGGCGGCGGTCAGCCAGATCGCGAGGAACCGGATCTTCCGCTCCCAGGTCGGTACGGCAAGAAGGTGGTAGCCGCGGTGCATCAGCCAGGTCGGCAGGCCTTTGACGACCAGGCCGCGGAACTGGAAGATGCCGGGGCCGATTCCCAGGGTGGCAACCACTCCGAGACTGTGGTGAACGTAGTTCTTCGCCGTGCGTCCGCGGAGGGTCGCGACAAGGTTCCTGGCCAGGCGCTTTCCCTGCCGCACCATGCTGCGCGGTCCGGGTACTGACTTTCGCAAAAAAAGGCATTATCTTTTCTTCTATGAAGGCCGCCTACTACGAAACCCATGGCACGGCTCGTGAAGTCCTCAGGGTCGGCGAGCGCCGTCGCCCTGAGCCAGGTCCCGGGCAGGTTAGGGTGCGAATCCGGCGCTCAGCCCTTAACTCTCTCGATGTGAAGCTGCGGTCGGGCTACGTTCCGCAATCGATCGATGGCTACCAAATTCCTCACTTGGATGGGAGCGGAGAGATCGACGCCGTTGGATACGGCGTAGAGCCAGGACGCGTTGGTCAGCAGGTTTGGGTGTGGTTCGGTGCCGTCAAGCTGCCATGGGGCACAGCAGCGGAGTGGACGGTCGTCAACCAGCGCAATGCGGTGCCACTACCCGAAGGTATCTCCGACGACTTTGCTGCATGTCTCGGAATTCCGGCGATCACAGCACATCACTGCCTTTTCAAGGACGGCCCGATCAGCGGGCGCACCGTGCTGGTGGCCGGAGGGGCCGGGGCCGTCGGCCACTATGCCGTCGAGATGGCGAAGTGGGCAGGTGCCACTGTTGTGAGTACGGTCAGTGATTCAGATAAAGCTGAACTTGCGCGTAAAGCAGGAGCCGACACTGTCGTCAATTATCGTAACTCTGGAGCGATTCAGCAGATCAAGGCAGCGGTCGAGCACGTAGATCGGATCATCGAGGTAGATCTTGCAGCGAACCTGGATCTCGACCTCGCGGTGGTCGGACCACGCACAACGGTGATTACTTATGCTGCCGCAAACACGAACCCGCTGGAGTTGCACGTTCGTTCCTGCATGACAGCAAATGTCACTCTTTCCTTTGTCCAGCTCCTCACTGTTGGGGCCTCTACTTTGGACGTCGCGGCAAAGGGGGTTTCTGACGCGTTGCGCGATGGTGCTCTGAGTCCCCTACCTACTACGAACTTCGCGCTCGACGAGGTCGTCGCAGCTCACGAAGCTGTCGAGTCCGCTCTGCTCGGGAGAGTAGTTATTGAAGTGTGAGCATCGCGGAACCTGCGGCGCGAACCTCAAGATACTCCGTAAACCTGACGCAGATGGATCGGCGTAGGCCCCTCTCATTCGACGAACACCAGTTGGAGAAGTGCGCCGGCGCCAGCAGCTAACCCCACGACCACCGACACATCAAACTCTAGGCCGTGCAGCACCCGATCACCGCCTTGATCCAGCCTGGAAAAGTAGGCCCAGGGATGCGTGTAACAAAGCTACTGACTCACTGCCGCGTTCGAGCGGGATTCGGGTCCTGCCATAGCGCTGTAATTTTAGGCTCCTACCAATCTGTCGCACCGCTTTCCAGCTGAATCTGCTCGCACTCCTGCCGTTCAAGCTTCGGATCACTACTACACAAACTATTCGCACGATTGGTTACGGCGATCACACGTACCAGTCCAGGTGGCACCTCTCAAATTCAATTGCAGGGCCGGGGCGCAGGATCGCGACCTAGCCTTCAGGCTCCTGTGGCTCGAATCAACACGATGGAGTAGCGTTGTCTTACGAAGCTCACTACACGCTTGCTGCGACAGATTGACGGACATTGCGCTCGGATATCGACCAATCTCTTGAATGCAAGATTTCAGACATCTCTAGAGCGGAAACCACTGAGCCGCAGGCATGAATAAGGTTGCCTTTCGACCTTTCGGGAAAATAACTAATCGGGCTGCTGTCGAACAGTTCTCATTGAGTAGACGCATATTAGAAGAGGAATATCGTGTCTCGCAAAATACTGGTCACTGCCGCTGCAGGTCGGACTGGCAGTCAAACAACTATGAGGCTCCTTGAGCAGGGGCGCTCTGTCCGCGCGCTGGTTCGCAGGTTGGACGAGCGTGCTGACAAGCTGTCTGCTATGGGCGCTGAAATAGCAGTCGGTGACCTCACAGACCTTTCCGCAATGTCGAAAGCCACCCGTGATGTTGGGGCTGTCTATTTCAATTACCCAATCCTTCCCAATCTGCTTGAGGCTACGACCGTAATGCTTCAGGTAGCTACTGAGAATAAAATTGAAGCAATTGTAAATATGTCACAGATGCCCGCGCGGCGAGATGCTGGCAGTCATGCCTCTCGCAAAGATTGGCTCTGTGAGCGCACGCTCGATCACTTTGCGGGAAGCGTTGTTCACCTGCGCCCAACAATGTTCGCAGAGTGGCTCACGCGGTTTTGGGATCGCGAACGGAGTGAGCTGCGTCTGGCATTCTCTGGTGCACGCCACGCCCCCATCGCCGCCGAAGATTTGGGTCGAGTTATTTCGGCGATCCTCATCGACCCGAATGTGCACGCCGGGGAGACCTACGAGCTATTCGGGAAAATAGAGATGGATCACTATGAGATTGCGGCCGCCATGACTCGCGTCTTGGGTAGACGAGTTACTTACGTACCCATAGAAGTCGACCAGTTCCGCACTGAACAGATAGAGAAAGGGTTCAACCCATACTTGGTCCAGCACCTCACTAACGTCGCCATCGATTATCAAAATGGAATATTTTCCGGCACTAACGAAGTCGTACGCACACTGACAGGCGCGGACCCGCTTGGCGTGGAGGACTTTATTGCACGCAATAGAGAATTCTATGAAAGTGATATCAAAACTCCAGGATAATTCCGCCTTCCGGAAGTAGTACGGCTACTGCTGGAGATGGAGCTGGCCAGTTGAGGCGGTAGTACAAGCATGCGAAGCCTCTGGCGGAGACGGTTCTCTTGGTCGAAAACCCAACTACCAGGGGCTTCGCCACGTTGTCAGCCCAACCAGCCCGTTGCTGCTGCAAGTTCGAAAGGGCTCACTGGCTTCGGTGCAGCACCCCAGGGATGCCTTCCTCTCGTCGGGCAAACCTCACGGCCACCACGAATCCGCCGACTTAGCAGGACCGGGCGGGAGTGCGGCTGCAGCTGCTGCGGCCGCACGTGGACGGCCGCCCTCGGCCGATGTGAACCGGCAGCGCCGATCCTGACGTGAGCTGGTGGCCATCAGGTTGATCGCATGTGCTGACGATCATTCGCAGGCGGGGAAGGGGTCGCGGTCAGTCCAGCAGGCAGGCAGGCAAGCAGGTCGGGCGCAGGCGAGGACGCCGCGTGGGCGATGAGCGCGGCGTGCAAGACGGGCACGTCCAGGCTTGTCGTCGGGTCGAGGTGGATGGTCTACTGCTGGTCCGGCGGGAGCAACGGAATCCTGCTCTTTCTGCGGTTTTGTACCGCAAAGAAGCGGTGGACGGACGAGAAAAACGCCCTCCAGTCCCTGAGCGTCGGACCTCTGAAATTCGGCATCACGTCGGGGCTTCCACCTGTCTTGCGAACGCTCTAGACGAGCGGCCTGGGCGAATCTGGAAGTGGGCTCCGGCACGACGCCTTCGGATGCGGCACCGGTGCCGGAAACGGTCAAGAAGCAGAGGGATCGCGGTTCGGCGCCGCTGCCCCCCCTGGTGGTAGGAGATGTGCTCGTGGCGAAAGTCAGCACGAGGGACAGGAGGGCCAGGTCTCGCTGCTGTTGTGCCAGGGGACCGTCGAAATGCGGCACAGTGTGAACATCCTGAATTGCCGCTCGCTGACCGCCTACGGGACCGAGTCGGCCGACCTGTTCGCTGGGGTCGCCGCGGTGCACCGAACAGATGCGCGGCGCAGGCATGGGCTCATCGAGCCTCCGCTGCAGGGGACAGCCCCTGCAGTGCGCCGCCCAGTCGGTGAAATGAAACTCCGTAACGAGCACGGCCCCGCCGCGCAGCCACCCGTGCCCGTGCTATACCCGCCTCGACGGGTGAAGGCGCCTGCACGGGACGGGATGGTTGGCTTGCGCGGCGGAGCCGGTGACGTTCGCTACGTCGGGGACTGACCGTACCGTCAGGTCAGCGTGGCCTCGATCGCCGATGCGATTCCAGACCCGGGAACGATGCGGTCAATAACGAAACCTGCCTCGGCCAGAAGGCGCCGCCACTGCTTCTCGGTGCGCTCCCGACCACCGAGCATGGCCAGCATGGTCACGTCGAGCATCTTCGTGTAGTGGGGCCCGTCACCCTCGGGCAGGACCGTCTCCACCAGGACGAGCCGCGCACCGGCGGCAGCCGCCTTGGCGACGCTGCGCAGGATGGTCAGGGCAGAAGCGTCGTCCCAGTCGTGCAGGACGACGGACATCACGTAGATGTCGCTGGTCGGCACAGTGTCGACGAAGAAGTCGCCCGCGACGACGGTCGCCCGATCGGCCACCCCAGCCTCGGCCAGGACATCGGCAGCCTTGCTGACCACGCCGGGAAGGTCGAAGACTGTGCCCTGCCGTTCAGGGAACCTTGTCAGCAACTCGGCGAGAAGGGTGCCGTCCGCACCGCCGATGTCAGCGATCGTCCGTCCGTGCGGAAGCTGGTAGACGTCCAGGAGGTTGCCCCGTAGGGCGCGGCCGCCGCCGGCCATGGCGGAGTTCTGCAGCGCGGTCAGGCGCGGAGATTCGCCGACCCAGTCGAAGAACGGCTTGCCGAGGACCTTCTTGGCGCCGGGCTCTCCCGTACGGGCCGCATGGAGCAGACCGCTGAACGGTCCGTAGTGCGTTTCCATCCAGTATCGGGCCAGTCCTCGCACGGAATCGGCCGGGCCGTCGGCCAGCGTGCGGCCGAGGTCGGTGACTTCCACGCCGCCTTCCACGGATCGGAAGACCCCCAGCGGGGTCAGGAACCGGATGATGCGCCCGAGCGCGTCGCTGTCGGCATGTACGTCGGCCGCCAGGCTTTCGATGCTGCGAGGGCCGTCGAGCAGCGCCGTCGCCACTCCCAACTCGGCGACGACGTAGAGGGCCTGCGAGACCTCGAAGCCGGTCAGGAGGTGCTGCATCTGCAGGGCGGCGGGAAGAGGCTGTGCCTCGTCGGTCACGGTGATTCTCCAAACGGTATTGAGCAAGATGAGAAATAGGTGGTTTGCGAACTTGCGTAGATCGGGCTGCGCATCGCGAACCCGGTGGCGGGTGAGGGACTGCGCCCGTAAATCTCGTGCGCCCTCTGCGCTGAGAAGGGGGGGCCCGAGGTGGCTCGGCGTCCGGGTTCCCGGCCGCTCACCGCACGAAGCGGGGCGATCCTTCGGGCCGCGCGTGCGCGGTTACTGGCGCACGTTGGGCTTGAAGATGACCTTGCCGCGGTACTCTCCGGCCAGGGCGAGCGCCTCGGGGTACTGCTCCAGGGTGAATTCCCCGATGACCGGGAGCGAGAGCGCCCCAGAAGCGACCAGTTCGGCGAGGTCCTGGTACATGGCCGTGATCTTGTCGAAGCTGGTCTGCTCCTGGAACCAGTTGACGATCCAGAATCCGCGAATCGTCTGGTTCGCGAACAGCAGGGACGGCCCGGGCACAGTGAGGGGTTCGCCGCTCATGCTGGTGTAGATGATGACGGTTCCAGAGTGCCCGACGGTGTCGAGCAGGCGCTGTGTGGCCGAGCCGCCAACGCCGTCGAGGGCAAGCGCGATCTTGGCGTTGTCGGTGGCCTCCGCGATGCGCTGCGGGAGGTCGGGTCCGTCGACCAAGACGATGTCGCCGCCGAGCGCCGTGAGTTCGCCGACGAGCTCGGGGCGGCGAACGACGTTGACGGTCTTGATGCCCTTGGACTTGGCGACAGCCATCACAGACCGTCCGACGCCGGAGTTCGCCGCGTTCTGCACGACCCATTCGCCGGCCTGGACGGGCACGATCTCGGTCAGCAGGAGGTAGGCGGTCGCGGGGTTGATCCCGAGCATGGCGAGCTGGTTGACGTCCGCGTCAGGCAGCGGCCGCAGCCACGGTGCGCTCGTCTTGACCCGCTCGACCCAAGCGTTGCTCAGTGGCGGCACCACCGTGCGGTCGCCCACCTTCAGGTGCTTGACGTCGCTTCCGACGGCCGAGACGCGGCCGACGCCCTGCGCGCCGAGCAGGTGCGGCAGAGGAGGCAGGGCTCCGTAGATCCCGGCGATGATGTAAAGATCGGTCGGCTCGACCGACGAGGCCTCGACGTCGATGACGACTTCGTCGGGGCCTGGGTCGCCGACGTCGGGCACGTCGCCCAACTCCACGACCTCGTTCGGGTAACCGTGACCGGTGAGTTTCAGACCCTTCATCCCAATACACCGTCGCCTTCTTGATTCCAAGTGTCGGTATGGACGGATGAAACTGGCGTTCTTTCTGTCAGTGGCCGGCGGTGCGGCCGCCGTCGATGTAGGAGATCTCGCCGGTGACGAAGTCCGCGTCTTCCAGGTAGTTGACTGCGCGGACGACGTCGACGATCTCGCCGACGCGGTTGAGTGGTGCGAAGGACCTCTTGTCCTCGAGGGTTTCCGGTTCGTGCAAGGGGGTGCGCACGATGCCCAGCGAGACGGCGTTGACCCGGATGTTGTCCTGGGCGAGTTCCATCGCCAGTCCGCGGGTGGCGGAGACGACGGCGCCCTTGGACAGGGAAGCCAGGACGGCGGGCACGTTCTGCAGTGCGTGCTCGACCAGGCTGGTGCTGACCTGGAGGATGTGGCCGCCGCCCTGTCTGCGCATGGCGGGCACTGCTGCTTGGGTGGCGAAGAAGACGCTGTCGACGTTGGTTGCCATCACTCGCCGGTACTGCTCTTCCGGGATGTCGGCGATCGGGCCCGGGCGCCAGATCCCGGCGTTGTTGATCAGGGTGTCGACGCGGCCGAACTCTGTCAGCGCGACCTCGATGACCCGGCGGGCTACCTCGGGGTCGCCGACGTCGCCGGCCACCGTGATGTAGTCCGGGTGGGCGGAGGCGGCGATGGATCGTCCGTTGCCGACGGCGCGCCAGCCCCGTTCCCGGTACGCCTTCACGAACGCCTCGCCCAGCCCCTGAGAAGCTCCGGTGACCACGACTACTTTGCGCTCATCACTCACTGCAATGCCTTCCTCGCGATGCCCAGCCAGTCGGCTGCGGACGTCCTACCTCTTCAGATGCTTTCGGCAGTAGCACCCGAGCCGGTGAAACCGGTGTGCTCGAATGGGGTCCGCGCGCCGGTCGAAGTCGATCCCGGCCAGGTAGTCAGCGATGACGCCGAGCGGAGCGCCCCCCTGCCGCGGGGGCTGCGCCCGTCAGTTGCGGAGTCTGCCGTCCGCTTCAGCGTCACTCTCGTGCCGGCGATCTCGCGCGGACGCCCGACTCTGGCGCGTGGGACTACTGGCTCAGCGCGTTCATCCGCTTGACGGCGTCTTCGGTCGTCCACAGGCCGTGCGCCAGGTACCGCCAGTTGACCATGGCCGCCTCGTAGCCGTCACCCTCGTCGTTGACGCCGCCGGCAGTTGCGTCACGCACCATGGCTACCTGGAAACCCATCTCGATGACGTCGCGCATGTGGGCCTCGAGGCACATGTTCCCCGCCGGCCCTGCCATGATCACGGTCTCGATGCGCCGCATCCGCAGCTGCAGCTCGACGTCGTTGTGTCGGGTGGAGAAGAGCCTGTGCGGCGAGGTGTTCGCCGTCTTGCCGTCCTTGAGATAGGGCTTGTACCGCTCCGGGAAGTCCGCACTGGAGCCAGCGAACCCGTCCAGCTCGATCGAGTCCTGCCGGAACACGAAGTGATTCGGCGAGTTCAGGAGGTAGTCCCCGATCTCACCGGCGGGAGCGACCCACTGGCCATCGGGCGTATAGAAGAAGTGCGGCGAGTGGATGACGTAGATGTCATTCTCTTTCGCCGCCTTCAGCAGGTCCTCGATGTGGTCCGGCACATTGCGCTTTTCCAGCGCTTCCGCGATGAGTTCGTAGTAGGTCGTCCCCTCCGCGCGGAAAAACTCGTTCTGGAGGTCAGTGACAAGGAGGGCCGTCTTCCCCTTGACCAGCTCCATCTCGGGCTTGCTGTGGGTGAACGGCTTGGTTTTCGACATCAGTGCCAACTCTCATTCGTGCCGTACCGGGGGTCTGTGGCGAAGCTGCGAAGACGGAGGGTCATCGGGTGGGCCCTGTCCTGTGCATAACCACCCAGGAGTGAACGATTGACCGGGTCGCACATTCAAAGCATTGGCCCGTTGGCGAAAGCATCGATGGCTATCGCTGTTGATCAATCCTTCTAAGGGAAAGTATTGCGCTTGCTCATGTGTCCGACCAGGGCCGCGCGGGCCACTAATCGTCGCTTTCGTGCCACCAGGCGCCTCACCGGCGCCGCCGCAGGGATGCGTCTTCGACCACGATCGGCGGTTGGTTGGCCGTGCGTGCCAGCTCCAGGAGGGCCGGACGTCAAGGGACGTGACACCGTGCGAGGAGCCGTGAAATCCGCGGCACACTGCACACCGCCGCGTGGGCCAGAGCGAGGGCGAGGGCCCCGCGTCCGCCGGCTGGTCGTGGCTCCGTCGCAAGGCGCCTGCGACCTTTTGCACGGTCAGTCAGGAAGTGGCAGTTGGATCGCGTGTACGGCACGGACGCGGTGCGGCAGGCCTCTGCGCGACCATCACAGCCTTCGGCGCGATGTAAAGAGTGTGCTGAGGCGCGGCGCGCGGAGACGGTCAGCTACTGGGACGACCGGCCGCTGAAAGTTCGCCGGTAGGACGTGGGGGTGGTGTGGAGCCGGCGGCTGAAGTGGGACCGCAGCGCGGCCGCGTTACCGAATCCAGTCCGCCGCGCAATGTCCTCGACCGGGCGATCGGTGGTCTCCAGGAGGGACTGGGCGATCCTCAGCCGCTGTTCCAGCAGCCATTGCGCAGGTGTCATCCCCGTCTCGGCGCGGAACTTGCGGGCAAAGGTCCGCCTGGACATCAACGCCCGGTCGGCGAGGTCATCGACCGAGATCGGATCGTCGAGATGGGCCAGCGCCCAGTTCCGGGCAGGCTCGGTCGCCCCGGCCGACGCAGAGCCCTCGGCGACACGGGCGGGCAGGGGGATGTACTGCGCCTGCCCACCCTCACGGTAGGGGGCGATCACCGTCCATCGCGCCACGTCAGCGGCGGCTGCGGCGCCATGGTCCTGACGCACGACGTGCAGACACAGGTCCAGGCCCGCCGCGACGCCCGCACTGGTCATGATGGAGCCCTCGTCCACGTACAGAACCGCTGGGTCGACCTCGACTTTCGGGTACCGGGAGGCGAGCTCCGCGGCCGCCGACCAGTGCGTGGTGACACGCCGGCCGTCGAGGAGACCTGCATCAGCGAGCACGAAGGCGCCGGTGCAGATGGACATGATGCGGATGCCACGATGGTGCGCCTCAACCAGTGCGGCGGCGACCTCGGGGTAGCTGGCCGCGGTGGAGTAGTGGTCCAGACCCGGCACGACGATCGAGTCCGCGTCCTGAAGCGCTTCAAGGCCTCGCTCGGCCACGATCTCCGCGCCCGTCGAGGTCGCGACCCGCCCCTTGCGAAGGCCCGCGAGTCCGAACTGGTAACGATCCCCACCCAGTTGCCCGAAGATCTGCGTGGGGGCGGCCATGTCGAGCAGGAGGACCGACGGCAGTATCAGGGTGACGACGCGATGCGGTGCTGGCACAAAACCAATGATAGGCGTTTTGCCCCCGCGGCCCCGCGCGGGCACTGGGCAGGCTGTCCCAGCCTCCCGCGACCGGTGTGCTGTCGCGTGACCGTATTCCCGCACCGCCGCGGTGCCGCCAGTGCATCGCGGCCGTTGCCGCGGTAAGTCGCTACGGCGGCTAATTCGCAGGTGCACCTTCCCAAAGAGCTACCGGCGTTGACGGGCAGGCACCACACTGATTCCCACGCTCGAGGGGCGTCCCGACCAGGGACAACGGTGACTAATTCCCTGGCCGCAATTCGATGAGCGCTGGCTGCGCTGCCTCTCGTCGGTCGCCGGTATCTCCGGCATGTTTGAGGCGTGATGTATTTGAAACCGAAAACGCCTCTCGGGCGAGCGGCCCAGCTGCATGGCGGGTATCGGGCGCCAACGCGGGGGGTGGTGCCGGATGACCCGGCGCACGCACCCGAGCGATGACCTCCAGCACGCCATTTGAAAAAACCCACCGTGGAACACCACTGGTGCGTCCGGTTGGGAACAGCAACACA
>NZ_JBEXHZ010000055.1:0-33564 GCF_040608315.1 Streptomyces sp. NPDC005195
CTCAACTCCCTCGCCGACTACCTCACCAAGATCGGAACCACCGACCAGAAAACAGAGCAGAACTAACCCTCAGGATTTCTGGCGCATCACACTAGCGAGTGCTTTCGCATGCGTTGGACGGGGAGCTGCCGAGCCGCCATCCCGACGGCTTCTGTCCCCGGAAGGTCACCCCTGCCTCGATCCGGGCCCTGTTGGCAGCGAAGCCATCTCGAGGCGCTTTGACCGGGTTTTGGCCCGTCACGCAGCGCGCATGCGCCAACTCGCCGGCGGAGGTGCGGTCCATCGCATCGCGGGCCCCGATCAGCTTCTCGCAGAGGGGGCACGTCGACGGCGCGTTCAGGGACGGGCCGCGGAATGGCGAAACGACACTCCGGGAGGGGCGAGCGGGGGCGGGAGGAGTATCGGTGCGCGCGATCTTGAGTTGCTCGGGCAGTTCATGCTGGCGACGGGCTTTCTGCGGCTTCCGCTGATCCTTCGTAGCTGACGGCGCGGAGCTGCCTGCGCGAAGACGGAAGGCCGCTACTCGGGCCTGGTGTCCCCCGCGCAGGGTGCAGGGTTCGCCGGCCGGCGCATTGCAGGCCGGTCAGGAGACGGTCTGCATTGAGGTGTCCCCCGGAGTGTGGACAGGCTCTTCGACAACGGCCAGTAGCACCGGCCGCGACAGCTGGGAGACCAGCAGCCGCGGCCCAGCAGTGAAAACGCCCAGCTCCGGCTGGTGGCGATCCTGTACGTCCAACGACAGGCCCACCCATGTGCCGCCGTCCCGCCTGACATCACTGCGCTGCATGCCAAGAGCGTAAACGGCGCCTACGGGGCGCACACAGTGCCCTTGGTCAGTCGATTCGATCCACACTCCACAAGTGAGTAGCCCTTAGGGAAACGCTCACGGTGCTCGTTGAAAAAGGACATCTTCCTCACCATGTCGGTGGTCAGCACACCGGTCCGGCATCCCGCTCCAAAAAAGCGCGGAGGATGGCAGCTGGGATGCGAGCTCTCGGCCCAGCCACCCGCCAGTGGGTAGCCGCGCGCCTCCTGGCGCGGGGTCCGGTACCGACGGCACCGGACCCCGCGCATGCCCTACGCGTGCAGCCGCACGGTCACCAGGACACGGCCTTCAGAGCGTTCACGGTGCCCCATCCGTAGAACCCGTTGTGGTTCGTGGAGCCCTTACACACCGCGTCGATCGTTCCGTCCGCGTCGATGTCATACGGATCGGTGCACGCCGTCCCGTCCGCCTCGGCGTACAGCAGGGCCTTCACCATGGCGGCGGAGGCGTCCGGATGCGTCGACTTGATGAGGGCGGCCACGCCGACGACATGCGGGGTGGCCATCGAGGTGCCCGACATGTAACCCCACGTGCCGCCGGGCAACGGGCCGAGGATCTTACCGCTAGTGGCGGGCGGGGCGGGGGCCTGGTAGTCGGTCGAGTCACCACCGGGGGCGGCAACGTCGATGACACCGAGGCCGTAGTTGGAGAACGACGACTTGAGGCCCTTCGCCCCGGTCGAGGCGACGGTCACCACGCCCGGCAGCTGAGCCGGGATGGCGAAGCACTGGTGAGGGTCGATCACCCGGTCACTGGGCGTGCCGTCGTTAGGAGAGACCGGGTCGGTGATGGAGGCAGCGTCCAGGTCGTAGCCATCGTTGCCGCCCGCCGCGACATTGACTGTGCCCTTGCGCTCCGCGTACTGCGACGCCCGGGTGATGGCCTCCGCGAGAGCCTTCTGGTCCGGGTCGCTCGCGCAGTTGAAGTACCAAGGGTCAGTGTAATAGCTGTTGTTGGTGACATCGACGTGGTGGTCGGCCGCCCACATGAAGCCGCACACCGCGGCCTCCGTGTAGATGTAGCCGGCCGCGGTGGCCACCTTGATGCCCGCGACCCGCACGCCGGGCGCCACACCGGTGATACCGACACCGTTCTTCGCGCCCGCGATCTCACCCGCCACATGGGTGCCGTGCGGGCTCTCCTCGGCGGTCGGCCGCCAGGAGCCCTCGGTGGTGTCCGGCTTGCCCGACACGCAGTTAGCGGACGCGTCGCGGTTGAAGTTCGGCGCGATGTCCGGATGGGTGTCGTCCACACCGGTGTCGATGACGCCCACGGTGACACGGCGGCTGCCGAGCGTCCGCTCGTGTGCCTTGTCCGCCTTGATGGCGGGCAGGTCCCACTGCAGCGGCTCCAACGGGTCCTGCCCGTCAGCGGCCTTGGCGTGCGCGACCTCGTCGGCGGTGAGCGCCTTCGGCGTACCGACGTCCGTCGTGGACTGCGCCGGGAGCGGCGCGTGACGTGTGGCGCCCGCCGACTGCACTCCGGGCACCGCGCGCAGGGCGGTGGCGAAGCCAGGGTTCGTGGAGTGGACGACGATCACACCGATCTTGTCGTACGTCACGACGATCGTGCCACCCGCCGCGCCTATGGCCCGCTGGACCGCTGAGAGGGTGTGACGGTCCGTCCTGGTGTTGACCACGTACGACAGTTCGGGTCCCTCGGCGGCCTGTGCGGCAGAGACGGCGGGCTTCCTGCCCGCCGCAGCCGAAGCCGCGCCGGGCAGGAAGCCCAGGGAGGCGGTGAGCGACAGTACGACTGGTACGGCGAGGGCGAGTCGTCGTTTGGACGTCAGCTGAGCCACAAGGGGTCTCCATATCATTCGAAAAAGTGAACAAGGTGGTGCTCGATAGCGCCCGACAGATGCATGACATATGCCGGGAAAAGCTGTCCACCGTCCCCTTTAGGGCGGCCATGACTTGCTCGTGATGACCTACGAGCAAATAAAGAGGAGGGCTGAACGGGCGCCCGGCGCCGCGGGCAGCATGGTGGCGTTCGGCGGCTCGGTATGGGGAATCCGCCGCGGACACGGTGCCTGGCACGAGTGCGGCCGGGGGACTCGCGGGTGTCAGATCCCGAGTGCGGTCTCGGGGAGCCGGGCGCGCAGCGGATCCGCGAAGGCCAGCAGGACGCGCCGGTCGCCCTCGAAGGCCTCCCGGCTGTGCGCCATCCGGACGTTGTCCATCATCAGCAGGTCGCCCGCCTGCCAGGGTTCGCGGCGGCTCGCTCGCACATAGGCCTCGTTGATCGCCTGGATGAGGTCGGCGGTGAAGGGTTCGCCGTTCCCCCACCCGGTGTTGAAGGAGAGGCCGTCGGGCCCGAGCACCGAGACGAGGTAGTCGCGGACGTCCTCATCGAGGCTCCACTCGGAGAAGAAGGCGATCTGGTTGAACCAGGAGCGCCGTCCCGTGACCGGGTGGGTGATCAGGGCGGGTCGACGGTGCCAGGTCCGCAGGTCGTCGCCTCGCCACTCGAACTCGATGTCCCCCTCGCGGCAGTACCGTTCCACCTCGTCCCGGGAGGAGGTGCCGAAGGCCTCCGCCCAGGGCAGCCCGACCGTGTCGCTGTAGTTGCGCGTGAGCAGCCAGCCCTCCATCTCCAGGCGGTCGACCACCCCGGCGGGGAGCGCGTCGACGACGGCGCTGGAGTCGGCCACGGCGGTGCAGCCGCCCCGGTCCGGGGCTGTCAGGCAGCCCATGATGAGCATGGCGGGGAACTCGCGGGCGTAGCTCAGCTCGTGGTGCATGCACATGGTCTGGTCGTCGGCCCAGCTGGCGGTGGAGTAGACCGGTCCGGGGGCCTCGTCGCGGTGGGCGAACCCCTCGTGTTCCACCATCAGTTCGCCGGTGTCGGCGAGCGCCTTGCTGACCGCGGCGAAGGTCTCCGCGTCGCCCAGCCCGAGGCCCCGCACCAGCACGGCGCCGTGCTCCGTGACGGCCGACCTCAGCTCGCCGCTGTTGCGCCGGGCCCAGTCGAGGGCTCCATCACGTGCGTCATCAAGTGCGTCCACATACCATTCAACCAACGGGGAGCCGTTGCTGACCGCTGTCATCATCCGTCCTTCATCCATCACGCCGGCCGTGCCGGTGCTGTTCGATTCGCCGATGTCCGGGCCGTGCGGGACGGGAGCCCGTCCCGCACGGGCGGAATTTTCCGTGGTTCCAGGAAGAGGGGCTAGAAATCCAGCACGATGACCCCTTCACCGAGGAGGCTCTCCTCGTGGCGGACCTGGCGCGGGACAACCAGCTCGGCCTGACCGGCGACGGTCGCGTGGGTGAACAACTGTGCCACCCGAACCTCGCTGGAGAAGTGCTCGTTCAGCAGCGCGTGCAGGCGCAGCACCTTCAACGAGGAGCCGCCGAGTTCGAAGAAGTTCTGGTCGATCCCGGCGACCGGGCCGCCGAGGACGTCCTGCCAGATCGCGCAGATCTGCTCCTCAGTCGCGGAGCGCGGTGGCGTGGCGGAGACGGCCTGGTCGGACAGGAAGCGCGGGAGCGGCAGGGCGGCCCGGTCCTGCTTGCCGTTCGCCGTCGTCGGAATCGCGTCGATGACGATGAACTCGGCGGGGACGAGGGCCGACGGCAACTGCTCGGCCAGGTGCGAGCGCAGCTGCGACGGCAGACGGTCCGTATCGGCGCCCGCACGAGGGACGGCGTACGCCACCAGGTGGTACTCCTCCGTGCTGTGTCGGTGCGCCACGACGACGCACGCGGACACCGACGGGTGCGCCAGTGCGACGCCCTCGATCTCGGCGGGGTGCAGGCGCACTCCGTTGATCTTGAGCTGGTGGTCGATCCGGCCGCGGACCTCCAGAAGCCCGTCGGGGCGCAGCCGGCCCAGGTCACCGGTCCGGTAGAGCAGGTCCGACGCGTCGGCGCGCTGCGGGTTCGGCAGGAAGGCCGCCTCGTTCGCCTCAGGGTTCTCGAAGTAGCCGAAGGTCCGGAACGGCGTGCGGATGAGGATCTCCCCCAGCTCGCCCACACCGCACAGCTCACCGTCGCGCATCAGGACGGCCTGGCACTGCGGCAGCGGCGAGCCCACCGGCAGCAGCTGCGGCAACGCGGCGTTCCGCGGGACGCGGTAGGCGAACTTCGCCATCGTCGTCTCGGTCGGGCCGTAGAGGTTCACCACCTCGGCAGAGTCGGGGAGGACCTCCCGGAACCGCTCGACGAGTGCCGCCTTGAGTGGCTCGCCGGCCAGGAAGGCCAGCCGCAGCTCGCCCAGGCCGGTACCGGCCGGCGCATCCAGCAGCCATGAGTGGAGCACCGTCGGTGCCGCGTGCAGCACCGTGATCCGCTCCCTCACCAGCCAGGAGAACACCGCCTTCCCGGCCAGCACGTCCTCGGGCCCGGGCAGCACCGTGGTGCCGCCGCTGACCAGGCCGACGAGCGTGTCACGGAGCATCACATCGAAGGAGGAGCTGGTCAGCTGAGCGCACCGGTCCTGCGACGTCACACCGAACTCCTGGCTCTGCCAGCGCAGGAAGTGGGTCAACGAGGCGTGCCGGCCCAGGACTCCGCGGGGCGTGCCCGTGGTTCCCGAGGTGAAGAACAGGTACGCGGGGGAATCGGGGTCCACCGCCGGGAGCGCCACGTCAGGGGCCGCCGGGAGAGACGCCTCGCTGCCCGCCAGCTGCGACCGCCCGGTACCGGCGTCCACGGTGGTCTGCGGCATGCCCTCGATGACTGCAGGCTGCGGCTCGTCTGTCTCCTCCACCCGGACGCAGAACACCGGAGCGCCGACGTCGACCAGGTGCCGACGCCGGCCTGCTGGCAGTGCCGGGTCCACGGGGAAGAACACGGCGCCGCTGCGCAGCACCGCCAGCATCGCCACAACGAATCCCGGACTCCGCGGCCCCGTCACCGCGACCACCTGTCCCCGCCCGCACCCCGCCGCGACCAGGTGCCGGGCGAGTTCCTCGGAGCGGTCGACCAGTTGCCGGTAGGTCAGGGCGGAGCCGCCGTGGCTGACGGCCGTGGCGTCCGGTGCGATCGCGGCCCGGGCCGCGATCAGTTCGGTCACCGGCGGCTGCGCGGGCGCGTCCACCGGCGTCGCCAGGGCCGCACCGGCATGTGCGTCACCGGGCAGGACCAGGGAGTACGCGTCCAGCGGGCGGTTCGGTGCGGCGACGACCTGGGTCAGCAATGCGCTGAACTGCCCCAGCATGGCCGCCGCACGGGCCGCCGAGCACGAGTCGGTACGGTAGACGAGCTCGATGTGCAGGGCGGCGTCGTCCCGCTCCGAGACGTAGAACGTAAACGGCAGCTTGGCCTCGGGCTCCCAGAGGGTGTCGTCGAACAACGTCTCCACGCCGTCGATCACCGCTTCCTCGTGGAGCCGACCGAGGTAGTTGAGCAGCACGTCGAACACGGGACTGCGGTCGAGGCGCCGCACCGGGTTGAGTCGCTCCACCAGCAGCTCGAACGGCGCGGCCTCGTGCGCGTAGCCCTCGTGGAGCCCGGCGCTGACCCGGGAGAGCAGGTCGAGGAAGGTCGAGTCGCCAGCCAGCTCGGTCCGCAGCACGAGCGTGTTGAGGAACAGGCCGACGATGCTCTCCGTCTCGACGGCGTCACGGTTGGCCACCGGGTAGCCGACCACCACGTCCGACTGGCCGCTGAGCCGGCACAGGAGCAGGTTGAGCGCGGCCATGGCGATCTCGAACGGGGTCGTCGAGGTCTGCGCCGCGAGCCTGCGCAGTGCCGCGCCGGTCTCCACGGGCATGCTCCGCGCGAGGCGGCCGTCGGCTCGGCCGCTGCCCTCGGGCTCCGACACGTCCATCGGCAGTTCGAGCTGGGGCGCGCCCGCGAGCTTGGCGAGCCAGTACTGCAGATCGGGCTCGACCGCCCCACTCGCCACCCGTTCCCGGACGGCCGCGGCGTAGTCGATGTATTGGACCCGCGACGGCGTCGGCACGGACTGCGCCTGCGACGGATCCGCCCGCCGGCCGTATAGGGCCGCGAGATCGCGCATCAGCAGCCGCATGGACCAGCCGTCACCCGCGATGTGGTGGAGCGTGAGCAGGAACCGGTGCTCGGACGGGCCCGTCCGGAACAGGGCGAACCGGACCGGTGCCTCCTCGGTGAGCCGGAAGGGCACCAGGTCGTCGGTCTGCACCAGCCGTGCGACGGCCTCGTCCAGCTCCGCGGGATCGCACGCGGTCAGGTCGTGCTCGGCGTAGGCCAGGGGCAGCCCTTCCCGGACCCGCTGGGTCGGTGTCCCGCCGGCCGCGTCATAGGTGACGCGGAGCAGCTCGTGCCGGGCGACGAGGTCCTCCAGCGCGAGGCGCAGGGCGGGGACGTCCAGCGGACCGCGGAAGGTCGCCAGCGTACGGATGTGGTAGGCGGTGCTGTCGGAGTCGAGCTGGGACAGGAACCACATCCGCTCCTGCGCGAAGGACAGCGGGTGGCCGTCCGTGCGGGCGACCACCGGTATACCGGTGTGGGTCCGCGGGGCCGTCTCGTCCACCAGGCGGGCCTGGGAGGCGATGGTGCGGTGGGCGAAGTAGGCGGCCGACGGCAGATCGAGGCCGAAGTGCTCATTGACCCGGCTGGCCAGTTGCAGGGCCAGCAGGGAGTGGCCCCCGATCACGAAGAAGTCGTCCGTGCTTCCGAAGGCGTCGCTGCCGAGCAGTGCGGACCAGACTCCGGCCACCGCCCGCTCGGTCTCGGTGGCGGCCGCCACCCGCTCCGCGGTCGCCAGCTCCCCGTCGCCGAGCCGGGACAGCGCCCGGCGGTCCACCTTGCCGTTGGCGGTGAGCGGCAGGGTGTCGACGCGCAGGAAGTGGGAGGGCACCATGTGGGTCGGCAGGCGGCGCAGCAGCGCCGCGCGCAGAGCCTCGTTGGAGGGCGCCGAGCCGGTGGCCTCCAGGTAGGCGTAGAGCAGCCCGGTCTCCCCGCCGGTCGCGCGGGGGAGGACCACGGCGCGCTCGATCCCGGGTTCGTCCCGCAGCGCCTGTTCGATCTCGCCCAGCTCGACGCGCTGGCCGCGAATCTTGACCTGGTTGTCGCGCCGCCCCAGATAGC
Organism: Streptomyces sp. NPDC005195; assembly: GCF_040608315.1. Classification (NCBI taxonomy): domain Bacteria; kingdom Bacillati; phylum Actinomycetota; class Actinomycetes; order Kitasatosporales; family Streptomycetaceae; genus Streptomyces; species Streptomyces sp. NPDC005195. The sequence continues at coordinate 7,846 of NZ_JBEXHZ010000055.1, forward strand.
GCAGCTGTCCGTCGGGCGACCAGCAAGCCAGGTCACCGGTGCGGTACATCCGGCCGGTACCCAGCGGGTCCGCGACGAAACGCTCCGCCGTCAACTCCGGGCGGTTCAGGTAGCCGCGGGCCACCTGGGCCCCGCCGATGCAGAGTTCACCGGTGACGCCGATCGGGCACGGCCGGCCGCTGTCATCGAGGACGTAGAGGCGGTTGTTGGGCGCCGGACGGCCGAGGGTGACCGGCCGGCCGCGTTCCACGTGCAGCGTGGTGACGTCCACGGCCGCCTCGGTCGGGCCGTAGTAGTTGATCAGTCGCGCACCGTCGTCTCCGACGGCGCCGAAGAATCTCCGCGCGAGGCTGCTGTCGAGCTCCTCGCCGCTGCAGACGCAGAACCGCACTCCCGTGAAGCCGTCCTGACAGGAGTTCAAGTACTGGCTGAGCATGGACGGAACGAAGTGCACCACGGTCACCCCGTGACGGCGGATGGTCGACCGGATCAGCTCGGGGTCGGACTCTCCCCCGGGCGAGAGCATGACCTGCCGGGCACCGATCGTCCCGGGCAGCAGCAGCTCCCACACGGAGACATCGAAGGTGTACGGCGTCTTCTGCAGGATGACGTCGTCCTCGCCGAGGCCCAAGTCCTCGACCATCCAGTGCAGCCGGTTGACCAGGGAGCGGTGCTCGACCAGGGCGCCCTTGGGGAGCCCGGTGGACCCTGAGGTGTAAATGCAGTAGGCGAGGTCGCCCGGTCCCGCGGCGGTCGGCGGGTTGTCGGTGCGCTCCGACAGCGGCCCGGCCAGGTCCAGCAACGTCCGGCCGGTGAGGAGGGGGTCTGCGGCATCCCCGACCCGCAGCACGACGTCGCATCCGCTGTCGTCCAGGACGTGGCGGACCCGGTCGTCGGGGTCGGTCGAGCTCAGCGGCAGGTACGCGCCACCGGCTTTCAGGACGCCGAGGACCGCCGCCGTCAGGTCGGCGGACCGGGCCAGCCGCAGCGCCACCAGGGTGCCGGTCGCCACGCCGTACTTGTCGCGCAGCGTCCACGCCAGTCGGTTGGCCTGCGCGTTGAGCTCGGCGAACGTCCAGGACTGTTGCTCGTCGACGACCGCGACGGCGTCCGGGGTGCGCTGGACCTGCTCCTCGAACAGCCGCACGACGGTGGTGTCGAGGTCGTACGGTGCGTCGGTGCGGTTGAAGCCGTGCATGACGAGCTCGCGCTCGGCGGCGTCGAGCAGTTCGAGGGCCTCCACCGGCTCGTCCGGCCTGGCCACCGCGTCCGCCAGCAGGACCTCGAAATGGCGCAGCAGCCGTTCGATACGGTCGGCGTCGAACAGTTCGACGGCGTACTCGACGGTGGCGAGCAGCCCTTCGGGCGTCTCCGCGAAGAACAGCGTCAGGTCCATCTTGCTGTGGCCGTTGCCGACGCGGACCGCCTGCACTCCGAGGCCGGGCACCTGTTCGCCGGGCTCGCCGAAGCCCTCATCGGACATGATCATGATGTCGAAGAGCGCGCTGCGCCCCGCTTCGGTGTCGGCGCCCGCGTCACGGACCACCCGGTCGAACGGGTACTCGGCGTGGCCCAGAGCGCCGCGCACGGTCCGGTGGCTGCTGAGCAGCATCTCGCGGAAACTCGCGCCAGGCGCCACCGGATCGCGCAGCGCCACGCTGTTGATGTAGCAGCCGACCTGGTCGAACAGCTCGGGCAGCGGCCGGTTGACGGCGGAGGTGCCCAGGGCGATGTCCCTCTGCCCGCTGTAGCGGTACACCAGCACCCGCAGTGCGGCGCTGAGCGCGGCGAACGCCGTGGTCCGCTCCAGCCGGCAGAGGTCCTTGAGAGCGGCCACCGTCTCCGGCCGCAGGACGCGGGTGGCGTTCGCACCGAGGTGGCTGCGCACCGTCGGGCGGGGGCAGTCGGCGGGCAGGTCCACCCGCTCGACCGGCTCCTGGAAACGCTGCCGCCAGTACTCCCGGGAGGCGTCCAGGACGCCGCTGTCGAGCACGGTCTGCTGCCAGACCGCGTAGTCCTTGTACTGGAGCCGGGCACCGTCCTCGGCCTCCTGCGGGACGCCCTGCACACCTCGCCGGTAGACGTCCAGCGCCTGGTCGAGGAGCACGGTCAACGACCATCCGTCGACCGCGATGTGGTGCGCCGCGAGGACCAGGACATGGCGGTCGGCGGCCTCCTTCACCAGCATCACGTGCAGCAGGCGCCCGGCGGCCAGGTCGAACGGGCGCGACACGAAGTGCTCGATCAGCCGGTCGGTCCCCTGGGCAGCGATCCGGTACGTCCAGTCCAGCTCCGCGTCGGCGGCCGGCCGCTGCCGGGGCACGCCGTCCACGCTGCCGAACACGGTGCGCAGCGCCTCATGGCGCCGCAGCAGCTCGGTAAACGCCTCCTTGAGCGCCTCGACGTCCAGCTCGCCGTCCAGCCGGTAGACGGCGGGAATCGTGTACGCGGCGTGGGCGTCGCCGGACTGGGCAGCAAGCCACATCGTCAGCTGCGCCGACGACAGCGGGTACCACTCCGCGTCCGGTGCGGACGCGATTTCGCTGATGCTCTGCGGTGCGGTCATCGCGTTCACCTTGCGACTCGGGACTCGGCCAGTTCGGCGCGGCCGATCAGGACACCACCGCAACTGGTGCGGCACACCAGCTCCAGTGCCTCGTACTTCTCCCAGGTCGGCAGCGCCGCGCGGAACAGCGGGGCGACCTGCCGCAGGAACGCGGCGGCCGGATAGACCTGGTCTTCAGCATGCTCCGGGCTGTTCGGCGGCTTCGCGAGGACGTCCTCGATGGCGAGCTCGCGGACCACCTTGGCGTACTGCGACCAGCGGACGAAGGTCGAAGTGCCCTCCTCCATCAGCAGGTGGAACATGCGCTGCGGCTCGGCGTCGGGGTCCGCCGGACGGGCCCAGATGTCCTCCAGGTACTCCTCGTCGACCCAGGCGCGGCCCCAGGCGGTGTGCTGCCCGCGGGCCGCCCGGGTGGCGCGCTCATGGAGTTCGGCACGGTCCGGCAGCGGGATCAGGTCCGCCTCGGCAGTGCCGTTGGAGTACATCGGCACGCTGGTGAACGGCCACTGCTCCGAGCTGACGACCAGGACGTAGAGGAGCCCGGCGGTCAGCGCACAGCCCACGACGGCCATGGTCGTGGCGACCGGCCCGTCGGAGGTGAAGACGTGCGTCGCCGGGCGGTCTCCGGTGACCTGCTCGATGAGCCAAGGCCAGTCGAACAGCAGCAGGTAGCACCACATCTGGATGTAGTAGGCCGGGAACATGACCCAGAGGATGACGATGTGCATGGCGATCCACGCCAGGACCATGGGCATGCGCAGCTGCCAGCTGAAAATGGCGGCCACCGAGCTGAGTTCGACGACCAGCGTGCCCCAGGCGGCCAGCCGGCACAGCCACGGCTTGGAAATCATCAACCGCGACAGCCACAGCCAGCGTGCCGCCGGCTGGGAGATCCGGAGGTAGAAGTTCAGCGCGGTGCCGTCGAACCAGCCCTGCCGCCCGAAGCGCAGCTTCGCGACGCCGGCGGCGAACAGGGTGTACGCGAGTGCCACCAGCAGCAGGCAGGGGGCGAATCCTGACGTGAACGCGGAGTCGCGGGCCACCAGCAGGGGCCAGGCGGTGTGGTCGGCGAACAGCCCGTCGAGCGAGAAGTCGTAGGACACCGAGAAACACATGGCGAACAGGGTGTATAGGGCTGCGTGGCTGGAGTGGTTGGCGCCCAGCGCACCGGCGTTCACCGCGTGCAGGAACGCGAAGCCCAGGAAGGTGAGGATCCCGGCGACCGGTTGCAGCAGGCCCGCCGTCGCGGCGATCCACGCGACGATGGTCAGATTCCTGACCACCACGAGCACCGCCGGGCGGACCCATCGGATCCCTAGGACGCGCAGCGCGAGGACGGGAGTGTAGAAGGCCGACTCGGTCTTCGCCATGATTTTCGGCGCGAACAGCGGCGTGGGCTGCTGGTTCATACAGAGTACGAGCAGCCCCGCGTAGAGGACCGCCCTGAGGACGCCGGAAACCGGGGGCAGCTGATGGAGCCACCAATGGGTGATCATAGTGCTTCTTCCTCGCCGTGAGAGATGTCGGTGGTCGATGGACCCGGTCCGGTCAACCGGTCGCGCAGGAGTCCGACCACCTCGCCGAACGTCCCCGGCGCCACGAGGAAAAAGTGGTCTCCGTGGAAGACCCGCAGTTCGTAGGATCCAAGCGTGAGCTCGGACCAGGCCTCTGCGGTGCCCGGCCGCACCCGGGGGTCCATATCACCGATCAGCGCGGTCACCGGGACGCGCAGGGGTTGCCGGGGCCGGTGGCTGTACGCCTCCACGGCACGGAAGTCGGCGCGCAGTGGCGGCAGGACCATCTGACGGATGTCCGGATGGCTGAGCAGCTCGACGTCGGTTCCCCCCATGGCCGCCAACTCGGCCATCAGGGCGTCGTCGTCGGCGGCGCGCAACCGCGGCAGATCGTCGGGCACAGCCGCGCCACGGCACCCGGAGACGAACAGTCGCGCGACCGGCACACCGCGTTCTTCGAGGAGCCCGGCCATCTCGTACGCGACAAGAGCGCCCATGCTGTGTCCGAACAGTGCCAGCGGCACATCATCGAGTCCGTCCGCCGTCAGTGCGGCGAGCACCGCGACCGCGAGCTCCCGGATGTCGGTGATCGGCGGCTCCTTGTGGCGTTCCTGCCGACCTGGATACTGCGCCACCAGCACGTCCACGTCGCCGGACAGCGTCTCTGAGAACGGGAAGTAGAAACTGGCGGAGCCGCCGGCGTGCGGCAGCATTAACAGGCGCGAGGTCGGACGCCTCGGTGCCGGGTGGAACCTGCACAGCCATCGCCCGGCGCGGGACCTGGTGTCGGTGGTCATACCTGACCCGCCATCTCGGCCAGGCAGCGACGCAGCTCCACGTCCACACGGGCGACAGCATCGGCGCTGACGCCGTCCTCCCGCCACTGAGTGACGACCGTCCAGGAGCCGTCTGTGCCGGGAATCGCCTCGATCACGAGCTCCATCGCGGTGCGCGGCGGCCGGATCCGTATGGGTGTCAGCTCGACACCGGCGCCCAGAGCGTTGGCCGGCGGTGACAGTTGGAGGACGACGAAGGTCTGGAAGAAGGGGTGGCGCCCTCGGGCGGGTTCCAGTGCGCCCACCACGTCGTCGAACGGCGTGCGCGCGTGGTCGAGGCCGTCCACGACCTGCCGCACCGCACGGGCGAGTACGGTGCTCGCGTCCTCTTCCGGCTTCGCCGCCAGGCGGACGACGAACGGGTTGACGAAGTAGCCGACGGTCGACTCCGGCACGGGGTCGAACCGGCCGGCCGTCACGGTTCCGAGCGCCGGGTCGGCGATCCCGAAGATCCGTGCCAGGGCGAGCCCGGCCGCGGCCATGAGTCCGGTCAGAACCGGTCCGCCCAGACCCGCGCAGACCGCCGCCAGGGCCGTCACCGTTTCGGCGTCCACGCGGGTGGCGAGCTCCCGTCGGGCCGCCTCGGCGCCACCACCGGTGGGCGCCGGCAGGAACGGCTCGGGAGCCGGCCGCAGTTGGTCGGACCAGTAGGGGAGGTCCCGGCCGGCCCAGCCGACGAGCTGGTGCGCCTCCCAGGCGGCGTAGCGCCGGTAGCTCAGCCGCCCTTCGTGCGCGGGGACGGGCCGTCCGGCGCAGCGGGCTTCGTAGGCGGCCCGCAGGTTAGCCACGAAGGCGTGCTCCGAGCTTCCGTCGAAGGATATGTGGTGCACCTGGATGCAGAGCAGGTGCCGTTCGTCACCGATGCGGCAGAGCCTGAACCGCACCGGGATCTCCGAGTCCAGCGCGAACGGCCGGTCCCACCAGTCGGCGACGAGCGCCTCGGCGAGTTCCTGCGGTTCGCGCCCGACGGCGTCGGACGGCGGCTCGACCTCTTCCAGGATTCTGCAAGTCGGCTCGGGCGGCAGGATCCGCTGCACCGGGCCCTCGTCGCCCCAGAGGTAGACCGTCCGCAGTGCCGCGTGCGACCGCAGGCACTCGGCGAGTGCCTCGGCGAGGATGTCCCGCCGGAGCGGACCCGCTAGCAGGTAGGCCAGCACGATGGTGTTGTCCGCCGCTCCCGGCGAGGCCATCTCGGCGAGCCAGAAGCGCTGTTGGGCGTGGGAGAGCGGGCCGTCGCTCTCCTCGTCTACTGCTTCCGGCAGTTCGTCGGCCCGCGCCGCACCGGCACAGTAGGCGGTGATCGCCTCGACCGAACGGAGCCGGTAGACGTCGGCGGCGGTCAGCCGGGCGTCGAGCCGTCGGCCCAGCCGGGCCGCCAGCCGGATGACGTCCAGGGAGTTCGCCCCGGCTTCGAGGAGGTCGTCGGCGGTGGTCAGCCGGGCCGTGCCCAGGAGTGCGCACACGTCCGCCAGCGGACCGCCAGGGGCCTCGCCCACCGCCCCGACGCCTGCGGCCCGGTCGTCTCCGCCGTCGGCTGCGGCCAGGTGCTCCTGGATCAGCGCGGCCACCGCCCGGCGGTCGGTCTTGCCGTTGGCGTTGCGGGGCATCCGGTCGACGTGGTGGAGGAGCGTGGGGACCATGGCGTCCAGCAGCCGGGTTGCCGCGAAGGCCCTCAGGTCCGGCGGGTCCAGGGGGCGCCGGTCGGCGGTGGTGTACCCGGCCACCAGGTGCCGCCGGCTCCCCGACGGCGAGTCGACCGCCACAGCGCAGGCCTTCGTGATCGAGGGGTGCGTCTCCAGGACGGCCTCCACCTCGCCGGGCTCGATGCGGATCCCGCGGACCTTGATCTGGTCGTCGAGGCGTCCGCGGTAGCGGAGCAGCCCGTCCGCGTCCCGCTGGGCGAGGTCGCCGGTGCGGTAGTAGCGCTCGCCCTCGATGTCGAAGAAGCGCCGCCGGGTCTCCTCCGGGTCTCCGGCGTAGCCGAGCGCGACGCCGTCGCCGCCGACCGCGATCTCGCCCTCGTACTCGCCCGTGGCGGGGCCGGGACGGCCGTTCGGGTCCAGCAGCCGGATCACGGTCCTGGGCAGGGGCGTGCCGATGGGGATCTCGGTGCTGCCCTCGGTCACGTCACCCGGCCGGACGACGTGGTGCGTGGCGAAGATCGTCGACTCTGCCGGACCGTAGCCGTTGACCAGGTGCAGCTCCGGGAAGCCGGCGAGGACCTGCCGTGCGGCGGTCACCGGGACACGCTCGCCGCCGGTAAGCACCAGGCGCAGCCCTTCGAAGACATCGGGCCGGTCCTCGGCCAGCGCGGCGAACAGCGAACTCGTCAGCCAGACGCTGTTGACGCCACGGCGGACGGCGGCCTTCAGGAGCTCCGCGTCCAGGGCGGCGGCACCGTGCTCCAGCAGCACGCTCCGGCCGCCGTTGAGCAGCGGCGCCCACAGCTCCAGCGAGAACGCGTCCCACGGCAGCGGTGACGCCTGGAGGAACACGGTGTCGGCGCCGACCGAGATTGCGGGACAGTCGACGACCGTCCGGAGGGTGCCGCGGTGCGGCGACAGCGCGCCCTTTGGCCGGCCGGTGGAGCCCGAGGTGTAGAAGACGCTCGCCGTGCGCGTGCCGTCGGTCTCCGCGGGGGGTGCGGCGGCGGGGTCGCCGACGAACAGTTCACCTGGGGTGACCGCGGGGACGCCCGTCCCGGCACACACCTCCCCGGCAAGCTCGCCGTCGTCGGTGACGAGGAGACAGGTGTCCGTTCCGCGCACCGCGTCCGCGATCCGAAGCCAGGGCCACTGCGGGTCGACGGCCACATAGGCGGCACCGGCTCGCAGGACGCCCAGCAGCGTGGCCACCAAGTCGATCGAGCGGTCCATCGCCACCGCGACCTGGGCGCCGACGGGCACGCCCCGGCTGCGCAGCTGGGCGGCGACGGCCTCGGCCCGTTCGACGAGCGAGCCGTAGCTGATCGTCTCCTCGGCCTGCTGGACCGCGACGGCGTCGGGGCGGAGCCGGGCGTGGTGGGCGACCACGAGCTCTATCCGCTCGCCGTGGGCGTACGGATCAGGCGGGGCCGCGCCCCGGCGGGCGCGCTGGACGTCGGCTGCCGTGCTCACTTGCCCGCCGCCGGTGTCCGTACCAGGTCGAGCTGCTCGGCCAGGCCCTGCACGGTGGTGTGGTCCAGCACGACCGAGAAGGCGAGCCGGGTGCCGAGTTCGCAGTTGATCCGGTGGCTCATCCGGAAGGCGAGCATGGAGTGCCCGCCCAGGGCGAAGAAGTCTTGGTCGCGGCCCACCCGTTCGACGCCGAGCAGGTCCGCCCAGAGGGCGGCCACGTAGTGCTCGGTCTCGCCGAGCGGTTCCGCGAAGTCTTCCGCAGCGTGGACGTCGTGCCCTGCCAGCGCTTCCCGCAGGGCCGCGCTGTCTCGCTTGCCGTGCTGGGTGTACGGGATCTCGCTCTGGACGATGAAGCTGCTCGGCACCATGTAGTCGGGCAGGTCCCGCTCCATCCGGGCGCGCAGCTCCGCGATGTCCAGTTCCTCGCCGAGCACGACGAAGGCGACCAGTCGGCGATCGTCGCCCTCGCCCTCGGCGAGCACGACGGCGTCCTGGACCTCGGGGTGGTGCCGGAGCGACTGCTCGACCTCGCCGGGCTCCACCCGGTAGCCGTGGATCTTCACCTGGTCGTCGGCGCGGCCGATGAACAGCAGCGCCCCGTCCGCACGCAGCTGTGCCAGGTCGCCGGTCCGGTACATCGGCATCGGGGCCCCGTTGACGGTGACTGTCACGAAGCGCTCCGCGGTGAGGTCCGCGCGGTCGAGGTAGCCGCGGGCCAGGCCCGGGCCACCGACGAAGATCTCGCCGCGCTCGCCCGCGGGCACGTCCCGTAGGTCCGCGTCGAGCAGCCGGACCGTCACTCCGGCGAGCGCGGTCCCGATCGGTATCGTGCCGGACCGCACATCCGACTCGGTCACTAGGTGCGCAGTACAGGCGGTGGTGGTCTCGGCTGGCCCGTACAGGTTGTAGAGCTGTCCCTGGAAGCAGCCCGTAAGCAGGTCGTGACAGGCGGAGGGCTGGAGGACGTCACCGCCGGCGCAGAGCACCCGCAGCGACGCGAACGCGTCCGGGTCCTCCCGCACGACGTGGTTGACCACCATGGTGGGCACGAGCATCGCCGAGACGCCGAACTCCTCCATCTGCCGCCGGAAGCCCGCGGCGAGCAGTTCCGGTGCCGGCGGCAGAACGACCATCTGGGCACCGGCCGCGAGGGTGGTCCACATCTCGAAGTGGAAGGCGTCGAAAGAGACGTTGGAGATCTGCCCCGTCCGGTCCTCGGGCTGGAGTTGCGGCAGGCCGGGGTTGGTCGCGAACGACACGATGTTCCGGTGCTCCAGCACGATCGCCTTCGGCCGGCCCGAGGAGCCCGAGGTGAACAGGACGCTCGCCGCGTTCTCCGACAGCGGTGCCGCACCCGCGCCCTGGCCATCGAACCCGGCCCAGTCACCGATCGGCACGACCTCAGCGGGTACCGCCGTAAGCAAGCCGGCCGACGCCTGGTCGCTGAGGACAACCTTCGCGCCGCTGTCCTGCAGCATCCGGTCCCGGCGGGCGTCGGGGTAGCGCTGGTCCACCGCGACGTAGGCCGCTCCGGCCTTGAGGACGCCGAGCACCGCGACGGCGAAATCGACGGAGCGGGGCAGGTAGACCCCGACCCGGTCCTCGATGCCCACCCCGTGGCTGCTGAGCAGCGCGCCCACGGCGTCCGACCTGCGGTCCAGCTCCTCGTAGGTAAGCGTCGTCGTGCCGTCTCCGACAGCCGACCGTCCCCCATGGCGCCGCACCGAGTCGGCGAAGAGCTCGACCAGGGTGGCGGCGCGTTCGTTCGTTGTCTTCACAGCTTCCTCCCGCACGCGTGCTCAGCGGCGGCGTGCGATCTCATCGTGGAATTCAGGCGATCCGGCGAACCGGCGGTGTGAATGACCCGGCCGTGCCGACCCGGACCACGTCATCGCTGCGGGCTGCGCGGCCCCGATCGGTGCGCGTCGGCTGGTCGATCGGGGCCGCGGTCAGGGGCGAGGACGGCTGTCCGGTGGGTCAGGACGACGGCGTGTAGACGAACGGCTGCGTCCCGACCACAGTCCGGAATCCACGCTTGGCGAGGATCGGCTCCGAGGTGGGCAGGGCGTCGGTGAAGACGAGGTCCAGTCCCCGGGCGGAGACCTCCGCCAGCCGGGAGCCCACGACCGCGGTGAACATGCCGCGCAGCCGGTGCGTCGTCTTCGTCCGGCCGCCGGCCAGTTCCGCGTAGGCGGCGCCCTCGGGGTAGTGCACCCGCCCGCCGGCCACGGGCTCCGAGCCCACGTAGGCCACGTGGACGCTCATCACGTCCGGCGTCTCCTGCAGACAGGCCCACAGTCGGCGCCGCTCCGAGTCTGCGTTCTTGCGGCCGATCTCCCGGGCGATCTCGGCGTAGTCGGCGAGGCCCTCCTCGTCGACCACACGGCGCACGTCGAAGGCGCTGGCGTCGAAGACCGCCATCGTCTCCGCGTCCAGCGGCAGGGCCAGCACCTGCTCCTGGTCGTCGGCGACGAAGCCGGCGGCCTCCAGGCGCGCGGCCAGGTCGGAGGGCGCGTCGTGGGTGTAGAGCTTCCATTCCAGCTCGTAGCCGCCCTTGTCAGCGAGGGCCTTCTCGGCCTCGATCACGGCGTCGGCGTCGTCCGCCGAGAGCCGGGAGAACCGGATCTGGCAGGACGAGCGGTCCTCCGAGAACTCGCGAACCACGCCGCCTTGTTCGGCGCGTTCACCGGTGGCGGCACGCCCGTGGTCCAGGGCGGTAAGGAAGTTCTTATCGGGGAGACCGGTCATGGGGGAATTCCTCCTGGGTCAGGATGTCGCTGATGGGTCGTGCGGTGGTCATGCCGTGGAGCACCGCCTGCAGGCGCCGCAGGATCAGCTGCGCCAAGTCCGGCGAGAAGACCTCCGTGTTGTAGCTCATCGCCAGGACCAGGCCGTCGGCGTAGCGCTGGAAGACGAATTGCAGGTCGGCCTGCTTGGCGCGCCGGTGGATGTCCTTCGGGACGAAGGCGACGGTCGCCCCGACCGGTGCCGCGTCCCAGCCGGATTCCATTTGGTCCAGGTTGACCACGACGTCGAAGAGCGGGCTGCGCTCGGGGCCGCGCTGCCAGCCCAGGTCGCGCATGATCTCGCCGTACGGGTACTCGTCGTGCTCGAACGCTCGCAGGATTGTCTGCTGGGCCCGGGCGAGCAGCGCCGGCACCTCGTCGTCCGCGCCTACCTTGAGGCGCAGCGGGACGGTGCCGATGAAGGTGCCGATCTGGTCCTCGAACTCCTGGCGGTCCCGGCCGAGGGAGTACGTCCCGATCAGGGAGTCGGTGACTCCTGTTGTGGCGAGGAGCAGCCCGACCGCGCACCAGCCGACGGTGAACTCGGTGACCGAGTGCTGCCGGGCGAGTGCCCCGAACCGCTCGGCGAGGTCGGTCGGGAGGGTCAGGTACAGGCGATCGCCGGCGAGCGCGCTGACCTCGGGCCGTGGCAGGTCGGCCGGAAGCGGTACCGGCACGGCCAGCCCGCTCAGCTCCCGGCGCCAGAACTCCCGGTGCTCGCTGCGGACTTCGGGGGTCAGCCGGTCGTTGCGCCAGGCCGCGGCGTCCTTGTACTGGATCGGGAGTTCCGGTAGGTCGGCGGCGCGTCCGGCCACCAGTGCCTCGTACAGCTCGTGCCAATCGCGGAAGAGCACCCGCGCGGACGAACCGTCGGCGAACAGGTGGTGGATCGATGTGAGCAGCAGGTGGGTGTCGGTGTCGAGGCGGATCAGGTCGGCCCGCACCAGCGGCTCCCGCGCCGTCTCGAACGGCTCGTCCTTGCGGGCGACCACGAACTCGTGGACCTGCTCCGCGGAGCTGCCGGTCATGTCGTGGAAGCGGTAGTTGAGGGGGAGGGCACTCGGCGCGTGCACGGTCTGCACGGTCCGACCGTCGACGAGGTCGCAGGTCGTCCGCATGCTCTCGTGCCGCTCGGCCAGCAGCTCGAAGCCGCGCCGCAGCAGCGACGGGTCAAGCGGGCCGCGCAGTTCCTGCAGGTCGTTGCGGTGGAAGGCACCGGGGTAGGCGCTCCCGCGGTCGATCTCCATCAGCAGGTCCTGCGTGCGGGCGCCCTCGTACTCCCCCGGGCCGCCCAGGCTCGGGATCGGTGCGACCACCTGCCGCTGGGCCTCGGCAAGAGCCTCGGCGAGGCCGGCGATCGTGGGGCTGACGAAGAACGTTTTCAGGTCGAGCGTGACGCCCAGTCGGCTCTGGACCCGTGCCAGCAACTTGATGGCGCGCAGCGAGTTGCCGCCGACATCGAAGAACCGGTCCTCCTCCGTGACGTCGGAGACGCCCAGCACCTCACACCAGATCCCCGCGAGGTCCTGGGTGACGGCGTTGGAGGGCCCCTGTGCTCCGGCCGGAGCGGGGGCGGCTGTGGCCGGCTCGGCCGTCGTGCCGTTGGCCGGGCTCGCGGCGAGGTGCATCGGGGCCGAGGGGGCGTCGAGCGCCCGGTCGAGCAGGCGGCTGATGTCCGCCCAGAGCCGGTCGATCATCTCCGCGGTGAACCGGCCGCTGTCGAAGCGGATGGCCGAGCGGACCGTGCCCTCCTCCTCCGCCATCATGATGTTGATCGGGACGTCCCTGGTGTCCAGGTTCACCTCGACCGGCCGGACGGTGAGGCCGGGTCCCGCGAGAGCGCGGTGCGGCGCCTCGCCGTCCTCGCCGAACTGCTGGAACGCCACGATGACGTCGAACAGGCCCGAGGCCTCGAGCAGGCCGCGCTGCTGCAGCTCCTCCACCAGTTCCTCATAGGGGTAGTCGCTGTTGCGCAGGGCGTCGACGAACGTGGTGCGGACCGTCTCCGACAGCTGCTCGAAGCTGCCGTCAGTGTCAACCCTCAGTCGGAGCGGCAGGGACCGGATCAGCATCGCCACCAGATGCTCCAGCGATTCGCTGTTGCGCCCCGCGATCAGGGTGCCGATGACCAGGTCGCCGTCCCGGCTGTACCCGTGGAGCGCGGCGGCGACGGCGCTCAGCATCGAGGTGAACACCGTCACCCCGCCGGCCTGGCAGAACGACTTGAGCCGCTGCCACAGCGGCACGGGGAGCTCGTAGTGCCGGTAGGCGCCGCGGTAGGAGGGCAGGTCCTCCGAGGCGGCGGGGGCGGCCGGCAGGTCGAGTGCCGCCACCGGGGTGCCGAACCGGTCGAGCCAGTAGGCGGCGGCATCGTCGTGGCGGCCGCTAGCCTGCTGTGCCAGCTTGCGATAGTGCTCGCCGTAGCCGATGCCGATCTCTGGCAGGTCCAAGGCCGCGCCGCGGTCGAAGTGGGCGTAGTAGGCGCCCAGGTCCCGGACCAGCAGCCCCAGCGACCAACCGTCGACGACGACGTGGTGGGTGCAGAGCGTCAGCAGGTGGCGGTCGGCGCCAATGGACGCCAACTGGGCCCGTAGCAGGGGGCCCTTCGCTAGGTCGAACGGACGGGAGGCGAAGGCCTTGGCCAGCGCGACGCTGTCCACGGCGCCGTGCGCGTCCCTGTCCAGCGGCGCTTCCAGCAGCTCCAGCGGCACGGTGAATCCGGCTGCCGGGGTGATCCGCTGGGTCAACTCCTCGTCCGCGTAGGAGAAGACGGCCCGCAGCGCGTCGTGCCGTGCGGTCAGTGCGTCCAGGGCGCGCCGCAGCGCCTCGGTGTTGACAGTCCCGGTCAGTTCGAAGCTGCGGATCAGGTTGAAGGCCACTGAGCCGCCCGCGAACTCGGCCGCGAGCCATACGTTCAGCTGCTCCGCGGAGGTCGGCGCGGCGTCGAGGTCCGGCGGCGCGCCCTGCACGGCAGGCGTCGTGGTGGCGAAGGCGGTGATGTCCGCCAACTTTTCGAGGTGGGCCGCGAGTTCGGCCGCCGTCTCGTAGTCGAAGATCGCGTAGGGGTCGAGCTCCACGCCGTACACCGTCTGGAGCCGGTTGAGCACCTGGATGGCGCCGATCGAGTCGCCACCGAGGTTGAAGAAGGACTCGTCGGGAGCGATGGTCTCGATGCCTAGCACGCCCTGCCAGGCCGCCAGGACCGACCCGAGCACATCGGCGGGCTGAACGGCCTGGGCCGGGTTGACGGCGGCCGTCGCGCCGGTGACCGCTCCGCCGACCTGCGGGGCGGGCGCCACCGTGTTGGCGGGGTCCAGCCAGCAGCGGGTGCGGTCGAACTGATAGGAGGGCAGTTCGATCCTGCGGCCGTCGCCGGCGGTCTCCGCCCACCTCCAGCGGGCCCCTGTCAGATACATGTCACAAAGAAAGGCCTGGAAGGCATCGGGGCGTTCGGCGAGCGCCACGACGGAGCGTGCGGCGCCACCGCGGCCCGCGATCGCCGAGGAGACCGTCGACATGGGGCCGGCCTCGACGAACAGCACCCGCTGGTCGCCCAGCGCGGCGAGCAGACGGTCGACGCGGGCGTCCAGGTCACCAGCGTCGGCGTCCTCGGCGTTCACCGCCTGCCGTACTGCTTCGGCGACTTCGACCCGGCCGAGGCTCGCGTCGATCACCAGCTTGCCGACGCCCTCCCCGACAACGTGGCGCGACTCGACGCCCATCCGTCCCAGCAGGCCGTACATCGCGTACTGGAAGGCGAACCGGCCCGCCTTCGGGTCTCCGGCGTGCGCACCGGCGGCCTGCTCGGCCTGTACGTACAGCCGGTCGAACTCGGGGTGCGCGCGACGCAGGGAGGCGGTCAGCGAAGCAGACGCCGTGCACCGTCCGGAGACCAGGATGACGGTGACCGCGGCGCTGCTCTCCGGGCCGGTCGTCGCGGGGTCGGCGAGCGCGGCGGTGAGCCCGGCCGTATCGGCCGCGGTGACGCAGGCCCGGTACGGGAAGTGCTGCCGGCCCGTGACCAGGGTGCGCTGGACGTCCTCGATGCACAGGTCCGGGTGCTCGACGAGCCAGGACCGCAGGGCCTCGGCATTGGCGGCGAGCGCCGTGGATGTCCTCGCCGAAACGGGGATCCAGTTGCCGGTGTTCGAGGAGGGGCCTGGCTCCTCGCGGGCGGGCGCCTCCTCCAGGACGGCGTGCACGTTGGTCCCCATGACGCCGAACGCGCTAACGCCGGCCCGGCGGACGCCGGCAGCCGGCTCCCACGGCGTCAGTTCCCTGGTCACGGTGACCGACGAGTTCGCGAAGTCGATCAGCGGGCTCATCGTCTGCGCGTGGAGGCTGGGGAAGAGCTGCCGGTTCCGCAGTGCGAGCACCGCTTTGACCAGACCGGCCAGGCCAGACGCACTCCAGGTGTGTCCGATGTTGCTCTTCACCGAGGAGAGCGCGCAGAACTGCTTACGGTCCGTCACGCGACTGAACGCCATGTCGATGGCCTCGATCTCGATCGGATCGCCGAGCCGCGTGGCGGTCCCGTGCGCCTCGATGTAGGAGATCGTGGTGGGGTCGACGGCGGCCTTCGCCCACGCCTGCTCGATCACCTCGGCCTGCGCCGAACTGTCCGGCGCGGTGAGGCTGCCGGAGCGGCCCGCCACGTTGTTAGCTGCGGTGCCCTTGATGACGGCATGGACGACGTCCCCGTCGCGCAGCGCTCGGTCCAGCGGCTTGAGTAGGACGCTGACGACGGCCTCGCCGGAGCCGGTGCCGTCCGCATCCGCCGAGAATGCCCGGGTCTTGCCGTCTGCGGACCGGATGCCGAGGTCCAGCTCGTCCTCGTCGTCCTTCGGGTCGCCGAAGAGGTTCAGGTTGACGCCGCAGACCAGGGCCAGCTCGGCGTCGCCGAGCAGCAGGTCGTTCACGCCGTGGTGGACGGCGAGCAGGGCCGACGAACAGGACGAGTCGACCATGGCGGCCGGCCCGCGGAGCCCGAAGAACCGTGCGATCCGGCCCGCGGTGGCCGCAGCGTGGGTGCCCATCACCATGGTCGGCTCGACCTGGCGTGCGAGCTGCTGGTAGACCAGCCGGGTGTCGCCGACGTAGACCGAGGTCCGGGTGCCGTCGAGCGAGGTCGGATCGTATCCGGCGTTCTCCAGCGCCTGGTACGCGCTTTGCAGGAGCAGCCGGTGTTCCGGCGCCATGTTCCGCGCCTCGCCCGGGGAGATCCCGAAAACCGCGTCGTCGAACGAGTCGATGTCCTCGATGTAACCGTTGAGCTGGTACCGCGCGTCGATCGACAGTGCCGTACGGCTACGGCGCTCGGCGGACAGCTCCCGGACGCTGTCGCGGCCGTTCTGAAGATTCGCCAGGAACTGCGACAGATCGTCGGCCTCCGGCATCCGGACGGCCATCCCGATGACTGCTACGTCGCGTGCCATGACCGGGATTTCCCCGGCAATCGCGACACCCCCGTCCGCAGACATAGTCCACCCCTTCTAGATCGCATTCACAATACGGCCGGCTGGGGATCGTCCCGGACGCCCCCCGGTCAGACAAGGCGAAATCTGCGGTTTCGAAATCGATCTGCACAGCACTTCGGCCTGCGCCACTCCCGCACGAGCAAACGAGCTGCGTTCCAAGCGGAGTGGGACTCGATACACACACTGCCTGTCATGCCCATGTCGCGCTGCAAAAACAGTAAGCGCACGATCGCAGGTTGTCAGGGCCGACTCAGAGATTTTGCGATCAAGGCAAAGCCTGAATGGGCAGTCAATGGCGTTTTGCACTGATCGTTTCGCCCGGTTCTGCCAGGTAGACGCCTGCATGGGCGGCTCAAAGTCTTCAAGATCTTTTTACTATCAAGATGCTCGGCCACCCCTCCAAGGGGGTCGCAAAAGCCCCCTTCTGGGGAGATCGAAGGAATTTGTCCCGGCGTTTTTATCCTTTGACGTGATCACCGGCAGGCTGATAGAAGATTCCCCGACTGGAATGCCTGTCGGGGATGAAGCGGCGACGGCCGGCGTCGAAACCGAAGACCTGCCGCAGTACCGGGGGCGCATATTCCCCAGCAAATTCTGTTTTCGCCGTCCCGCCCCGATCGAGCCAGCGAACAAACCGATCGCCCGTGCCTTCGGCTGCCGGGCAGTCGGCCAACGACCTATGGATAGGCGTACACAATGTCCAGCACCGTTTCTCCCCGAGTTCTGATGATCGGCTGGAACACCCCGGCGTTCCTGGCGCTCAAAGAGCACCATGCCGACGTGGTGTCCGTGATCGCTCCCCGGCACGTGCGCAGGGCCAAGTCCCACGCCCCCGACACGACCCACGTGGCCGTGCCGAACGACGGCGATGTAGAGCAGATCCTGGCCGGCCTGGCCAGGGCCGAGATCGCAATCGACGAGTTCGACTTCGTGTGCACGATCGGCGAGTGGCCGATCGTCGCCGCGGCGCTGCTCGCCGAGCACGGAAAGGCGGTCGGCATGAAGCTCTCCGCCGCGATCGCCCTGCGTGACAAGTTCGTTCAGAAGCGCCTCGTCCGCGAAGCGGGACTTCCCGTGGCCGGTGCGCAGATGCCGGACCTCCTGTCCGACCTGGACGGTGAACAGCTGACCTATCCGATCGTCATCAAGCCGCTCACCGGCGCCGGTTCGCAGGACACCCACGTCGTCTCCGACGCCGCCGAGCTGGCCTCCCTCGTCGAGACCTACCAGCAGCCTCCCCGCGGCCCCTGGCTGATGGAGGAGTTCATGGAAGGGGAGGAACTCCACCTCGACGGGGTCGTGCGGGCCGGAGTCATCCGGGCGCTCTCGGTCTCGCGCTACTTCCAGAACGTGATCGACATCAAGTCCGGCGGACTGGTCGGATCGGTCCTGCTCGACCCGAACGAGAACCCGGACCTCTACTCGAAGGCCCAGTCCCTGCTGACCGGGGTCCTCGACGCCGTCGGCCACGAGGACGGGATCTTCCACGCCGAAGCCTTCGAGAAGGACGGCGAGCTCACGTTCAGCGAGGTCGGTGGACGCCTGGGCGGCGGCGTCGTCCAGGACATCGTGCTCCGCCGCTTCGGCGTCGACCTGGCAGACGAGTGGGCCCGCGCGGCGCTGGGCCTGCCCCCGGGGGAGCCGGCCGAGCCCAGCAAGGAGCAGTGCGGCTGGGTCCACCTCCAGGCACCGGCCGGCGTGGCCGAGCACGTGCCCGACGAGTCGGAGCTCCTGGCACAGCCCGGCTGCGTGGAGGCCGCCATCAGCATCGCCCCCGGTTCGCAGATCCCGTCGTTCAGCGCTGCGTCGAACATGAAAGCCGGCGCCGTCATCATCGTCGGCGACAGCGAGGAGCAGGTCCGCGAGCGCACCCTTGCCGCGGCCGCGTGGTTCTCACAGGCCGTAACCGTACAAGCCCCGGAAACGGTGTGACGCAGACAGCCACGACGCCCCGGGCCGCGATCCGCCGCGCGCTGACGTCCGTGCTACCGGAGCCCGGCCCGGGGCGCAACCTCTACTGGTCCACGCTGATCAACTCCGCCGGCAACGGCCTGTTCCTGACCACGAGTTCGCTCTACTTCGTGCGCTGTGTCGGCCTGACGCCGTCCGAGGTCGGGCTCTGGCTCACGGTCTCGGGCCTGATCGGCATGCTGGCCGGCGTCCCCGTGGGCCGCATCGCCGACCGCCGCGGACCACGCGAGACCTATGTGGTGTCGCTGGTCGCGGAGGCACTCGCGACCAGCGCCTTGCTGCTCACCCGCTCACTGGTTTCGTTCGTGGCCGTCACCACCATCGCCTTCCTGGCGGCCTCGGCGAGCAGTTCCTCGCGCGGGCCGCTGGTCCGTGCCGCCGGAGGCGAGCGGGCGGCCCAGCTGCGCTCACGCCTGCGCACCGCGATGAACCTGGGCGTCACCCTGGTCGGCCCGGTGGCGGCGGTCGCCATCAACGTGGACAGCCCGCTCGCCTACCAGTCGATGATTGGCTGCGACGCCCTGTCGTTCGCCGTGTGCGCGCTGATGACGCTCAGGATGCCGCGCGTGCCGGGCACCAAAGCCACCGGCACGGCGAGCAGGCGGTGGCGGGTTTTCACCGACCGCCCGTACCTGACACTGATCGGGATCAACGCGGTGATCATGCAGCAGTTCCCGGTCCTCACCCTGGTCCTGCCGCTGTGGATCTCGCTGCATACCCAGGTGCCGCGCTGGGTCGTGGGGCTGGTGGTCCCGCTCAACACCGTCCTGGTGGTGCTCCTGCAGGTACGGATGTCCCAAGGGATGGAGTCTCTGCTCTCGGCAGCCCGGGTCATGGTCAGAGCGGGACTCGCCTTCCTGGCCTCGCTCGCGCTGATCGGCTTCCTGGGGCACATGTCGGCGACCCCTGCCACGGTCGCCCTCATCGTCGCCATCGTCGTGTACACCCTCGGGGAGATCTGGTCGACCGCATCGGTCTACGAGCTGAGCTTCGGCCTGGCCCCCGCGGAGGCACAGGGCGAGTACCTCGGGCTGCTCTCCAACGGCACGGCGATAGGACGCCTCA
Source organism: Streptomyces sp. NPDC005195 (assembly GCF_040608315.1). NCBI lineage: Bacteria > Bacillati > Actinomycetota > Actinomycetes > Kitasatosporales > Streptomycetaceae > Streptomyces > Streptomyces sp. NPDC005195. The sequence goes on from NZ_JBEXHZ010000055.1 coordinate 27,177, forward strand.
CCTCCCAGGCCCTGGTCACCACGCTGTGCCTGACCGTCGGCACGGCGGGCTGGATCGTCCTGGGGCTCCTGCTGCTGGGAGCGGGGCTGCTGGCCGTACCGACCACCAAGTGGGCCGGGCGAAAGCAGGCCGCCCCCGCGTAAGTGGGCCACGCGAAACAGGCCGCCCCCGCGTAACTCCGAAAGGTCAGTCATGATCCTCACCAGCTACGACCCCGAACCGGGCGGCGCCGGCAACGTCTACCACGAGATCGAGGGGCACTGGGACCTGACGCGGCTGGAGGCGGCGCTACGCACCGTAGTGGCGCGGCATCCGGCGCTGCGCACCGCGTTCACCTCCGACGGGTCCCAGGTGGTGCACGACGACGTACCGGTGCACGTCCGGGTCCGGGACCTGCGGCAACTGCCGCGCCGGGCACGCGACCAGGCGCGGACCGCCTACCGGGAGCGCGCCTCGCACCGGGTCGCCCCACCGGACTGGACGCCGTCGGTGCACGTCGAGGTGAGCGTCCTGGCCGACGACCGGATGGTGCTGCACGTCAACCATGACCGGCTGACCATGGACGCTGGCAGCATGTTCCTGTTCTTCCGGGAATGGTGGCGGGCCTACCAGGGCGACGCCCCCACAGAGGCGGAGACCGCGTTTTCCCGCGAGGTCGCGGAACCGAAGGACCCCCGGAACGACGCCGAGGCCCAGCGCTCCTTGGCCTTCTGGCGCGAACGGCTCAACGACCTCGCGCTCGCCCCCGAACTGCCGCTGGCCCCCAATCCCCCAGTGGCCCGGCCACGGTTCACACAACGTCAGGTACGGCTGACCGCCGGACACTGGTCCGCATTCAAGGCGCACGCGCTCCGCCTGGGCATCACGCCGAGCGCGGCGCTACTGACCGCCTACAGCCAGGTGCTGGCGTACTGGGGCGGCGGCGAGCGGTTCACGATCGCCACAACGGTGGAGCGCACCACCGGGAGTCTCCAGCCGCCCCCCGGCGCGATCGGCGGCTTCTCGGACGTCCTGCCCATCGAGGTCGCCATCGACCCGGCGGCCACGTTCGCCCAGCGCTGTGCGCCGGTGCAGCAGCGGATGCACGCCGCCGCGGAGCACGGGCACGCCTTCGGCGCCGCGCCGCACCAGGCGGCCAGGTCCGGCACCGCGTACCCGCAGACGTCGTACGCGTTCACCTCCGCCATCGGGCACAAGCGCTCCGGCCTCGACGGAGCCGCGCTCGAGCTGTTCGGCCGCGAGGTCTTCTCGGTCGGCCAGGCTCCGCGGACCCACCTCGACGTCTTCGCGATGGAGCAGACGGGCGACCTGGTCGTGCGGGTCGACTCGGCGGACCCGCTGTTCCCGGACGGGCTTCCGGCCGCCCTGGTCGCCAGCTTCCAGCAGCTGCTGGACCAGCTCTGCGACGCGGCAGGCTGGACGGAGACCACGCACGACCTGCTGCCCGAAGACCAGCGGCGGCGGCGGGCCGAGACCAACGACACCGCGGCGCCGCTGGCCACGCGCATGCTGTGGGAGGACGTCGTCGCACAGGCCGCGGCGCGTCCCGACGCCCCGGCGGTGATCACCACGAGCGGCGTCGTGAGTTACGGCGGACTGCTCCACCGCGCGCAGGGCGCCGCCGCGTGGCTGCGGGAGCGCGGGGTCGGCCGCGGCGACTTGGTCGGGCTGGTCATGCGGCGCGGGCCGGAGCAGATCATCGGCATCCTGGCCGCGTTGCTCGCCGGGGCCGCGTATCTGCCGGTCGACGCGGACCTGCCCGACGAGCGACGCACGTACCTGCTCCGCGACGGCGGAGCGCGGTGCGTGCTCACCAACGTGCCCGGCAGCGGCGCGCCCGGTACGGAGCCGGACACGCTGCTGCTCGACGCGGCGGGGCCGGTGGGCCCCGTCGAGCCGGTGGAGCCGGCAGCCGGGGCGACCACCGACGACCTCGCGTACGTGCTCTACACCTCCGGTACCACCGGACAGCCCAAGGGCGTGATGGTCAGTCACCGCAACGTCGCGAACGTGGTCGCCGACTGCACAGCCCGGTTCGGCGTCGACGCGACAGACCGCTTCTTCGGCATCAGCGCGTTCAATTTCGACCTGTCCGTGTACGACGTGTTCGGTGCGCTGTCGGTCGGCGCTGGGATCGTGCTGCCGGACGCAGACCGGGCGGCGGATCCCGCCCACTGGCTGGACCTCTGCACGGAGCACCGCGTGACGGTGTGGAACTCGGTACCGGCGATCATGGCGATGCTGAGCGAGGAGGCCGAATCGGCGCCGGGCCGGATCGGCGCACTGCGGCTGGTCATGATGAGCGGCGACCGGATCCCGCCGGAGTTCCCCGCAGCGCTCCTCCGGCTCAAGCCCGACCTCGAGGTCGTCTCGCTGGGCGGCCCGACCGAGACGACCATCTGGAACATCCTCCACCAGGTGGACGCCGATGACGACGGCAGTCGGCCGGTGCCGTACGGGCGGCCGAACCGCAACAACACCGCCCACGTCCGCGGCCCCGAGGGCTGGGACCGACCGGACTGGGTGACCGGAGAGATTTGGGCTGGTGGCACCGGCGTGGCCCAGGGCTACCACGGCGACCCCGCGCGCACCGCGGACCGCTTCGCGGACGGGCTGTACCGCACCGGTGATCTGGGCCGATTCCTGCCGGACGGGTCGATCGAGATTCTCGGCCGCAGCGACTTCCAAATCAAGGTCAATGGCTACCGGATCGAGGCGGGCGAGGTCGAGACGCGGCTGACGGCCCTGCCCGAGATACAGCAGGCCGTCGTGGTCCGACAGGCCGGGACGTACGGCGACCGCCTGGCGGCCCACCTGGTCCCGGCCGGTGCGAACCGTCCCGGACTGGACGAACTGCGCGGGCGGCTGGCCGTGCACCTGCCCGGCTACATGATCCCGGCCGTGGTGGTCTGGCACGACGCGCTGCCGCTCACCCGCAACGGCAAGGTCGACCGCGGCCGACTCACCGCGATCCAGCCGGAGCCGCCGACACCCACCGCTCCGGCCGCTCCGGCGGTCCCGGCGGAGCCGATGCCAGCGGATGGGCTCCCGGCGGGCGGGTCCGTGGAGGCCGAACTGGCGGACGTGTGGTCCCGCATCCTGCGCGTGCCCCCGGTCACGCCGGAGACGGACCTGTACGACCTCGGCGCCAACTCGCTAACCGCCATCCGACTCCTCAGCGAGGTGCGCAAGCGCTTCGGCGTGACCATCCCACTGGCCCAGGTACACGAGGTCCGCACCGTGCGCACGATGGCGGCACGCGTGCGATCGGGCGGGTGAGCAGGTAGCCGCCGACGTTAACGTCCAGCCGGTCGGTCGGCCGGGAACGTCGCGCTCGAACGGCTTGTATCGGATCAACCCTGGATCGGAGATGATGTGGGCGACAACGACATCGACGCGGTCGTGGTCGGCTCCGGCCCGAACGGGCTCGCGGCCGCCCTGGTCCTGGCCGCTGCCGGGCTGCGGGTCCAGGTCCACGAGGCGGCCGACAGCGTAGGCGGCGGCGTCCGCACGCGGGAACTGACCCTGCCGGGATACCGTCACGACGTCTGCTCGGCGGTGCACCCGATGGCGGTCGCGTCCCCGTTCTTCCGCGCCTTCGATCTGGCCTCCCAGGGTGTCCGGATGGCCTGGCCGGAGGCGTCGTACGCCCACCCTCTGGACAACGGCCGGGCCGCGGTGGCATGGCGTGACCTGGACCGTACCGCCGCCGGGTTGGGGCCGGATGGATCCAGTTGGTCCCGCCTACTCCGCCCGCTGGTCGATCGGACGGAACCGCTGGTGGAGGCGGCGATGTCCGACCTGCGCGGGATCCCCCCGCAGATGACGGCCCTCGCACGCCTCGGGCTGCGCGTCACCGAACAAGCGTCGCCGTGGTGGAATACCCGGTTCCGCGGCGATCTCGCCCCCGCCCTGCTGACGGGCGTCGCGTGCCACTCCATCGCACCGCCCCGCACACTCGCCTCGGCCGGCGTAGGCCTCCTCCTCGGGTCGCTCGCCCATTCCGTCGGCTGGCCACTGCCGATCGGCGGCAGCCAGGCCATCGTCGACGCGATGGTGGGGCAGTTGACCGAGCACGGTGGCAGCATCGTCACCGGCCACCGGGTACGGTCGCTTGACGAACTGCCACCCGCGCGGGCCGTTCTCCTGGACGTTGCACCGGATGCCCTGCTGGAGATCGCGGGCCCACGACTGCCCGAACGGTACCGCCGTCAACTGCGCGGCTTCCGGCACGGCGGCGCGGCGTGCAAGGTGGACTTCGCCCTGTCCGGTCCGGTGCCGTGGTCCGCACCGGACTGCGCGAAGGCGGGCACCTTGCACCTGGTGGGTTCACGCGCCGAGGCGGTACGGGCGGAGTCCGGCGTGGCGGCCGGCCACCACGCCGAACGTCCCTTCGTGCTGGCCGTACAACCGGGGGTGGTGGACCCGGGGCGTGCCCCTGCCGGACGGCATGTGCTCTGGACCTACGCCCACGTACCGAACGGGTCCACCAGGGACGTCAGCGAACAGATCAAGCAACAGGTGGAACGGTTCGCTCCCGGCTTCCGGGACCTGATCCTCGCCGAGCACGTCGTCACCGCGGTCGAACAGGGCCTGCACAACCCCAACTACGTGGGCGGGGACATCTCCGGCGGCGCGACGACCGCCTGGCAACTGGTGATGCGACCGGCCGCCCGCTGGGACCCATACCGGACACCGCTCCCGGGCATTTACCTGTGCTCCGCCTCCACTCCACCGGGCCAGGCGGTGCACGGGATGTGCGGAGTGCACGCCGCGCGGCGTGCACTGCGCGACCGCTTCGGCGTGCGGTCGGACCCCTTGCGGCTGGTCGCCGAGGCGTACGGCGGCGGGACAAACACGGCGGCGGCCGACCGGTAGTGACCGGTCGGCGCCTCGGGACCCGCGGGCTGCCGGGAGGCCCTGGCCCCATTCGGCTCGCCGCGCTGCAATGCGCCGCGTTCGGGATCCCCGCCGACCGGCACATCGAAGCCACCCGCACCCTCCCCACCCGCGACGGCACGCGGATGGTGCACAGTCTCCCCACCGAGATCGCCGCCTACGGCCGCTTCCCCCGCATGGGCAGCCCCTGCTGCCGCAAAGCCGCCATAGAGAGCGTCGTCTCCGCAGCCTGGACACCACTAGCGGTAGTTTGTTGACGGCGGTTCAGGGCCGTAGTAGGCCGGTAGCAGAGGAACGTCGCCTCGCTGCTCGGGGAGCTTGTGATGACCCGTCGTGTTCCGTGTCCACCCGCTCCGGGCCGCTGGAAGCCTACGCCGCACGCTTCGATGACCTGTTCTCCACACTGGCACAGCGCCGTGGGTTCCGCGAGTACCTCGTGGGGCTGCTGTTGCCACGAGACCGCAACAAGACGCTGACCTGCCTGGCCGGCACCGAGCCCATCGCAGGTGCCCGCATGCTTCGGTACAGCGGCTCAAATTTTTCCTCTCCGAGTCGACGTGGGACCACGAGCAGGTCAACGCCCGCAGGGTGGCACTGCTGCTGGCGGGCTCCGTGACCACGCCGCACTCGGGCGGCGTGCTGGTGATCGACGATTCAGGCGACCGCAAGGACGGAAAGGCGACCGCGCACATCGGCCGGCAGTGGCTGGGCCGGCTGGGCAAGACCGACAACGGCATCGTCACCGTGACCACCTGCTGGGCAGACGAAAACCTCTACTACCCCCTGCACGCCGTGCCCTACACCCCGGCCCATCACTTCCCCAAAGGCAGGTGCGACCCCAGTTTCCGTACGAAGCTGCAGATCGCCGCCGAACTGGCCCGCACAGCCAAGGCCACCGGAATAGCCTTCCGAGCGGTGGCTGCCGACTGCGCCTACGGCGACCAGGACAGTTTCCGCAGCCAACTCGCCGCGGCCGGACTGCCGTTCGTCATGGCCCTCAAACCATGCCACGGCACCTGGGCCTACGGAAAAGACGCCTACACCCCCACCGATGCCGCCCGCGCCCTGACCTGGACAGACCCCCTGCACCCAGGCGACTGGACTGCTGTCGAGCGGACCTTCCGCGACGGGCACACCGAAACCTGGTGGGCAGCAGACGCCCGTCTCGGCTGGTGGGGCCCCGACGGAAACGTCCGCCTGGTCGTGGCCACCACCAACCCGACCACCCTGCCCGCACAGTCCACCTGGTACCTGGCCACCGACCTGCCCCGCCCCGGCGGCCCCCGAGAGGCCGACAGCCCCGAACCCGCCGCCGACCTGCACGAAGTCGTCCGGATCTACGGCATCCGACACTGGATCGAGCAGAGCTACAAACAAGTCAAGGACGAACTCGGCTAGGACTTGTCCGGTCGATCATGTGACTACTTCACGGCCGGGTCGTTGATGTGGGCATGGGACGGGGAGATCTGAGTGATGCCGAGTGGGAACG
>NZ_JBEXHZ010000056.1:0-33108 GCF_040608315.1 Streptomyces sp. NPDC005195
CTGCCCCCCCCCCCCCCCGCGGGGCGGGGCGCCGGGGGGGGCCCCCCCCCCCGGGGGGGGGCGGCGCCCCCCCCCCCCCCCCCCCACGACACGCTCGCGCGGGCCGGGGATCAGCGCGCCGTCAGGATGCGGGGCCCCGCATCCGTGATGGCGACCGTGTGCTCGGCGTGGGCCGCGCGGGAGCCGTCGTCCGTTCGCAGGGTCCAGCCGTCGGGCGCCGCGTGGTAGCCGTCGGTGCCGCCGCCGATGAGCATGGGCTCGATGGCGATGACCATGCCGTGGCGCAGCGGCAGGCCGCGGCCGGGACGCCCTTCGTTGGGGACGGCCGGGTCCTCGTGCATCCGGCGGCCCACACCGTGGCCGCCGAAGCCGTCCGGGATGCCGTACCCCGCCGAGCGGCAGACCGTGCCGATGGCGTGCGCGATGTCCCCGATGCGGTTGCCCACGACGGCCGCCGCGATGCCCGCCGCGAGGGCGCGGTCGGCGGTCTCGACCAGGCGGACGTCGGCGGCGCGCGGGCGGCCGACGATGAAGCTGGTCGCCGAGTCGCCGACCCAGCCGCCCAGCTCGGCGCCGAAGTCCATGGAGACCAGGTCGCCGTCGCGCAGCCGGTAGGCGGTGGGGATGCCGTGCACGATCGCGTTGTTCACGGAGGCGCAGAGGACCGCGGGGAACGGGGTGGGCGCGAAGGAGGGGCGGTAGCCGAGGAACGGGGAGCGGGCGCCCGCGTCACGCAGGACCTGGTGGGCGATCTCGTCCAGCTCCAGCAGGGAGACGCCCACGGCGGCCGCTTCCCGTACCGCTGTGAGCGCCCTGCCCACGACCTGTCCGGCCTCGTACATCGCGTCGATAGATGTGTCCGTCTTGAGTTCCACCATGCCAATTACTATACCGGTATTAGAATGGGGTCATGGTACGTACCCCCCTGACCCCCGAAGAGCGCGAACGCGGCGAGCGTCTCGGGCAGTTGCTGCGTGAAGCCCGCGGCGGCCGGAGCATGGCGGAGGTCGCGGCGACCGCCGGGATCTCGGCCGAGACCCTGCGCAAGATCGAGACCGGGCGGGCGCCGACCCCCGCCTTCTTCACCGTGGCCGCGCTGGCGAGGGTGCTCGGGCTGTCCATGGACGACCTCGATCACCGGACTCCGCTCCCGGCCCGAAAACTCCCCGTAGTCGTTCCGTAACACGGAGGGTGTTCTCTACCGGACCGGAGTACTTCGGTCGGGCGGGGAGTTGTGTGATGGCTGTGGATCAACTCCCCGGCGAGGTGCGGGAGTTCGCGAGCTACCTGGACGGGCTGATGCGGCGGCTCGACCAGGACGGCGGCTGGTGCGGGGTGTTCTGGCAGCGTGACCCCGACGGGATGCGGGCCTGCCTGGACGGCTGGGAGGTGCCGCCCTGGGACGTGGTCGAGGCGCTCCTGCGGGACCTCGGCGTGGAGTACGGCGACGGGGCCGCCGAGCGGGAGGCCGGGCGGGCCCGCGCGCTGCACGGCGCCTCGCTCGCCGCGTTCGACGCCCGTCCCGGCGGGCGCGACGCGCTCGGTGACCGTCTCGACGTGATGCTCCGCGAACAGCGCTACGCGGCGGATCGCCGGACCGGGCTGGACCGGCTGCTGGGGCAGGCCGCCACCCCGCGGGAGGCCGACGTGGTACGGCTCGACCTGGCCTGGGCCCAGGACGACCATGAGCGGGCCACGGCCCGCTGCGCCGAACTCCGGCACCGGATGGAGAACCTCGACCGACGCGCCCCGCGGACCCGGGCATCGGGCGGGCTCGGTCTTTCGGGGGCCGCCGGGGGCGTACGCCGGCCGACGGCCGGCGATGCGCGCGGGAACCGTACCGGCGAGGCGTGGGCCGAGGACACGTGGATCGACGACACGGGCTCCCAGGACGTGGGGGCCGCGGCTACCGAGACGGCGGCCCGCCATCGTGCGGCCGCCCCCGAGCGGACGAGGCGCCGCTCGCCGCTCACGGACCCCACGAACCCCACGGACCCCACGGCGCCCCCTCGGTCCGAGACCGCCGACCCGAGCCCGTACGACCCGTCGGCCACCTCTCCCGGGCCGGGCCCCGAAACCTTCTCCCGCACCGGTCCCGACACGTCCGCAGCCCCGTCCGCCCCGAGTCGCTCCGCCGCCCAGGGGGACACCGGGGGCGGGGGCGGTGATCCTGTGCCCGGTCGTCCGGGAGCGGACGGGGACGCGTTCGCGCCCGCCGGACCGGCTGCGGCCGGGGGTGTCCCCGGTGTCCCCGGCCCCGCTGGTTCCGGCGTCCGAGGTGATGCTTCCGCTCCGTTCCGTCATGGTTTTGGGTCTTTCGTTCCCGCCGAACCGGGCACGGGTGGCGGCGTCTTCGGCACCGGTGGTCCCGGCGTCCGGACCGACGCTCGCGACGCCGGCCGCCCCGGGTCCGGCGAGGCCTCCACGGGCCGTGACGGTCTCGGGTCCGCCACTCCCGCCTCCGGCCCCGGGCGCGAGGCGTACGACCCCGAGGCCCGACCGGAGGACGACTCGGGCGCCGTACGGCCCCACGAGGAGCCCCGGCCGCCGACCGTGCGGTCATCGACCCCCGAGGCCGCCCCGGCCCCCAGGCGGCGCTCCAGGCGCCGTCCCCGGGGCAGCGCGCGGTTCGCCGGGATGACCGGGACGACGGAGGCCGGCGCGGCTCCCATGTCCGTCCCCGGGACGCCGGCGCCGCTGCCCGCCACCCTGGCCGCGCCGAACCGCCGTACGCCCCGCGGCGCCCGGTTCGCCGGGGCCACCGAGGAGCGGGCGGAGCAACGGACGGAGCCACGGACGCAGCCCCTGGACGAGGACGCCCGGCGGGCCACCGCCGAGACCGTCCGGACCCTGGTCCGACTGCGCGCCGAGGGCCGCAGCGGCGAAGCGCACGCCGTGCTCGTCGAGGCCGCGTACTGGCCCGCCGCCCGCTTCCCCCTGCTCGCCGCGGAGTTGCACGCCGCGGGCCTCGACGCGGACTGGGCCACCCTGCTGTGGGAGGCCGCCTCGCTCCCCGCGGACCGGCTGGTCGCCGCGTCCGACGCGCTCGCCGCGGCCGGCCGCGCCACCGACGGACAGCAGATGCTGCGCCAGGGCGTCGCCCGCCCCGCACCGGAGATCGGGGCCGCCGTGCTCGGCCTCGCCGACGAGGGCCGCCGGCGCGAGATCCGGGCGCTGCTCGACGCCTACGTACGGGTCCGTCCCCCCGAGGAGGCCGCCCGCAGCGCGGAGAACGACCCGGCGCGGCTCGTGCCGCTCCTGCTGGACGCCGCCCGGGAGATCTCCGGACAACGCCACTGGGACCTGGTGCACGCCCTCCGGGTGGCCGGCTTCACCACCTGAGTCACCCGGGCGGCCCACGCCCCGGTCAGCCTCTCACCCACAGGGGTGTGAAACGTGATCGACTCAGCGGGTTAACCCCGATGGTCTTGGCAAGGCTGTCCAGGGGGCTTACTTTCGAGCCTCTACCGCCTTTGTCTACGGGCGTAGAGGCTCTCTGACGTCCCGTCGAAGGAGCAGCTCATGGCCAACGTCGTACGCGCCGCTCTGGTCCAGGCCACCTGGACCGGCGACACCGCATCCATGGTCGCCAAGCACGAGGAGCACGCCCGCGAGGCGGCCCGGCAGGGCGCGAAGGTGATCGGCTTCCAGGAAGTCTTCAACGCCCCCTACTTCTGCCAGGTCCAGGAGCCCGAGCACTACCGCTGGGCCGAACCCGTGCCCGACGGCCCCACCGTGACCCGTATGCGGGAACTCGCCCGCGAGACCGGCATGGTCATCGTCGTGCCCGTCTTCGAGGTCGAGCAGTCCGGCTTCTACTTCAACACCGCGGCCGTCATCGACGCCGACGGCACCTTCCTCGGCAAGTACCGCAAGCACCACATCCCCCAGGTCAAGGGCTTCTGGGAGAAGTACTACTTCAAACCGGGCAACCTCGGCTGGCCCGTCTTCGACACCGCGGTCGGCCGGATCGGCGTCTACATCTGCTACGACCGCCACTTCCCCGAGGGCTGGCGGCAACTCGGCCTGAACGGCGCGCAGCTCGTCTTCAACCCCTCCGCCACCTCCCGCGGCCTGTCCGCCTACCTCTGGCAGCTGGAACAGCCCGCAGCGGCCGTCGCCAACGAGTACTTCATCGCCGCGATCAACCGGGTCGGACAGGAGGAGTACGGGGACAACGACTTCTACGGGACCTCGTACTTCGTGGACCCGCGCGGACAGTTCGTGGGAGAGACCGCCGGCGACAAGACCGAGGAACTCGTCGTCCGCGACCTCGACTTCGACCTGATCGACGAGGTGCGTCAGCAGTGGGCGTTCTACCGCGACCGCCGGCCCGACGCGTACGAGGGACTGGTGCGGCCGTGAGCGACCTGTACGCACGGCACAAGGCGGTACTGCCCGACTGGCTGGCCCTCTACTACCGGGACCCGCTGGAGATCACCCACGGCGAGGGCCGCCACGTCTGGGACGCCGACGGCAACAAGTACCTGGACTTCTTCGGCGGCATCCTGACGACGATGACCGCGCACGCGCTGCCCGAGGTGACCAAGGCCGTCAGCGAGCAGGCCGGGCGGATCATCCACTCCTCCACGCTCTACCTCAACCGCCCGATGGTCGAACTCGCCGAACGCATCGCCCAGTTGTCCGGCATCCCGGACGCCCGTGTCTTCTTCACCACCTCCGGCACCGAGGCCAACGACACGGCCCTGCTGCTCGCCACCGCCCACCGGCGCAGCAACCAGATCCTGGCGATGCGCAACAGCTACCACGGCCGGTCCTTCAGCGCCGTCGGCATCACCGGCAACAAGGGCTGGTCGCCGACCTCGCTCTCGCCGCTGCAGACGCTGTACGTCCACGGCGGAGTCCGCACCCGCGGTCCCTACGCCGGCCTGTCCGACACCGAGTTCATCGCCGCCTGCGTCGCGGACCTCAGGGACCTGCTCGGACACGTCCGCCCGCCCGCGGCCCTGATCGCCGAACCCGTGCAGGGCGTCGGCGGCTTCACGATCCCGCCCGACGGTTTGTACGCGGCCTTCCGCGAGGTCCTCGACGAGCACGGCATCCTCTGGATCGCCGACGAGGTGCAGACCGGCTGGGGCCGCACCGGCGAGCACTTCTGGGGCTGGCAGGCACACGACGCCGCGGGCCCGCCGGACATGCTGACCTTCGCCAAGGGCATCGGCAACGGCATGTCCATCGGCGGTGTCGTCGCCCGTGCCGAGATCATGAACTGCCTGGACTCCAACTCCATCTCGACCTTCGGCGGCTCGCCGGTCACGATGGCGGCGGGGCTGGCGAACCTCACGTACCTCCTCGACCACGACCTCCAGGGCAACGCCCGGCGCGTCGGCGGGCTGCTCCTCGAGCGGCTGCGGGCGATCGCCGCACAGGTCGACGGCGTACGGGAGGTCCGCGGCCGCGGGCTGATGATCGGCGTCGAACTGGTGAAGCCCGGCACCGACGAGGCGCATCCCGAAGGCGCCGCCGCCGTGCTCGAGGCGGCCCGCGAGGAAGGCCTGCTGATCGGCAAGGGCGGCGGCCACGACACCAGCGTGCTGCGTATCGCGCCGCCGCTGTCCCTCACCGTCGCGGAGGCGGAGGAGGGCGCGGCGATCCTCGATCGCGCGCTGAGGTGCACCCGGTAAGAGAACCTGAGCAAGGGAACGTCGCCATGACCACCGCCTTGGACACCGCCCTGTCGGTACGCCAGGTCCTCACCCTGGAACGGGTGCTCGCCGGAGAGCCCGAGGTGGTGGCGGGCGCGGGCCACCTCGACCGGCCCGTGCGCTGGGTGCACGTCGCGGAGGCCGCCGACGTGGGGGTGATGCTCAGCGGCGGCGAGATGGTGCTCACCACCGGCGTGCTGCTGGCGGGCGACCCGGACGCGCAGGCCGAGTACATCCGTTCGCTGCACCGCGCGGAGGCCGCGGCCGTCGTCCTCGGACTCGGCCGGGCCTTCCCCGCACCGCCCGACGTGATGCGCCGGGCCGCGGAGCGGTGCGGGCTGCCCATGGTCGTACTGCACCGCCCCTTCCCCTTCGCCGAGTTGACGGAAGAGGTGCAGTCCCGGCTGGTCAGCAGCAAGTTCGCGGCCGTGAGTCTCTCCGAGTCCGTACGCACCGCGCTCACCGGCCTCATCACCTCGGGCGCCCCCATGCAGCGGATCCTCGACGAGATCGCGGGCCACGCGGCCTGCCCCGTCGTCGTCACCAACCTCGCCCACCGGGTCCTCGCCACCGCGGGGGAGCGGTCCGCGGTGGACGACGTGCTGCGGGACTGGGAGCGCATCGCCCGGCAGGCGGGCGGCAGTGAGGGCGACGGGTGGATCCGGGCCGAGCTGGGCGGCCGGGGCGAGCGCTGGGGCCGCATCGTGCTGTGCGGTCACCGGGGCGACGCGGTGACCGGGCGGCTCCTCGCCGACCGGGCCGCCGAGGCCCTGGTCCTGCACCGGATGCTCGCCGGTTCCACGCACACCTGGGAGGAGGAGTCCGCGCAGAGCCTGCTCACCGATCTCGTCAGCGGGGTCGTACCGGCGCGGCAGTTGCTCCCGCGGGCGCGCGCGGCCGGGCTGCCGGTGAACCGGCGGTCGTTCGTGCCGCTGGCCGTCCGGGACGGTGACCCGGCCCAACTGGACCGTGTGCTCCGGCTGCTGGGCCTGTCCGGACTCGTCGCCGAGCTCGCGGACGGGGCCACCGCCGTGCTGCTGAGCCTCGCCCGGGACCAGGACGCCGAGGCGCTGGCCGCGCACTTCGCCGTCCGGCTGCGCCACGAGACCGGCGCCCCCGCGACCGTGGCGGCCGCCTCCGCGCGGCACGCCTGGGACGACGTCCCCGGCGGACTGCGGGAGGCCCTGCACGTCGCCGAGGCCGCCGCCGACACTCCCGCCGGCCAGGAGGGCCAACCGGTGCTCGTGCGGCTGCGTGACGTCCATCTGCGCGGTCTGGTGCGGCTGTTGAGGGACGACCCGCACGTTCAGTCCTTCGCCGAACGGGAGCTGGACGGGCTGCTGTGCGGGGCCGACGCGGAGCCGGAGCTGCTGCCCGTGCTGCGGACGTATCTCGCGACGGGCCGCAACAAGTCGCGCACCGCGCGGCTCCACCACGTCAGCAGACCCGCGCTCTACCGCCGGCTGGAGGCGATAGAGGCGCGCCTCGCCGTCGACCTCGACGACTTCGAACAGGCGGCCTCCGTGCACATCGCGCTGCTCGCGCACGACGCTCAACAACGGTGAAACACCGGACGACTCAGGTGAAACACACGACGACGCGGGGGTGACAGCGTGGAACGGCAACGCACCTCAGACGTGACACGGTGCATCTCAAAGCCGCCTGCCGGGCTTTCTAGGCTCCTCGCACACCGAGCGACCGGAGGTCCCGATGAGCAGAGTGATCCGCGCCGCCGTCTTCCAGACCGCCTGGACCGGCGACAAGGAGTCGATGATCCAGGTCCACGAGCAGGCGGCCCGCGACGCCGCCGCGCAGGGCGCACAGGTCCTGTGTTTCCAGGAGCTCTTCTACGGGCCCTACTTCTGCCAGGTCCAGGACAAGGCGTTCTACGAGTACGCCGAGCAGATCCCCGAGGGCCCGATCGTCCGGCGCTTCCAGGCACTCGCCGAGGAACTGGGCATCGTCCTCGTCCTGCCGATGTACGAGGAGGAGCAGCCCGGGGTCCTGTACAACACCGCGGCGGTGATCGACACCGACGGGTCGTACCTGGGCAAGTACCGCAAGACCCACATCCCGCAGGTCGCGGGGTTCTGGGAGAAGTTCTACTTCCGGCCGGGCAATTCCGGCTGGCCGGTCTTCGACACCGCCGTCGGCAGGATCGGTGTCTACATCTGCTACGACCGGCACTTCCCGGAGGGCTGGCGCGCGCTGGGCCTCGCGGGTGCCGAGATCGTCTTCAACCCCTCGGCCACCTCGCGCGGTCTCTCCGGCTACCTGTGGCAGCTGGAACAGCCGGCCGCGGCCGTCGCCAACGAGTACTTCGTGGGCGCGATCAACCGGGTGGGGGTCGAGGAGTACGGCGACAACGACTTCTACGGGACGAGCTACTTCGTCGACCCGGAGGCGCAGTTCGTCGGCGAGGTGGCGAGCGACAAGGAGAACGAACTCGTCGTCCGCGACCTGGACATGGCCAGGCTCCACGAGGTGCGCGACCGGTGGCAGTTCTACCGGGACCGCGCCCCGGGCGCGTACGGGCCGCTGACGGCTCCCTGACGGGCGGTCCCTGGTGGGCCCGGCCGGCGGGGGCCGGGCCCACGGGCCCTCTTTCCCATCAGGCCTCACCCGAGGAAACAGAGTTGACCCCAGCTGCCGACAGCTTCGGAATTCCCCCAGTGCACGCACGACCGGAAGGAGAGGGAGCATGAGCCGTACCGTCATCCGTGGTGGCCTCGTCATCACCGCGTCCGACGAGATGCACGCCGACGTCCTGATCGAGGACGGCCGGGTCGTCGCGCTCGCCGCGACGGGCACCCCGACGGCCGAGTCGTGGACGGCCGAGCGGACCATCGACGCCGCCGGGAAGTACGTCATCCCGGGCGGCGTCGACGCCCACACCCACATGGAGCTGCCGTTCGGCGGCACCTTCGCCTCCGACACCTTCGAGACGGGCACCAGGGCGGCGGCCTGGGGCGGCACCACCACCATCGTCGACTTCGCGGTGCAGAGCGTCGGCCACTCGCTGCGGGAGGGCCTCGACGCCTGGAACGGCAAGGCCGACGGCCAGTGCGCCATCGACTACGCCTTCCACATGATCGTCTCGGACGTCAACCAGGACACGCTGAAGGAGATGGACCTGCTGGTCCAGGAGGGCGTCACCTCCTTCAAGCAGTTCATGGCGTACCCCGGCGTCTTCTACAGCGACGACGGTCAGATCCTGCGCGCCATGCAGCGCTCCGCCGAGAACGGCGGCCTGATCATGATGCACGCCGAGAACGGCATCGCGATCGACGTGCTCGTCGAGCAGGCGCTGGCCCGGGGCGAGAGGGACCCGCGCTTCCACGGCGAGGTCCGCAAGGCGCTCCTGGAGGCCGAGGCCACCCACCGCGCCATCAAGCTCGCGCAGGTCGCCGGGGCGCCGCTCTACGTCGTGCACGTCTCGGCGCAGGAGGCGGTCGCGGAGCTGGCGCGGGCGCGCGACGAGGGACTCAACGTGTTCGGCGAGACCTGCCCGCAGTACCTGTTCCTGTCGACGGACAACCTGGCCGAGCCGGATTTCGAGGGCTCGAAGTACGTGTGCAGCACCCCGCTGCGGCCCAGGGAGCACCAGGCCGCGCTCTGGCGGGGCCTGCGCACCAACGACCTCCAGGTGGTGTCGACGGACCACTGCCCCTTCTGCTTCGTGGGCCAGAAGGAGCTCGGCCGCGGTGACTTCTCGAAGATCCCCAACGGCCTGCCGGGCGTCGAGAACCGCATGGACCTGCTGCACCAGGCCGTCGTCGACGGACACCTCTCCCGCCGCCGCTGGATCGAGATCGCCTGCGCGACGCCGGCCCGGATGTTCGGCCTGTACCCGAAGAAGGGCACCATCGCGCCGGGCGCCGACGCCGACATCGTCATCTACGACCCGCACGCCGAGCAGGTGATGTCCGTCGAGACGCACCACATGAACGTCGACTACTCGGCGTACGAGGGCAAGCGTGTCACCGGCCGAGTCGAGACCGTGCTCTCGCGCGGCGAACCGGTCATCACCGAGCGGGAGTTCACCGGACGTGCCGGGCACGGCGTCTACACCCCCCGATCCACCTGTCAGTACCTTCTCTGAGTGTCTAGGAGTGGCGCCATGGACTTCGGACTCGTCCTGCAGACCGACCCCCCGGCCTCCCGCGTCATCGAGCTGATGAAGCGGGCCGAGGGCAACGGCTTCACGTACGGCTGGACCTTCGACTCCGCCGTGCTGTGGCAGGAACCCTTCGTGATCTACAGTCAGATTCTCGCCCATACCGAGAAGTTGACAGTCGGGCCGATGGTCACCAACCCGGGCACCCGTACCTGGGAGGTCACCGCCTCCACCTTCGCGACACTCAACGACATGTACGGCAACCGCACGGTGTGCGGCATCGGACGGGGCGACTCGGCGATGCGCGTCGCCGGACGCAAGCCGAACACGCTCGCCCGGATCAGCGGTGCGATGAAGGTCATCCGGGCGCTCGGCCGCGGCGAGGAGGCCGACCTCGGCGGCACGGTCGTCAAGTTCCCGTGGGTGCGGCCGGGCGCCGAACTCCCGGTGTGGATGGCCGCGTACGGCCCCAAGGCGCTGAAGATGACCGGTGAGGAGGCCGACGGTTTCATCCTCCAGCTCGCCGACCTCTATCTGACCGAGTACATGGTCAAGGCGGTGAAGACCGCGGCGGCCGAGGCGGGCCGGGACCCGTCCGAGGTCACGATCTGTGTGGCCGCGCCCGCCTACGTCACCGAGGACGACTCGCCGGAGGCGATCGCCCACGCCCGTGAACAGTGCCGCTGGTTCGGCGGCATGGTCGGCAACCACGTCGCCGACCTCGTCTCCAAGTACGGCGAGCACTCCGCCGCCGTGCCCGAGGAACTCACCGACTACATCAAGGCCCGCGAGGGGTACGACTACTCCCACCACGGGCGCAGCGGCAACCCCGACACCACGTTCGTCCCCGACGAGATCGTCGACCGGTTCTGCCTGATCGGCACCGCCGAGCAGCACGTCGAGAAGCTGAACGCGCTGCGTGAACTGGGCGTCGACCAGTTCGCCCTGTACGACATGCACGACGCGCAGGAGGTCACCATCGACGCCTACGGATCGAAGGTCATCCCCGCGGTCAACGACCGGTGAACATCTGAACGACCGTTGGAACAGCGGCCGTTGAGCCACACGTCGCTCGCCCGCCTCTTCCGGAACTCCCCTTCCCGCCGTCGCGGGAAGGGGCCAGGGCGCTCTGCCCGCGCACCCCCCATGACGTCACCCGCACGGCCTTTCTGTCACTCCTCACTTGATTGGCCTGCCCATGCCCGAGACCGTTCCCACCGACAGCCCGCCCACCTCCCAGGTCACACTCTCCGACGGCCGGGTGGAGATCGCCCCCGACGCTCCGGCGCCCAGCGGTCCCTACGCCAACGAGGACCTGCTGCCGGTCCCGGTCGCCAAGCGGACCTGGACCACGTACAACTTCTCGGCGCTCTGGGTCGGCATGGCCCACAACACCGCCTCCTGGACCCTGGCCTCCGGTCTGATCGCCGTGGGCATGGACTGGAAACAGGCCGTGTTCACCATCGCGCTGGCCAACCTGATCGTGCTGGTCCCGATGCTGCTCACCGGGCACGCGGGCCCCAAGTACGGCATCCCCTTCCCGGTCTTCGCGCGGGCCTCCTTCGGGGTCCGCGGCGCCAACCTCCCCGCTGTCGTACGGGCGTTGGTGGCCTGCGGATGGTTCGGGATCCAGACGTGGATCGGCGGCGAGGCGATCTACTTCCTCGCCGGGAAGCTCTTCGGGGACAGCTGGGCGAACGCCTCGCACATCGGCGGCTACGCCTGGACGATGTGGCTGTCCTTCGTGATCTTCTGGGTGCTGCAGGTCGCGATCATCTACCGGGGGATGGAGACGATCCGCCGTTTCGAGAACTGGGCGGCGCCCTTCGTGCTCGTCGGCGCCGGCGTCATGCTGTGGTGGATGAGCAGCAAGGCGGGCGGCTTCGGCCCGTTGCTCGACCAGCCCTCCAAGCTCGGCTGGGGCGGCGGCTTCTGGAAGCTGTTCTGGCCCTCGCTCATGGGCATGATCGGCTTCTGGTCCACCCTGTCGCTGAACATCCCCGACTTCACCCGGTACGGCAAGAGCCAGAAGGCGCAGACCTGGGGCCAGGCGCTCGGCCTGCCCACCACGATGACGCTCTTCGCCTTCCTTTCCGTCATGGTCACCTCGGGATCGCAGGCCGTGTACGGCGAGGCGATCTGGGACCCGGTCAAGCTGGCCGCCAAGACGGACAACGTCGCCGGCATCGTCTACGCGCTGGTCACCGTGCTGGTCGCGACCCTGTCCGTGAACATCGCGGCCAACCTGGTCTCCCCGGCCTTCGACTTCTCCAACATCGCGCCCAGGAGGATCAGTTTCCGGGCCGGCGCCATGACCACCTGCGTCCTCGGGGTGCTGATCTTCCCCTGGAAGCTGTACTCCGACCCGCAGGGCTACATCTTCACCTGGCTCGGTCTGGTCGGCGGTCTGCTCGGCACGGTCGCCGGCATCCTCATCGCCGACTACTGGATCCTGCGCCGCACCAGGCTCGACCTCGCCGACCTGTACCGCGCCGGCGGACGTTACTGGTACGACGGCGGCTGGAACTGGCGGGCCGTCGTCGCCTTCGTCACCGGCGGTGTCCTTGCCGTCGGCGGCGCCGACTTCCACCCGCTGGTCGACGGGCGGCCCATCCCGGCGCTGTCGTCACTCGCCGACTACGGCTGGGCGGTGGGCCTGGGCACGTCGCTGCTGCTCTACACGGGCCTGATGCTGCTGAGGGGCCGGCCCGGGAACGACGCCTGACGCACGACCGCGCGAGGGAGGACGGTCAGCTCTTCCGGCCGTTCTCCAGCGTGGCCACCACTTCCTTGGCGGCCTTGATGGCGCCCTTGTTGATCTCGTCGGTGCCGGGCGCCTTCTTCGTCTCGAAGTCGCTTCCGTTGTAGGTGATGGCCACCAGCGCGTTGGACACGCGGGCGATCACCACACCCTCGCGGGTCTGCTGCTTGTCCTCGGTGGTGAGGTTCACGACGGAGTAGCCCCCGTCGCCGAGGCCGGGCACCGCGCCCCCGCCGCTCTTCTTCGTCACGCGCTCCTGATAGGACTTCTGGGCCGCCGCGTCCGAGCTCATGATCTCGTAGGACACGTCGAGCCATCGGTAGTCGAAGCCCTTGAGCGCGTTCCAGGAGCAGGTGCGACGCACGGACTTGTCGGTCGAGGCGATCTCCTGGCCGGCCGTCTTGGTGCCCGGGACCAGGGACGTGATCGTCTTCGTCGTGACGCTGGTGCACGGCGCGGGCGCGGCCGTGTACGTCTTCACGGCCGCCGTCGTCGAGGGCTGGGTGGGGCTCTGCGAGTCCTGGGCCGAACGGTGCTCGGCACCGGCCGGAGTCGAGGGCGCCGGAGACGAACCGGACGACATGGCCCAGCCCGTGCAGGCGAGCACGGCGACCGGCAGCAGGCGCGCGGTGAGGGCGAGCGGCAGAGGAAGTGAACGCACGACGCACTTCTCGTGGGGGACGGTGCGGAGGAGTCCGCACTGCGGACGGGACGACAGTGTCACATGACTCTCTGTGGGGCGGAAGGGCGAACTCGCTCCGTGCCTGTGCGGTGACTGTGGTTCACGGCCTGACGCCGGGGCTCCACTCCGCCGTCACCAGCCACACCGCCGCCCGCAGTCGCACGCCATGATTAGTCTCATAAGGGTGCAAAGTGGCCTCCAAGACCTTGCGGGTGACGGTGTCGACCATCCGTCCGGGCGTACGCGAGAGGATGAAGCCGACGGCGTCGGCCGCGTCCCGCCCCCACACCGTCTCCGTGGCGACCGACGTCACACGCACCTCCTCACAGCCCTCCAGCGCCTCACGGACCCGTGCCGGGTCGGACAGCGAGCCCATCGCGGTCTGCGCCGCCGCGGTGTGGGCGTCCGGTGCGTCGAGGAGCTTCGCGAAGAGACTCAGGGCGCGCGACTCCTCCAGATGCGGTGGTGGGTGGCCCAGTGACTGCCGAGAGGACCGTTCCACACCTGCGCCTGAACGGAGTTGGCGATCCGCGTCATGAGACCTCCTTCGCCGTGCGCACGGGCAGCGCGCTCTCGATCCGGTCGACGGCGGCGAACGCGCCGTACGCGACGAGACGCACCAGACAGGTGTCGCTGCGGCCGGGGGTGCGCCAGGCCGCCACGTCCTCCTCCGTGATCCGGTAGGGGGCGAGCGCCGCCAGCAGTGCCAGGCGGGCCCCCGGTCGGTCACGGCCCGGAAGCCCGGCCCACGCGAGCGGCGGATGCGCGCCGTCCCAGGCGCCGAGCGTCTCCCGTACGAGGATCCGGTCGTCGGCGTCGAGAAGCCCCTCGCCCTCGCCGGCGGCGGCACGCAGCGCGGCGTAGGCGGGGCCGACCGTGGTCGCGCGCGCCCAGTCGGGGCCGGGACCCGCCTGGTCGAGGAGAGCGAGACCGGCACCGTCGAGAAGGGTCAGACCGGCACCGGGGGCGGGGTGACGGCGCACCGTCCTGGACAGGGACCGCCCGCCCAGGCTCCGTACGGCCCGGAACCGCTGGACGTTGCCCGGCAGCAACCGCTCGGTCAGCAGCGCCGACACCACCCGGTTGATGAAGTGGAAGGCGAGGGCGGTGCCGATGTACGCGGGTGCGTGCGCGGCGGGGAAGGGGTACGGGATCAGCTCAGGCGCCCCGGGGATACGCGTCGCCCTGCCCCACGCCAGTACCCGCGCCTGGTCCTCGTCGGCGGGCTGCTCACCACGGGCCACCCTCTCCGCGAGCGCGTGGTCGCCGGTCGCGTGCAGCAGCATCCTGTGCGCGTCCACGCAGAACGGACACCGATTGGCCTCGGACACCCCGAGCGCCGCGAGTTCCTTCCCGGTCCTGCCGCCGTCGCCCGCGATCAGCGACTCACGCATCAGCGCCCACGCGGAGGCCATGATCCCGGGAGCGGAGGACAGCACGACGAAGGTGGGCGCCCGTGTGATGCCGAAGTCCCTGGCGAGCTGGGTGTGGACGGCACGCACGAGCCCGGCGGCGGACGCGGGCTCCGGTGGAGTGGTGTGGCGGTAGGGACTGGGCACGGGCTTCCTCCTGGCGGGTGATGCGGTGCGCCGACGGCCACCGACACGGCAACCCTCGTCCACAGGGGGGTGCGCGGGCGTCGTACGGCCGAAGGCACTCCTGGCTACCCCACCCGGCCCGGACGCGGCCCGCCCTACTCCGCCGGGAGTAGACCGTGCCCCCTCCGCAGGTCTGACGCGACCGGCCGAACAGCCGTCTATCGTGCGGGACATGACGCTGGACCAGGCCGCGCGCCGACAGCTCGCCGACACCGCTCTCGCGGTCGTCGTCGGCGCCCTCGTCATGACCGCGGCCGCCTTCGACGACGGCACCGCTCCCGTCGACCACGTCCTGCCGGCCCTCGCCTCCCTGGCCCTCGCGGCCTACCGCCGCGCACCCCGCGAGGTCCTCGCGGTCAGTACGGTCACCTCGACGGCGTACGTTCTGCACGCACACCCCGGGCCCCTCGCCGCCCTGCCCGTGCTGGCCGCCGTCCACACGGCCGCGCGCGCCGGCCACCGAGGCGTGGCCGCGCTCGCGAGTGCCGCGTTCCTGGCCGGTTTCATCGCGACGGGCCCCACCCGGCAGGAGATCGTCGAGCGAACCCTGCTGCTGGCGGGCTGGTTCCTGTGCGCCCTGGTGACGGGCCTCGCCGACCGCAACTGGCAGGCGTATCTGCGCCAGACCGAACAGCGCGCGCTGGAGGCCGAACGCACCCGGGAAGAGGCGGCCCTGCGCCGGGCCGGCGAGGAACGGCTGCGGATCGCCCGCGAGTTGCACGACTCGCTCACCCACAGCATCTCGATCGTCAAGCTCCAGGCCGCGGTCGCCGTCCACCTCGCCCGCAAACGCGGCGAGGAGGTGCCGCCCGCGCTCCTCGCCATCCAGGCGGCGGGCGGCGAGGCGATGCGCGAACTGCGCGCCACGCTCGAGGTGTTGCGCACCGACGAGCCGACCGGCACTCCCGCACTGCTCGTGGAGCGGGCCCGCGCCGCGGGCCTCGCCGTCGAGCTGTCGGTCAGCGGCGACGAACGGCCGCTGACGGCGACGGTGGACCGCGCCGCCTACCGCATCGTCCAGGAGGCGCTGACCAACGCCGCACGCCACGCGGGCCCGGCCGAGGTGACCGTCCGGCTCGACTACTCGGCGGCCGAGCTGGCGATCTCCGTGGACGACGACGGCGGCGCCGACCCGTCCCGTCCGCCCACGCCCGGCATCGGCCTCACCGGGATGCGTGAACGCGTCACGGCTCTCGGCGGCACCCTGCGCGCCGCCCCGCGCGTCGGGGGCGGCTTCTCCGTCCACGCCCAACTTCCCCTGGGAGTACCGGAGGACGTGTCGTGATCAGGGTGGCGCTCGTCGACGACCAGGCACTGATGCGTGCCGGATTCCGCGCCCTGCTGGACGCCGAGGACGACATCGAGGTGGTGGGCGAGGCCGCCGACGGGCAGCAGGGGCTCGCGCTGGTGCGGGACCGGCGGCCGGACGTCGCCCTCGTCGACGTACAGATGCCGGTGATGTCGGGCATCGAGACGACGCGGCGGATCGCCGCGGACGCGCGGCTGTCCGCCGTGCGCGTCCTCATCCTCACCAACTACGGCCTGGACGAGTACGTCTTCGAGGCGCTGCGGGCCGGGGCGAGCGGCTTCCTGCTCAAGGACACCGAGCCCGCCGACCTTCTCCAGGCCATCGAGGTCGTCGCGCGCGGAGAGGCACTGCTGTCCCCGTCCGTGACCCGCACCCTGATCGGCGAGTTCGTGGCCCGGCCGCCGGACCGGACCACCGCGCCGGGTCTGGAGTGCCTCACCCGCCGCGAACGCGAGGTCACCGCGCTCGCCGCGCGCGGCCTCACCAACGAGGAGATCGCCGCACACATGGTCATCAGCCCGTTCACGGCCAAGACGCACATCAGCCGCGCCATGACCAAGCTGGGCGCCCGAGACAGGGCCCAACTGGTCGTGTTCGCCTATGAGTCGGGACTGGTGACGGCCAGAGGCGGCACTCAGTGGCGGCGTGCGAAGATCGGCGAATGACCGTGCCGTGCCCGGGACCTTCGAGTCCGAGACCCCTCCGCAGCGCCGTCCTCGCGGGTGCGCTGGCGCTCGCCGTGAGCGGTTGCGGCTTCTTCACGGAGCCGGACCACAGGCCCGCGCCCGGCCCCTCGCCCGCCCTCGCGGTCCCTCCCGCCGGCGACTGCCCGCCGTCCGGTGTCCGCGTCGACGCCGGCCGTGTCGACGGGGCCATGGGACTGCGGGCGATGAGCCTCACCCTCACCAACTGTTCCGAGCGGCCGTACCGGGTGAACGGCTATCCCTCCGTCCGCGTCCTCGACGAGAAGGGCGCCCCGCTCACCGGCGTGCGTACCGTCCAGGGCACCGACAAGGTCCCCATGGCCCCGGAGGACCCGGGGGCCGAGCCGTTCACCCTGAGCCCGGGTGAGAGCGCGTCGGCGGCCCTGTACTGGCGGATGGCGGCCGAGAACGGCACGTACCTCCGGGTCGTCCCGCAGAAGGGACGCGCCTCCGTGGACGTACGGCCACCGGAGACCCTCGACATCGGGCCCGAGAACACCCTCGGCACGACGGCGTGGGCGTCGGCGTCGGTGTCCTGACCGTACCCGCCGGCTACGGCACCCGGGCCGTCCACGCGGCCGACCCGAACTTCGAGCGCGCCAGCTCCTCGGCGCGCGCCAGTTCCACGGGTGTCACCGCGCCGTCCGTAAGGCCGTAACGGCCACGGAAGGATTCGATCATCCGCCCGATGACCTCCTCGCGCGCGAGCCCCGTCTGCCGGCGCAGCGGGTCCACCCGCTTCTTCGCGCTCCTGATGCCCTTGTCGGACAGTTTCTCCCGGCCGATGCGCAGCACTTCGAGCATCTTGTCGGCGTCGATGTCGTACGACATGGTCACGTGGTGGAGCACGGCACCGGCGCCGCCGCCCGGACCGACCACCCGCTTCTGGGCGGCTCCCGCGATCTTCCCCTGCTCCGTCGCGATGTCGTTCAGGGGCTGGTACCAGGCCCTGATCCCCATGTCCCCGAGCGCACCGAGGACCCAGTCGTCGAGGTAGGCGTAACTGTCCTGGAACGACAGGCCCTGGACGAGCGCCTCCGGGACCGAGAGCGAGTAGGTGATGGTGTTGCCCGGCTCCACGAACATCGCGCCGCCGCCGGAGATCCGGCGCACCACCTCGATGCCGTGCCGCGCCGCGCCCTCGGCGTCGACCTCGTTGCGCAGCGACTGGAAACTGCCGATGATCACGGACGGGGCTCCCCACTCCCACACGCGCAGCGTCGGCGGGCGGCGGCCGGCGGCGACCTCCGCGGTCAGCACCTCGTCCAGGGCCATGTGCAGCGCGGGGGACTGCGGCTCCTCGTGGATCAGCTGCCAGTCGTAGTCCGTCCAGTCGGTGGCGTGCGCGAGCGCCCTGCGCACCGCGATCCCGATGCCCTCCGAGGTCAGGCCGTACATGACCGTGCCGTCCGGCAGCGCGGCGTCGACACGGGCCGCCAGGCCCGCCGCGTCGGTGTCGGCGGGGGCGCCCTCCAGGGCGTCGTTCACGGCGTCCAGCGCCTCGTCCGGTTCGAGGAAGAAATCGCCCGCCACGCGCGCGTGGCGCAGCATTCCGTCCTCGACGTCCAGGTCCACCACGACGAGCTTGCCGCCGGGGATCTTGTACTCACCGTGCACCGATCCGCCTCCGTTCGTTCCCTCGGCACCAACGCCGACCTGCGGTGATTGATTCCGGTCGTGGGTCAGGGTGCGGTGCGTGGCTCCTCCGGGGGACGGGGCGCCCTGCCCTCCGGGGGATCGCGAGTGCCATAGTCGGGCCCGAGGTTGATCGCTCCGCACAGCGAGGTGACACGGCATGTTCACGACCCGACCGACCCTCCAGGGCACCTTCGGCATGGTGTCCTCCACCCACTGGCTCGCCTCGCAGTCCGCCATGGCCGTCCTGGAGGACGGCGGCAACGCGTTCGACGCCGCCGTCGCCGCGGGCTTCGTCCTGCACGTCGTCGAGCCGCACCTCAACGGACCCGCGGGCGAGGTCCCGATCATCCTCGCCCCGGCGGGCGGCGCCGTACGGGTGCTGTGCGGGCAGGGCGGGGCGCCCGCCGGGGCGACGATCGCGCACTACAGGGGACTCGGTCTGGATCTCGTACCCGGCACCGGCCCGCTCGCCGCGGCCGTCCCGGGCGCCTTCGACGCCTGGATGCTGCTCCTGCGCGACCACGGCACGAAGTCCCTCGCCGACGTCCTGAAGTACGCCATCGGATACGCCGAGGACGGGCACGCGCCCGTGGAGCGTGTCGGCGAGACGGTGGAATCCGTCCGTGAGCTGTTCGAGACGGAGTGGACCTCGTCCGCGGAGGTGTACCTGCCGGGCGGGACGGCACCGCGACCCGGCGAGCTCTTCCGCAATCCCGTGCTCGCCGCCACCTGGAGGCGGCTTCTCGCCGAAGGGTCCGCGGCGGACGGCCGGGAGGCCGAGATCGAGGCGGCGCGGGAGGTCTGGCGCACCGGATTCATCGCCGAGGCCCTGGTGCGCCAGGCCGGACGGCCCGCCATGGACACCAGCGGTGAGCGCCACGCCGGCACCCTGACGGCCACCGACCTCGCCTCCTGGTCCGCGACTTACGAGACACCGGCGACGTACGACTGGCGCGGCTGGACCCTGTGCAAGGCGGGCCCCTGGAGCCAGGGCCCGGTCCTCCTGCAGCAGCTCGCCCTGCTCCCGACGGAACTGCCGCCGCACGGCTCCGCCGACTACGTCCACCTGCTCGTCGAGGGCTGCAAGCTCGCCATGGCCGACCGGGAGGCCTGGTACGGGGACGCGGCCGAGGTGCCGCTCGGCGCGCTGCTGTCGGACGAGTACAACACGGCGCGCCGCGCCCTCATCGGCGACGAGGCCTCGTACGAGCTGCGCCCCGGTGCCCCCGGCGGGCGCACCCCGAGGATGAGCCACCACGCCCGGCGGGCGGCCTCCGGGGAGCCGGGCTTCGACGCCCTGGCGGCACCCGGCGCGGGCGAACCCACCGTGGCCGGGGCGGCCGCCGAACCCGAGGTGGCACCGGACGGCTCCACCCGCGGCGACACCTGCCACCTCGACGTCGTGGACCGCTGGGGCAACATGGTTTCGGCGACCCCCAGCGGCGGCTGGCTCCAGTCGAACCCGGTCGTCCCGGAACTGGGCTTCCCGCTCGGCACCCGGCTCCAGATGGCCTGGCTGGAGGAGGGACTGCCCAACTCCCTGACGCCCGGCCGTCGCCCGCGCACCACACTGACGCCTTCGCTGGCGCTGCGCGACGGGGTACCGGTCATGGCGTTCGGCACCCCCGGCGGCGACCAGCAGGACCAGTGGCAGACCCACTTCTTCCTGGCCGTGGCGCTGCGCGCCGAAGTACGCGGCGGGCTCGACCTCCAGGGCGCGATCGACGCGCCGAACTGGCACAACGACAGCTTCCCCGGCTCCTTCCACCCGCGCGGCATGCGCCCCGGAAGCCTCACCGTCGAGTCCCGCACGGACCCCGCCGTCGTCACGGAACTGCGCCGCCGCGGCCACGACGTGCGGGTCTCCGACGCCTGGTCGGAGGGCCGGCTGTGCGCGGTCGCCCGGGACCCGCGCACCGGGGTGCTGTCCGCCGCGGCGAATCCGCGGGGGATGCAGGGGTACGCGGTCGGACGCTGAGCCGGGGGCCGCGGGCGCCGGCCCGGGTTCTCCGGTCCCGGTTCGGGCATCGCGGTCCCGGTCCGAGTGTCCCGACCCCGGCAGGGCGCCCCGGGAATTCACCCCGAATCCACCTGAAGTGCACCGGACGGGGAGGGATTGTCAGTGACGCGTGCTGTCATGGAGCCATGATCGGACATACCGAAACCATCGACGAGTTTCTCGCCCACCGCATACCCGATGTCGAAGAAGCGGTCCGCCATGCGGCCGCCGCCGAGATCATGCCCCGCTTCAGGCAGCTCGCCGCGCACGAGATCGACCAGAAGAGCGGCCCGCACGACCTCGTCACGGACGCCGACCGCAAGGCCGAGGAGTACCTCACCGAAACGCTCGCCAAGCTGCTGCCCGGCTCGGTCGTCGTCGGCGAGGAGGCGGTCCACGCCGACCCGGCGACGTACGACGCGATCCAGGGCGCGGCGCCGGTCTGGATCGTCGACCCGGTCGACGGCACCCGCCAGTTCGTCCGCGGCGAGTCCGGTTTCTGCACGCTCGTCGCCCTCACGCTGGGCGGTGTCGTCCACGCGTCCTGGACCTACGCACCGGCCCGCGGCCAGCTCGCCGTCGCCCTCCGCGGCCGGGGCGCCCACCTCGACGGACAGCCGCTGCGCTCCGGTTCACCCGCACCCGGCCGTGACCTCGAGATAGCCACCTCGCACCCCGACTACACGACGGACGAGCAGAAGCGCGCCCTCCTCGGCCTGAACACCGAGGGCGTCCGGCCCCGCCCGTGCGGCTCGGCCGGCCTGGAGTACCTGGCCGTCGCCCGCGGTGAGTTGGACGCGACGGCCTTCTCCTGGGAGGCGGCGTGGGATCATGCGGCGGGTCTGCTGCTGGTCGAGGAGGCGGGCGGCACCCATCTGACGCTGACCGGTGAGCCGTTCCGCGTCACCGGCGGCAACGCGCTGCCGTTCACGGCGGCCCGGGACGAGGCGACGGCCCGCCGGGTACGGGGGCTGCTGGCCGCCGGAGCCTGACCGGGAAGAGTACGGTGCCCCGCGGTGCCCGCGACGTTCGCGGCCTGCGCGTCGGCGATGTTCGGGGCCGCGCGTCCGTGGCCTTCGCGGTACACACGTCCGTGGCCTTCGCCCGGCACGGTTCGTGGCCTTCGTTCGGCGTGGTCGGCGGCCTTGACTCCGTCCGGTCCGCGCGCCGGAGGTCTGGCGAGGCATCGCCACCCGGTATGACGACCCCGCCGACGTCGACCAGGGCGAGGTCGACCAAGGCCACGGCGTCCGTCCGGACGCGCGGGTGCGGCAGTTGGCGACCTCGCGGTCGCGCCGGTTCAGGGTTCACCACCGCCGACGGCGCCACGTACGCCGTCGAGTGCGAGGCGCCGCGGGACGCCGCAGGACAGCGCGGGACGCTGCCCTCGACCCCGTGGGGACCACCGGCCGGAGCTTGCGCGTCCTGCCCTCGCGTGTACTCGCTCGGCCCTTGGCTGTGCACAGCCAAGGTGTGACCCGGTGAAGGGTGTGACGTGCCGTATCCCTCCGGACGGTGGGGTGAAGGAATGCGGGCCCATCGGCCTCCGTGGGTTGCGCAGGGGGTCGCGGGTCTCGGAAGGCGCAGGTCAGGAACCACTGTTGGGTGGATCCCGGCTCTTCGGACCGTGCGGGGAAACCCCAGAGTTCCGTCTTCCTCCCAGACGCAGGCAATCTCTCGTTCACGGGGCCGTCGCCGGAGGACGGCTTGCTATGGAGCGAAGTTATCTAGACAACTTTGCTCCCCTGGGTGTCGCCGCGGCGGTACCCGGGGCGGAGAGGACCCAACACCGTGTCATCCCTCTCACAGGCCGACGCGTCCGGGAGCAGCATCGCGATCGGCTCCCCGACGCCCCCGCCGCGCGGCACCGAACTGGCCATCACCTGGGCGACGGACGCCCCCGACCCCAAGAACTGGATCGGCGTCTACCCCGCCGACCGGCTGCCCGCCGGCGGCAGCAGCTCCCTCGTCTGGGCATACGTGCCCGGCGCGTCCGGGCAGACCACCCTCGACACCTCCGGCCTGAGCGGTGGGCCGTACATCGTGTATCTGCTGGCCAAGGACGGCTACGGCGTCCTCGCCAGGACGGAGCCGTTCAGCTTCACGGGCGCCCCCGTCGGCGACTCCGTCCAGCTGACGACGTCCGCCCCGCACGAGGGCGACAAGGCATCCTTCCACTGGACTACGGACACACCCGACCCGAAGAACTGGATCGGGGTGTACGACGGCGACCGGCAGCCGGGTCACGGCTCCTCCCTCGCCTGGGAGTACACCCCGGCCGCCACCGGTGACATCACCCTCGACACCTCCGGCCTGAGCGGCGGCCCGTACACCGCCTATCTGCTGGCCAAGGACGGTTACGGCATCCTCGCCAGGACCGCGGCGTTCAGCTTCGCGGTGCGGCCCGAGATCCCGCGCCCGCACGCGGCCGTGGACGCCGTCACCACCGAGCCGCAGACCGCGGGCAAGGACTTCTCGGTGAAGCTGGGCGGCCTGTGGATCAGGCCCGAGGGCAACGACGCCGGCAGCGCGACCTTCGAGCGGGCCGGTGGCGACTCCTGGCTGTCGGTGGCCGCGGACGGCACGGTCAGCGGCAGGGCCCCGCTCGTCGCGCCAGGCAGACCCGGCCGCGTCGTGGCCGCCGTCACGGACAGCGCGGTCGGCAGCGACACCGTCACCGTCCAGGTGCCGGTACGCACCTCCCGGGAGCGGCTCCGGCTGAAGGTGGCCACGCTGAACCTCTGGGACGCCGGCACCCACGTCGACGGCTTCCTGGAGAAGCAACTGCGGCTGGTCCTCACCCAGGGGCTGGACGTCGTGGCGCTCCAGGAATGCGGTGACAAGGCGGCCGGGGAACTCGCCGGGGCGCTCGGCCGGCACGTGTACCAGGCCGGCGGCCTCGGCATCGTGAGCCGCTACCCGCTCAGTGACGTCGTCGCCCCGACCGCGGCGCTCCCGGCCGCGGCCGCGACGCTGCACCTGCCCGGCGACCGCACGATACGCCTGTGGACGGCGCAGTTGGACGAAGGCGGCTACGGGCCGTACGCGCTGTCGGCGGGCCGGACGCCCGCACAGGTCGAGGCGGCGGAGAAGGAGACGGTCCGCTACCGGCAGGTGCAGGCGCTGGTGGCCGCCCTGCGGCCCGAACTCGCCTCCCGCACCCCCGTCGTGCTGGCGGCCGGACTCGCCTCGCCGTCCCACCACGACTGGACGAGCCGGACCGCGTCCGCGCACGGGGGAGTGGGCCGGGTCCGCTGGCCCGTCACCGAGGCGCTGGAGAAGGCGGGCCTCGTCGACGCCTTCCGCGACGCCCACACCAGCCCGGAGAAGGCACCCGGCATCACCTGGTCCCCCGTCAGGCCGCAGCGTGAGGGCGGTGGCGGGGCGGAACCGCAGGACCGGATCGACCAGATCCAGTACGCGGGGCGGCTCAAGGTCCTCGAGGCGCACAGCCTGTTCACCGGCTGGCCCCGGCCGGTGCCGGACGCCGCCGCCAACGGCTGGCCCTCCGACCACGCCGCCGCCGTCGTCACCTTCTCCCTGTCCGCCCGCGGCTGACCGCGAACGATCCGAAGGACCTTCCTCCCATGACCGAGATCAGCCGCCGCAGCTTCATCGGCACCACCGCGGCCGGGGCCGCGATAGCCGCCGGACTCCCCGGCACCGCGGAGGCCGCGGGTCGCGGCACCGGCCACGGCAGCATCGAGGACGTCAAGCACGTCGTCATCCTGATGCAGGAGAACCGCAGCTTCGACCACTACTTCGGCACCCTGAGCGGGGTACGGGGCTTCAGCGACCGCCAGGCCACCGTCCTCCCCGGCGGCGAACCGGTGTTCCGCCAGCCCGCCGTGAGCCGCAAGGAGGGTCACCTCCTGCCCTTCCGCATGGACACCACGAAGTACAACGCGCAGAACGCGGGCGGCCTCCCGCACGACTGGGACACCGGTCACTCGGCCGTCAACGGAGGCGCCATGAACAAGTGGGTCTCCGCCAAGGGCGAACGGACCATGGGCTACTTCACGCGGGCGGACATCCCCTACCAGTACGCGCTGGCCGACGCCTTCACCCTCTGCGACGGCTACTTCTGCTCGCTGAACGGACCCACCGACCCCAACCGCCTCTACCTGTGGACGGGCACCGCGGGCCCCGGCGTGGACGGCACCACCGGCCCGTGGACCGACAACACGCCGGTCACGGACAACCCGGTGGCCGACTGGACGACGTACGCCGAACGCCTGGAGCAGGCCGGTGTCACCTGGCGCGTCTACCACAACCCCGATGGCTCCGACGACCGTTACGGCGACTACGACGACAACGCCCTGTCGTACTTCAAGCAGTTCCACGAGTTCCCCAAGGACGACCCGCGTTATGTCAACGCGATGACGAAGTGGGACCTCACGGCCTTCGACAAGCACTGCAAGGACGGCACTCTGCCCACGGTCTCCTGGCTGGTGGCGCCGTACCTGTTCTGCGAGCACCCGAACGCCAGCCCGGACTACGGCGCTCACTGGGTCGACACCGCGCTGCAGTCGCTGTTCTCCAACCCCGACGTGTGGAAGCACACCGCCTTCCTGGTCATGTACGACGAGAACGACGGCTACTTCGACCACGTCATCCCGCCGTTCCCCGAGCCCGGCACCAAGGACGAGTTCGCGGGGGGCAAGCCCATCGGCCTCGGCAGCCGGGTGCCGCTGTGGGTCGTCTCGCCGTGGTCGCGCGGCGGCTGGGTCAACTCACAGGTTTTCGACCACACTTCGGTGGTCCGCTTCCTGGAGCGCGTCACCGGCGTGCGGGAGCCCAACATCTCCGACTGGCGGCGCACCGTCTGCGGCGACCTCACCAGCTGCTTCGACTTCGGCAAGCCCGACTACAGCATCCCCCGACTGCCCGACACCGTCGCCCTGATGGCCAAGGCGGACGCCGGCAGCTCGCTGCCGCCGGTCAAGGTGCCGGACGAGCAGTCGATGCCCGCGCAGGAGGAGGGCCACAGGCCGCACCGCGCCCTGCCGTACCGCCCGTGGGCCGACGTGAAGATCGATCGGACCACCGGCAAGGTCACCTGCACCCTCACCAACGACGGCAGCGTCGGGTACCACTTCACCGTCCTGCCGAACAACGTGCTGCCCTTCGTCGGCACGCCCTTCACGGTCCCGCCGCGCTCCTCCCGCACCCATGTGTGGGACGCCGCCGGCACCGACGGCCGCTACGACTTCTCCGTGTACGGCGCCGACGGTTTCGTCCGACGTTTCTCCGGCACCGTCGCCCGCACCGGCCAGGACGACGTGGCGGTGCCTTCGGTGACGGCGGCCCTGAGGCACACCGGGCGCCCGGAGAACGCCTCGGTGGAACTGGAACTGCGTAACACCGGCGGCACCGAGGTGGCGTTCACGATCACGCCGAACGACTTCGCCGGCGAGGAGCGGACCGAATGGGTCGGGGCGGGCGACCGCACCCGCGTGTCGTGGCGCACCGACGCGGGGCGGTACGACTTCACGGTCACCGCGGGCACCGGCACCCGGTTCGCCCAGCGCTACGCCGGAGCCGTCCACTCCGTGTGAGCCACCGCCGGGCGGGACCGGGCGCGGCCGCCGCCGCCGACGGCCGCCTGCCCGGCCCCAGCCCCGGCCCCCGGCTGGGGCCGGGGGCACGCCCCGTACGGCCCGCACCCCGCCCGCGACCGGTGCGTGGCCTTCGCCCCGCGTGGCGTGTGGCCATCGTCCCCGTGCGGTCCGCGGCCTCCGCCTCCGCCTCCGCGAGGCTCGCGGTCGCGACCACGCGTGGTCCGGCGGTCCTCGGTGGTGCCGGCGGTTCGCGGCCCCGCGGCTCGCGGATTCCCACCCCGCGCCGCCGGGCTCGTCGGCCCTCCGGCATATCCTGGTGGCCAGTGGCCGTCGGCGACAAAGGAGTCCGAGGTGCCGTCGATGCTCGATGCCGTCGTCGTGGGTGCGGGGCCGAACGGGCTGACGGCTGCCGTGGAGCTGGCCCGCCGGGGTTTCTCGGTGGCCGTCTTCGAGGCGCGGGACACGGTGGGTGGCGGCGCCCGTACCGAAGAGCTGACCCTGCCGGGATTCCGGCACGACCCCTGCGCGGCCGCCCATCCGCTCGGCATCAACTCGCCGGCCTTCCGGGCGATGCCCCTGGAGCGCTACGGCCTGGAGTGGCTGCACGCCGAGCTGCCCATGGCCCACCCGTTCCCGGACGGCACGGCCGCGGTCCTCGCGCGCTCCGTCGCGGAGACGGCCGCCTCGTTCGGACCGCGCGACGCAGGCACCTACCGACGGCTGGTCGCGCCCTTCCTCCCCAAGTGGGACACGCTGGTTCACGACTTCATGTCCCTGCCCGCGACCGCGCTGCCCCGGGACCCGGTCACCCTGGCCCGGTTCGGCCTCACCGGACTGCCACCCTCCACATGGCTGATGCGGCGCTTCCGGGACGAGCGGGCCAAGGCCCTGTTCGCCGGGCTCGTCGCCCACGTCATCGCCCCGCTGGACGGCATCGGAACCGGCGCCGTCGGCCTGGTCTTCGCCCTCGCCGCCCACGCCCGGGGCTGGCCCGTCGCGCGCGGCGGCTCCCAGTCGATCTCCGACGCGCTCACCGCCTACCTGCGGGACCTCGGCGGCAGTGTCCACACCGACTACGAGGTCAAGCGCCTCGACGACCTGCCGCCCGCGCGCGCCTACGTCTTCGACACCTCGCCCACCGCGCTGTCCCGGATCGCGGGCTTCGGCCGGTACTACGAGAACTACCGCTACGGAGCGGCCGTCTTCAAGATCGACTACGCGCTGGACGGGCCCGTGCCCTGGACGGCCGAGGAGGCCCGTACCGCCGGGACCGTGCAGGTGGGCGCGAGCCGCGCCGAGATCGGTGCCGCTCTGCACGCCGCCTCGCGCGAGGGCCGGGCGCCGGACGCCCCCTTCCTGATCACCGTGCAGCCCAGCGTCGTCGACCCCTCCCGGGCACCCGAGGGGAAGCAGGTCTTCTGGGCGTACGGGCACGTTCCCAACGGCTGGACGGGGGACCTCACGGACGCGATCGAACGCCAGTTGGAGCGGTTCGCGCCCGGATTCCGTGACCGCGTGCTGGCCCGTGCGACCGCCGGCCCGCGCGAACTCGCCGCGCGCAACGCCAACTACGTGGGCGGCGACATCGCGTGCGGCGCCGCCTCCGGACTTCAACTCCTGCTGCGTCCCAGGCTGTCCCCGTCCCCGTACAGCACCCCGCACCCGGCCGTCTTCATCTGCTCCTCGGCCACCCCGCCGGGCCCCGGCGTGCACGGCATGTCGGGCCACAACGCGGCGAAGGCCGTGTGGCGCCGCCTGCGACAGCCCTGACCCCGGACACGGTTCGGCCACGGACCCGGACCGGCGACCCGGACCGGCGGCACCGATGGCGACGTCCGGGAGACAATCCGGTGAGGACCGTTCACGAGGAGGCCGAACCGTCATGACCGCCATCACCCTCGTCCGGGGGGACATCACCGGGCAGAGCGTCGACGCGATCGTCAACGCGGCGAACTCCTCTCTGCTCGGCGGCGGGGGCGTGGACGGGGCCATCCACCGCCGCGGGGGCCCCGCCATCCTGGCCGACTGCCGAAGGCTCCGTGCCTCGCACTACGGCAAGGGCCTGGCCACCGGCAAGGCGGTCGCGACCACCGCGGGCGACCTGGACGCGCGGTGGGTGATCCACACCGTGGGCCCGGTCTTCAGCGACACCGAGGACCGCTCCCACCTGCTGGCGTCCTGCTACCGCGAATCACTGCGCGTCGCCGACGAACTCGGCGCGCGCACAGTCGCGTTCCCCGCCGTCTCGGCCGGTGTGTACGGGTGGCCGATGGCGGACGCCGCCCGGGTCGCGGTCCGGACCGTGCGGGACACGGAGGCGTCGGTCGAGGAGGTCAGGTTCGTCCTCTTCGACGAGCGGGCGTACGAGGCGTTCGCCGCGCAGGTCGGCTGACGGCTGCCGGCCGGCGGCTGCCGGAAAGCCCCGGCCGCCCCGCCGCACCGGGCCCGTACCTCGTCGCCAGCCCGGTCTCCGCGCCGGAGGCGGCACGCGCGGGTGACGGCGGCCGGGCCGGTCGCTCAGGCGGAGGCGGCACGCAGTTCCGCCAGGGTGGCCGCGGTCAGTGGCCGGGGTGCGCTGTCGGGGTCGACGAGGACGACCGGGCAGGCCGCCGTGTGCGTGAGTGCGCTGGTGAAGCTCCCGTCGGCGAACTGTGCCAGCGGACCGCGGGGAGAGCGGCCCACGGCGACGGTGCCGGCGTGGACCTCGGCGGCATGCCGGGCCAGGGCCCGGCCCGCGGCGGCGTGGTCGCCGACGCTGGTGAGTATCTGGCCGACGGCGGGGATGCCGTGGGACGCGAGCCGGTCGAGGTGGGCGGTGACGGCGGAACGGGCCTGGTCCGCGGTCTCGACGTCCACGGCCTGTTCCTCGACCACGGCGGTCCGCTGGACATGGACGACCTCCAGGGCCGTACCCGCGTCGTGGGCGAGCCGCGCCGCGGTGTCGACGATGGCGGCGGCCCTGTCGTGGGCGCCGACGGCGACGATGAGCGGCGGCCCGGCGGTGGCCGCCGCCGCGCCGACCGGGGTGAGCGTGGGCGCGACGGGTTCGCCCTGGCCGGCCGTCTGCTCGGCCCGGCGGAGCAGACGGTGGCCGCTCGCCAGTACCGGGATGGCCACGACGAAGGTCCCGGCGCCGAGGTAGAACGGGACGCTGAGATCGGTCGCGTCGGCGAGCTTGCCGGCGACATAGGGGGCGAGGCCGCCGCCGATGAAGCGCAGGAAGCCGTAGGCGGAGGAGGCCACCGGCCGCTCGACGGGCGAGACGAGCATGACGGCCTGGGTGGTGAGGGTGTTGTTGATGCCGATGAAGGCGCCGCTGACGACGACCGCCACGATCACCACACGGGGCGAGTCGACGCCGGCCGCGATGACCGCCATGACGATCCCGAGGCCGAGCAGGTTGGCGTACAGCACCGGGGCGGTGCCGTACCGGGCCTGCAGGCGCGGGGCGAAGAACACGCTGAAGGCGGCCACCAGCAGGCCCCACCCGGTGAAGACCAGCCCGAGCTGGTGCGCGCTCAGTTTCATCGGGTAGGGGGCGTACCCCAGCATCGTGAAGAAGCCCCAGTTGTACAGCAGGGCCATGATGCCCATGGTCAGCAGGCCGCGGTGGCGCAGCGCCTTGAGAGGGGCGAGCGGCGAGGTGGGCCGCTCCGGCCTGGGCAGGGCCGGCACGAAGGCGAGTGTCGCGGCCAGGGCGACGGCCATCAGGACGGCGACGCCGAAGAAGGGGCCGCGCCAGCTGATGGCGCCCAGCTCGCCGCCGAGCAGGGGACCCACGGCGATGCCGAGGCCGAGGGCGGTCTCGTACAGGATGATCGCGCCGCCGAAGCCGCCGCTCGCGGAGGCGACGATGACGGCGAGCGAGGTGGCGATGAACAGCGCGTTGCCCAGGCCCCAGCCGGCCCGGAAGCCGACGATGCCGTTGATGGAGCCGGTGGAGCCCGCGAGCGCGGCGAACACGACGATGACGGCCAGACCCACGACCAGGGTGCGCTTGGCCCCGATGTGGCTGGAGACCCAGCCGACGAACAGCATGGCGACCGCGGTGACGATCAGGTAGCTGCTGAACAGCAGGGAGACCTGGCTGGGCGAGGCGTGCAGGCCCTCGGCGAGGGCGGGCAGGATCGGGTCGACCAGCCCGATGCCCATGAACGAGATGACGCAGGCGAACGCGACGGCCCAGACGGCCCTGGGCTGCTTGAAGGGGCTGGCGGCCCTTGCGTGCGGTGCACTCATGTGCGGTTCTCCGTGGTCTCGCAGGGAACGGGTCAGGAGCGGGAATGGCGGTCGTCGATGACCCGGGCGAGGGCCGGCAGCGCGATCCGGACAGCCCGCTGTTCCGGTTCGGTCAGGTCCTCGATCAGCTGCCCCAGAGCGTCCGCGCGCTCGGCCCGTCGCCGGTGGAACACGTCCAGGCCGTCGTCGGTGGCTTCCACGAGCACGCCCCGGCCGTCGCTGTGGTCGGCGGTGCGCCGGACCAGGCCCGCGCGTTCCATCCGGGTGACCAGCTGGGTCATGTTCGGCTGGGAGACGTTCTCGGCCCTGGCGAGTTCGGTCAGCCGCTGCGGCCCCTCCCGGCCGAGCCGGCTCAGTGCCGAGGAGGCCGCCGTGCTCAGACCACCGGTGACGGCACTGCGGCGGACGTATCGGACCAGGCGCTCCACGGCGATCATCAGGTCCTCGGCCGGCGCCGGTGTGTCCGTGTTCGTAACCCGCTTATGCATAATCGCATTATGCATCTAGGTGTAGAGGGAAACAACATCGCGTCGCGAACGCGGGCGAGCGAGGGCGAGCGCGGGCGGGTGCGTGCGCGGCGCGGGTCCGCGCCGCCGTCGGCGCGCCGCGGTTGACGCCGGAAGGCGCCCACCGCGGCGCACCGGCCGGCTGTCAGCCGTCGATGCGGTGCTGGGTCCAGAACGAGGTCAGGTCCGTGGTCGTGGCGGCCTGGGCGGCGGCCTTGAACTCGGACGTGGTCGAGACGCCGTACCAGTGCGAAGTGGCGTAGTCCTTCAGCAGTTTGGTCATGGCCGTGTCGCCGAGCGCGCGCCGCAGGTCGTGCAGGGCGCACTTGCCGTAGCCGTACACGACCGTGGAGTACCGGGACGAGTGGGCGTCCCAGTAGGCCATCGAGTTGGTGATCTTCTCCGCGGTCGAGGCCCAGGAGACGCTGTTCCAGCAGTTGGTGCCGGTCTTGCTCTGCGCCAGGTCGGTGGCGTAGTCGGTGAACGCCTCATCCAGCCACGGGCTGGTGTACTCGTCGTCGCCGACGATCCCGTAGAACCACTGGTGCCCGATCTCATGGGTGAGCGCCGTGGTGCTGACCAGGTCGAGGACGAAGCCGGGGTACTCCATGCCGCCGAACCAGTAGTTGTTGTCGATCACCGCGTCCAGCTCGCCGTACGGGTACGCGCCGAAGCGTGCGGCGTGGGCGTCCACCGCGGACTTGGCGGTGGAGAGCATCGACTGGGAGTCGGAGGAGCTGATGCCCGAGACGGAGTAGATGTTGATCGCGGTGCCGGCCGGGGAGGTACCGGAGATCTTGCTGAACGGCCCGGCGGCCCAGGCGAAGTCACGGACCTTGGAGGCCGTGGCCGTGGTGACCGTCCGGCCGCTCGATCCGGCGGTGTCGACCGAGGTGCCGGTGGCCGGGACGAGGAGGCTCGTCGGGTGGTCGAGCGTCACCTTGAAGTCGGCGGCCAGCGAGTAGAAGGACTCGCCGTTGTTGGTGTACGGGTCCAGGTGCCAGCCGGCCCCGTCCTTGACCGCCAGTACGGGCAGCGCGTTGCCGATGTTGACGAAGGCGCCGTCGTAGCCGAAGCGGTCGGCGCCGCTGGGAACGGTGATGCCCAGATCGAAGCCGATCGTGGCGCTCTGCCCCTGTGCCAGGGGCGTCGCCAGGCTGATCCTGAGCGCCGTGCAGTTCACGGAGAGGGCGCCCGCGGTGCCACCGGTGACGTTGCTGACCACGATCGGCATCGCGGAGCAGGTGCCGTGGTAGTTGTCCCACAGCCTCAGGTACACCTCGCCGAGCGCGGTGGAGGAGGCGTTGGTGAAGGTCGCGCTCTCGTGACCGGTCCAGCCGGTGCCGCTGGTGTTGCTGCTCAGACTGACGGTGTACGAGGGCGCGGCAGGCGTCCGCGTGGAGTCGGCGGGCGGCGTGGTGGTGCCGGAGGTGTCGAGGGCGACGTCGTCGAGGACGAAGCTCGTCTTGAGGCTGGAGTCCTCGGTGCCGGTGAAGGCGACGGTCACGGTCTGGCCCGCGAACGCCGAGACGTCGAAGGACTTCTGCGCGTAGCCGGTGTTCTTGTTGAGGTTCGAGTACGTCGCCAGCGTCGTGCTGCCGATCTTCGCCGTCAGCTTGTCGTACGCGGTGGACGTCGTCGTCTCGGTGGTGTCGATGTGCAGCCAGAAGGTGAGGGTGGCCGAGCTGCACCCGGACGGGATGGTGACGCTCTGCGAGAGGGTGTCGGTGTGCGTGCTGCCCACACCGTCCAGCCAGGCGAAGGAGGTGCCGCCGTGGGCGGTCTGGCCGGCGCGCGAGGTGATCACGCTGGTCGACGACTGGGTCCAGGGCGAAGTGCCGCTCTCGAAGCCGCCGTTGGTGACCACCTGGGCAGGAGCGCAGGCGTCGGCCGAGGGGGCGGTGGGCGGCGCGGCCGACGCCGGGGCTCCGGGAAGCAGGGCGGCGGCCAGTGCGACGACGGCGAGTGCGGCCGTCGCGAGGGCCTTGTGGGGGGTCGGTCTCACACGAACTCCTTTGAGGCGGCCGGGATTCCGGCCTGCTCGGTGGCCGCCCGCGCGGCTCGGGTGCGCCGGAGGGCAGCCGGGGGCTGCGCGGATCGCTCGCGCGACCGCGGGGGTGAGATTTCCGCCGCGTCCCCTGGGGTCAGGGCAACGGCTGCCGGAAGCCTGGCAGATTTGACCAGGGCATGCCATCCGTGGTGAGTAAAAGTCGTGCGGACCGGAAGTGCGTGGACCGAGGCCCGGAAGGGACGTCGGGGCTCGAAGGGGACGCCGAAGGCACGGGTGCGCCGTCCAGTAGGGGCGAGCGGAGGGGGCCCCCCGGCCAT
>NZ_JBEXHZ010000057.1:0-30857 GCF_040608315.1 Streptomyces sp. NPDC005195
CGTACCCCACTTTCCATCGGGGGGGCCCCCCCCGGGGGCGGCGGCCGTCCCACCCGGGGGGGCGCCCGGGGCAGCGGCCCCGGGGCCCGCCCCTCTTCTCGTGTTCACGGCAGTGCGCGTACGGCGGCGGATCCGGGCCCCTGCGAGGCCTCCGGGAGCGCGTGACAGCCGACGGGCCCGGTAGGCGCGCCCACGGGCCTCTCCGTACGCAGGCGGACCCGTGTGCGGGGCTTCCGCGCGAGGGCGGGCCCAGGTGCGAAGTCCGCAGTGGGGCGCTCGGCTCTCCCCGGCTCTCCCCTCGCCTTCCTTCCCTTGTTGTCTCCCCCGCCCCTCCGGCCTCTCCGGAGGGCCCCGGATCACCTCGCGACGGGGGTCGCCGGAGGGGTCGGGCGGGCCCCGTGGGTGCCTCCGCGGTGACATGACGCACAGGAGATTTGTCCTGTACTAGGACTGTTAGTGGAGAGACGCAAGGGATCAAAACGGACTTTTCGGGCTGGGCTCGCGCGGGGCTCCGGGGGTTCGTTGCCGGGGTGTGGCGGGCGGCCGCTCCGGCCGTGCCGCACGGGGTGAGAAGTGGGGTTAAACCTGACTTCTTCCAGAAAAAACGGACGAATCAGTGCACGCCACACCTTCTGTCAAGGAGTCGGTCGTTTCGGGGTCAAGTACGACCATGCGTCGTAGAAGGGGACTTTGGGGATTCGCCGGGGTCCGGGTTACCAAGGGATGGCCCCCTCCGGCAGCCACTCGGTTCCTGAAGGGTTCACATCCCCCGTCCCCGTCACCATGAGGTTCAGATGTCGAAGCGCGTCACGTCCCGTCAGTCCCGCACGTCCCTGCTCCGTAGCCGGACGGTCGTCCTCGCCGCCTCGGTGGGCGCCTCGGTCGTACTGGGTGCCGGGATCGCGTCCGCCAGCACCCTGGACAACACCGCGACCAGCACGACGGCCGGTGTCCTGCAGACCCAGGCCGCCGCCCAGGCCAAGGCCGCCACGAAGGCTCACCACGCCGAGGCCAAGAAGGTCGCCTCCTGGATCGACCCGGTGAAGAAGTACACCCTGTCCGCCACCTTCGACCAGGCCGGCGGCATGTGGGCCCACAAGCACTCCGGCCAGGACTTCGCGGTTCCGCTGGGCACCGACGTGTCCGCCGCCCACGGCGGCACCGTCGTCAAGGCCGGCGGCAACGGCGCCGGCGACGGCCCCGCGTACGGCAACGCCATCGTCATCAAGCACGGCAACGGGACGTACTCCCAGTACGCCCACCTGTCGCGGATCGACGTGCGCATAGGCCAGGTCGTCGCCACCGGCCAGCACATAGCGCTGTCGGGCAACACCGGGAACTCCAGCGGGCCGCACCTGCACTTCGAGATCCGTACGACCCCGAACTACGGCTCGGCGATCGACCCGGTCGCCTTCCTCCACTCCAAGGGCGTGACGGTCTGAGCCCTCCCGGGCATGACCTCTGAGGCGTGAGGGTTCACGGAGCGACGGGACCGCTGTGCGCCTGCGTCACCAGATCGACGGCGACCTCCAGGATGGCCTTGCGCTTCTCCTCGGGGTCGCCTTCGACGTCCTTCAGCATGAACATCCCGGCATGCATCGAGAACAGCGCGCTGATGCAGCGGACCTGGTTCGTCAGGTCCGCTTCCGGCTCCTTGAGCAGGTCGATCATGCGGAGCATGCGGTCCTTGAAGTCCTCGCCGGTGCGCAGCTCACGGACGGCGGCCTGGTTCTCCTGCATGAAGCGGAAGAGCGGGGCCGCGTCCGCGAGGGCGTTGCTGTAGCGGTGCAGGATCTCCTGCTTCGTCGCCAGCGTGCGCGGCTGCTGCCGTGCCCACTCGATCAGTTCGTCCATGGGCCGGGACAGGTCCTGGAAGAGGCTCTTGAGGATGTCTTCCTTGGTCTTGAAGTGGTAGTACAGCGCCGCTTTGGTGACGTCCAGGTGCTCGGCGATCTCACGCAGCGAGGTCTTCTCGTAGCCGTGCTCGGAGAAGAGTTCGAGGGCTACGTCCTGGATGCGCTGGCGGGTGTCCCCGCGACGCTGACGCTTGGTGCCGTCCATGGTGTCGCCGCCCATCGTCGTACTCCTCGCACTCCTTGAAACGTACGTGCCGCCCCACGGGCAAATCCAGGAAAACTTACTTGACGCCCGGCTAGTTACGGGACTACTTTCCCTCAGTGTAGTCAACTTGCCGGTCGGCAAGTAAGTAGCGGAGCAGGGGCACTCGCCCCTACACCAGTGGGCATCCAGCGGGACCCAGGGGAGTGGGAAAGATGGCGGACAACACGGAAGCGGTCACACAGACCGAGAAACAACCACGCAGTGTACGGGTCGTGTTGCTCGCGCTCATGATCGCGATGCTCCTGGCGATGCTCGACAACATGATCGTGGGCACGGCGATGCCGACGATCGTGGGCGAACTGGGCGGTCTGGAGCACCTGTCCTGGGTCGTCACCGCGTACACGCTCGCGACCGCCGCCTCGACCCCGATCTGGGGCAAGCTCGGCGACATGTACGGGCGCAAGGGCGCCTTCATGACCTCGATCGTGATCTTCCTCGTCGGGTCCGCGCTCAGCGGCATGGCGCAGGACATGGGGCAGCTGATCGGCTTCCGTGCCATCCAGGGCCTGGGCGCCGGCGGTCTGATGGTCGGCGTCATGGCGATCATCGGGGACCTCATTCCGCCGCGTGAGCGGGGCAAGTACCAGGGCATGATGGCCGGCATCATGGCGCTCGCCATGATCGCCGGACCGCTGGTCGGCGGGTCCATCACGGACCACTGGGGCTGGCGCTGGTCCTTCTACATCAACCTGCCGCTCGGCATCGTCGCGCTGCTGGCCGTCAGCGCCGTGCTGCACCTGCCCAAGAAGCGGGTCGACGCGAAGATCGACTATCTCGGCGCCGGTCTGCTGACCGTCGGCATCTCGTCCATCGTGCTCGTCACCACCTGGGGCGGCAGCGAGTACGCCTGGGGTTCCGCCCGGATCATGGAGCTCATCGGCATCGGTGTCGCCGCGCTCGTCGGCTTCGTCTTCGTGCAGACCAAGGCCGTCTCGCCGATCCTGCCGCTGCACATCTTCCGCAACCGCAACTTCACGCTGATGTCCGTCATCGGCTTCATCACCGGCTTCGTGATGTTCGGCGCCGTGCTCTTCCTGCCGCTGTACCAGCAGTCCGTGCAGGGCGCCTCCGCGACCAACTCCGGCCTGCTGCTCCTGCCGATGCTGGGCGCGATGCTGGTCACCTCGATGGTCGCAGGCCGGGTCACCACCAGCAGCGGCCGCTACAAGGCGTTCCCGGTCGTCGGCAGTGTGCTGATGTCCGTGGGCCTGTTCCTGCTGTCGGAGATGGACACCGGAACCAGCCGGCTGACCTCGGGCCTGTACATGGCCGTGCTCGGCCTGGGCATGGGCTGCCTGATGCAGATCACGATGCTGGTGGCGCAGAACAGCGTCGAGATGAAGGACATGGGCGTCGCGTCCTCGTCCACCACCCTCTTCCGTACGCTCGGCTCGTCCTTCGGCGTCGCGATCATGGGCGCGCTGTTCAACCACCGCGTCCAGGACGTGATGGCCGAGCGTGCCGGGGCGCTGGGCTCCAAGATGACCGAGCAGTCCGCGCAGCTCGACGCGGCCAGCCTCGCCAAGCTGCCGGCCGCGGCGCGCGAGGCTTATCAGGTCGCGGTGTCCGCCGGTACGCACTCCGCGTTCCTGCTGGGATCCGTGGTGGCCCTGGGCGCACTGGCGGCGGCGGTGTTCGTGAAGGAGGTCCCGCTGCGGGGCGCCGGAGCACCCGCCAAGTCCGCCGAGGCCGACGCCACGGCGAACGACGCGCCGCCGAAGGAAACCCTGGCGGAAACCGTCTGACCCCCGCTCGTTCCGAAGGCCCCCGGCGTGTCCGCCCCGGGGGCCTTCACCCGTTCCCGGGCCTTCACCCGTTCCCGGGCCTTCACCCGTTCCCGGGCCTTCACCCGTTCCCGGGCCTTCACCCGTTCCCGGGCGTTCACCGGCGTCCGCCGTGGGCGTTCATGGGCCTGTCGTGGCACGCGTACCGCGACCGGCGCCCGCTCCCTCACGCCGGCAGCAGGGGGAAGCTGCCCGTGTTCGTGGGCGCGTGCTCCGGCAGCCACAGCACCGCGACGGCGCCTTCCGCGGGCCTGTTCTCCGGGGCGCCCGCGGGCCGGATGTTGCGGAAGGTCAGCCGGGCGCCGAGCACCCGGGCCTGGCCCGCCGCGATGGTGAGCCCGAGCCCGTGACCGTGGCCCGAGCGGTCGCTGCTGCCGGTACGGAAGCGGCTGGGACCGTCGGCGAGGAGTGCCTCGGGGAATCCGGGACCGTGGTCGCGCACACGGATGACGCGGCCCTCCACGGAGACCTCGATCGGCGGTTTGCCGTGCCGCGCGGCGTTGGCCAGCAGGTTGAACAGGACACGCTCCAGGCGACGCGGATCCGTGGTGACCTCCGACTCGTGGATCACGCGTACGACGATGTCGGCGTCCTTGGCGGCCACCCGGCGCCTCACGAACTCACCGAGCATGATGTCCTGCAGCTCGGCCCGTTCGGAGGCA
Source organism: Streptomyces sp. NPDC005195 (assembly GCF_040608315.1). Taxonomy (NCBI): domain Bacteria; kingdom Bacillati; phylum Actinomycetota; class Actinomycetes; order Kitasatosporales; family Streptomycetaceae; genus Streptomyces; species Streptomyces sp. NPDC005195. Next base: position 4,568 of record NZ_JBEXHZ010000057.1, read on the forward strand.
CCGTCCAGCCGCGCCACCTCCAGGACGTCCTCGACGAGTGTGCGCATGGCCTGCGCCCGGTCGCGGACGAGTTCCGTGGGACGGCCGGGGGGCAGCAGCTCGGCCGCGGTCAGCAGCCCCGTGACCGGGGTGCGCAGCTCGTGCGCGATGTCGGCGGTCACCCGGCGCTCGGCCTCGATGCGCTGCTGGAGCGCGTCGGCCATGGCGTCCACGGCCCGCGCCAGGTCGTCGGTCTCGTCGCGTACGACTCCGCCGATCGCTTCCCGTACGCGGACGTCGGTCTCGCCCTTGGCGACCTGGTTCGCGGCGGCCGCGGCTTTGCGCAGCCGGCGCGACAGCTGACCGCCGATCAGTACGCCGAGGGCGCTGCCGCCGAAGACGACCGCGATGGAACCGATGATCAGCGCCTGGTCGAGGTCCTTCATGACGTCGGTGTTGCGGTCCGTGAACCCGGTGTGGAGTGAGAGGACACGGCCGTCCTTGAGGGGCACGGCCGCCCAGATGTCCGGCACGCCGTTGGGACGGTCGGCCACGTAGGTGGCTCGCCGTCCCTCCTCGACCTTCGCCAGCAGGTCTCCCGGGATCGTCGGGTCGTCGACCTTGACCCCGAAGGACTGCGTGCGGCCGGACTCGTACATGCGCTGGGCGACCTGGATCCGCTCGTCCGCCAGATCACGCGAGTTGTCGAGCATCGAGACGCGTGCCGCGTTGTGCACGACCAGGCTCAGCGCGACCGCGACGAGGGCGCCGACCATGGCGATGGCCGCGCTCAGCTTCCACCGGATGCCGGTGCGCATACCGGTGAGTCCGGTCTCGGCGGCCCGGCCACCGCGCTCGGTCCTGCCGCCGCCGGTGCCCGTGCGGGCGGCGAAGCCGACGGACCCGCTGCCGGCGTCGCCCGCCCTGCCGCCGGCCCCACCCGTCCCGCCGACGCCGCTGTGGACGGCGGCGCCGGCCGGTCCGCCGTGGACGGTGCCAGGTCCACGGAAGTCGGCGACCGGCCCGGCGGTGCCGGTGCCGGTGCCGGTGCCGGATCTGCCGATGCCGGATCTGCCGATGCCGAAGCCCGGTCTGTCGTCGTCCGCCGGTTTCCCGCGCTGGAACATCCCCCGCATACCCTGCTCAGGCCTTCAACTTGTAGCCGAAACCACGGACCGTCTCGATCCGGTCCTGGCCGATCTTCGTCCGCAGTCGCTGGACATGGACATCGACGACGCGGGTGTCACCGCCCCAGCCGTAGTCCCACACACGTTCGAGCAGCTTGTCGCGGCTCAGCACCGTGCCCGGCGCGGACGAGAACTCCAGCAGCAGCCGCATCTCGGTGGGTGTCAGCGCGACCGGCACCCCGCCCTTGAGCACCTCCATGCCCTCGGTGTCGATCTCCAGGTCCCCGTCCCCGAAGGAGAGCAGGCCGCCGCCGACCGGCGAGGGCGTGTCCGTACCCGCGTTCGGACCGCTCGCGTGCCCGAAGCGCCGCAGCACCGCGCGGATACGGGCGACCAGCACGGCTCCGTCGAAGGGCTTGGTCACGTAGTCGTCGGCGCCCGCCTCCAGACCCAGGACGACATCGATCGAGTCGGCCCGCGCCGACAGCATGATCACGGGGACGGTGGACTCGTCACGGATACGCCGGCACAGGCTGACACCGTCGAGGCCGGGGACCATGACGTCCAGGAGGGCGATGTCGGGGCGGTCCGCGCGGAACGCCTCCAGGCCCGACAGACCGTCGGGCATGGCGGTGACCGCGAAGCCGTCCCGCTCCAGCGCGAGTTGTGTGGCCTCGCGGATGACATCGTCGTCCTCGACGAACAGGACGTGGGTCTGCTCTGCCATCCGGCTGCTCCGTTTGTTCCGTCTGCTCTTCAGTTCGCGGCGGGGGAGGGGGCGTCGGTGGCGCCCACCGCATTGCTGTAGTCGTTGTGCGTCCGGGACTCCTCGGCGAAGTGGGCCGCGGACCAGCCGTAGGTGATCACTTCTTCGCTGGAGGGGTACGACACCGGGTCGCCCTTCTTGTACAGCTGCTGTGTGACCACCAGATCGCCCCGGTCGATCTCCGCGTAGACCGGCGGTTCCTCGGTCTTGAACACGTTCTCGTACCGGCCCTTCTCCTCGCGGTACACGTAGGAGCCGATACCGACGGCGTCTCCGCAGGTCATCACATTGACCACGACGTCGTCCGAGGGTCCCCCGGTCAGCTCCCCGTACGACACGTCGACCGGGTACTCGTCGGCCACGCACGGCTTGAGTGCGCTCTTGACCGACGGACTGACCTCGGGGTCGTCCTTGACGAGCTTGACCACGTCCACCCGCTTGGCGGCCTTCGTGGCCGAGGGGGAGGTGGTGGGTTTCGTAGGGCCCTTGGCCACCGCCTCGCTGCCCGCCGGGCCCTCGTCACGGGCGCCCGTACCACCCGTGGCACAAGCGGTCAGGAAAAGGCCGAGGGCGGCGAGCACGGCCGTCGCCGCACCCCCCGCCTTCAGTACCCGGCCGGTACTCCTGGCCCGAATTTCTAGGCCGCGCAACGCTCCCGCTCCTCACCCGGTTCGAGCGCGCGGGCGCCGCGCTCCTCCTGGTCCCGGCTCTCCAGCTCCTCGCGGAGCCGGGCCAGCGCCCGGTGCAGCGTGCTCTTGACCGTTCCGGCCGACATGCCGAGCGCGGCGGCCGTCTCCTCCGTGGACATCTGCTCCCAGTGTCGCAGCACCACGACACTGCGCTGCTTCGGAGCGAGCACCTTCATGATGTCCATGAGCAGCGCGCGGTCCGCGTGCTGCTCGGTGGAGTCCTCGACGCAGGCGTCCGGGAGCTGCTCGGTGGGCACCTCCTCGAGCTTCCGCGCCCGCCACCACTCGGTCCGTGTATTGATCATCACGCGGCGCAGGTACGCGTCGGCCAGCCGCTTGTCCGCGATGCCGTCCCAGCGTCCGTACGTACGTACGAGCGCGGTCTGCAGCAGGTCCTGGGCGTCCACGGGGTCGGGGACCAGGCGACGGGCACTGCGCAACAGCGCGTCCTGCCGAGTGCGGACGTACTCCTCGAATTCGAGCACCTCGCCGTGCGCCATGATCAACCGCCTCCATCCCCGTTTCCGACCCGCCTGCTGACGCCTGCTGCCGGTTGTCCATCGCCTGCGCACCGCTGTCGTTCCGCTGTGTGTGCGGTACGGGAATGAAGCTACGGAGGCGTTGTCACGGGGTTGTCCGAGACAGCCTGCGACGAGCACTCGGCTGTACGTCGGTTGTGTAACGGAAGGAGAAGACGGGTAAGGCGAGGTGACTACCTGTCCTGGTTGAGGGTGATTTGACGGCTCGTGGAGTACGTGACGGTCGTGATGGTCGTGACTAGGTCAGGGGCAGCCGGTACAAACCGCCCGTGAGGGGTTCGACGAGTCCGTCGGCGACGAGACCGTCCAGAGCCCGGGCCCGCTGCACCGGTTCCTCCCACACACGGTCCAGGGCGGACTGCGGGACGGGCGTGACGGCCTCCCTGAGTACGGCGAGCAGCTTGCCGCGCACCTGACGGTCGGTACCGGCGTACGTCTGGCCGCGGCGCGGCGGGCCGTCGTGCTCCGGCTTGCCCGCCAGCCGCCACGCGCACTGGGCGGCGATCGGGCAGCGGTGGCAGCTCTCGTTCTTCGCCGTGCAGATCAGCGCGCCGAGTTCCATGGAGGCGGCGGCCCAGCGGGAGGCCGTGCGCTCACTCTCGGGGAGCAGGGCGCGGGCGAGCTTGCGTTCGGCGGCCGTGGTGGCGTTCGGCGGGTACCGCACGCCGGCCACGGCCCGGGCGAAGACCCTGCGGACGTTCGTGTCCAGGACGGCGTGCCGCTGGCCGTACGCGAAGGACGCCACCGCCGCGGCCGTGTACTCGCCGATGCCGGGCAGCGCGAGCAGCTGCGCGTGCTCCTTGGGTACGTCGCCGCCGTGGCGTTCCGTTATGGCGACCGCGGCGCCGTGCAGCCGGAGGGCGCGGCGGGGGTAGCCGAGGCGGCCCCAGGCGCGGACGGCTTCGCCCGGCGCCTCCTTGGCGAGGTCGGCGGGGCGGGGCCAGCGGGCCACCCACTGTTCGTACACGGGCAGGACGCGGCTCACGGGGGTCTGCTGCAACATGAACTCACTGACCATCACGCCCCAGGGGCCGGCGTCGGGACGGCGCCAGGGGAGGTCGCGGGCGTGCTCGTCGAACCAGGTGATCACCGGCGCGTGCAGGGTCTCGCCGGGGGCGGTGGGCGGGGGGCTGGGTGTGGGCAAGGTGGGTGCAGTCATGACGTTTCCGATCCTGCCATGGGTCGGTGCCGGGGCGTGCTTCTCGCGTACATGGGCGGGTTGCGCGCCCCACCACCGGCGCGCGCCCGGGTCCTCGCCCCCGCCGCCCCTCGCCCGTCCCATCCCAGGGGGCCGCGCCCCCCAGGGCCAGGCTGACGGGGGTCCCCCCTGTTCGCGCGAAGCCGAGAGCTTGGGGGAGGGTAGGGGCGGCGGGGGCGAAATCGGGCGGGGGCGACACCTGGACCGGGCTGCCGAGATGATGATCCGGAAAAGTTGACGCCCAGGGCGGCGGGTGGGGCAAGTCCCGGCCCCGATCTCTCGTACAGTTTGCGCCGTGGGATCTCTGCGCAATCCGGTCGGGCCGCTACCCTCCACCATCTACTGGCGTCGGAGGGCCGTTCTGCTGTCCCTGGTCGCTCTGTTGGCGCTGCTGACGGTCTGGATCGTCAGCACCGGGGGCGGCGGCAAGAAGGGCGCGGACGGTTCCAACGGGAAGGGCCCCGTGGAGACGATCACCCCGGGCCCCTCGGGATCCGGCCCGGCGATAAGCCAACACCCGGGCGGACGCGACGAGTCGAGCGGCAGCGCGAACACCGGCGGCGGCGACGGCAGTGGCGGGGGCGACGGCAGCGGCAACGGTTCCGGCGGCGGATCGGCCGGAGGCGCCGGCGGCGCGGACGGCGGCTCCCACGGCGGAGGCACCGGCTCCGCCGGATCCGCCGATCAGGTCCCGGCCGGTTCCACTCTCCCCAACTGCGCGGCGGGCGCGGTCAAGCTGACCCTGCGCAGTGTCCACAACTCGTACGGACCCGGCGCCAAGCCCTCGATCCAGCTGATCGCGAAGAACTCCTCCGGCAGCGACTGCAAGGTCGACCTCGGACCGAAGAAAGCCGTCCTGACGATCACTCAGGCCGGGGAGGACAAGAGTTTCTGGTCCTCCGCCGACTGCCCCAGGGACGTCTCCAGTCTCTTCTTCCGTGTTCCGGCCGGCGGCCAGGTGACCTACACGGTGGACTGGGACCGCAAGGCCGGCGCCCCCGAGTGCGCGACGCCCCCGGCGGGTTCGGCGTCCGCGGGCACCTACCTGGTGGAGGCGAAGGCGCCGGGGCTGGCGAAGGCACAGACGTCGTTCGTGCTGTCGCAGGACTGAGACGCCGGGCGATCCGGCTCCCCGGGCGATCGGCTCCCCGGGTGATCCGGACGGCCGGGTGATCCGGATCCCCGGGTCACCCAGGGGATCCGTCAGACGTACCGTTCCAGGATCGACGACTCCGCCAGCCGCGAAAGCCCCTCGCGCACGCTGCGCGCCCGCGCCTCGCCCACCCCGTCGACGGCCTGGAGGTCGTCGACGCTGGCCGCGAGAAGCTTCTGCAGACCACCGAAGTGCTCGACGAGACGGTCGATGATCGCGCCGGGCAGACGCGGGACCTTCGCGAGGAGCCGGAAACCGCGCGGCGAGACCGCGGAGTCGAGCGCCTCGGGGGAGCCGGTGTAACCCAACGCCCTTGCCACCGTGGGCAGTTCGAGCAGCTCGGCATGGGCGAGGGCGTTCAGCTCGAAGAGGGCCTCGTCGACCGTGCGGGAGCGCTTCGCGGTGGGCTCGGGCACGTAGTCACGGACCACCAGCTCACGCTCGGGCTCCACGCCCGCGATCAACTCGTCGAGCTGGAGGGAGAGCAGCCGTCCGTCGGTGCCCAACTCCACCACGTACTCGGCGATCTCGGTCGCGATGCGGCGCACCATCTCCAGACGCTGGGCCACCGCCGACACGTCCCGGACGGTGACCAGGTCCTCGATCTCCAGCGCGGAGAGCGTGCCCGCGACCTCGTCGAGGCGGAGCTTGTAGCGCTCCAGGGTCGCGAGAGCCTGGTTGGCTCGCGAGAGGATCGCGGCGGAGTCCTCGAGGACGCGGCGCTGACCGTCGACGTAGAGGGCGATCAGCCGCATCGACTGGGAGACCGAGACGACGGGGAAGCCGACCTGCTTGCTCACCCGGTCCGCGGTGCGGTGCCGCGTACCCGTCTCCTCGGTGGGGATCGTCGGGTCCGGCACCAGTTGCACGCCCGCCCGCAGGATCTTGGTGAGGTCCTTGTCGACCACGATGCCGCCGTCGAGCTTGCACAGCTCGCGCAGCCGGGTCGCGGTGAACTCCACGTCCAGCACGAAGCCGCCGGTGCACATCGACTCGACGGTCTTGTCCCAGCCGAGCACGATGAGCCCGCCGGTGTTGCCGCGGAGAATTCGTTCGAGCCCGTCGCGCAGGGCCGTGCCGGGTGCCACGGCGCTCAATGAGGCGCGCATCAGGCCATCGGCACCGGAGCTCCCACCGGACTTTCCGGGAGCTGCTGCCCGGTCGTTGGCTGCCACTGCACTCCTCCGGTCGCGGGTTTCCGGTCGCCCGGGGTTCGTACGGACGGGCGAGACCAGGGCAAAGTCTACCGGCGCTCCTCGTCCTCCCGTGGGGCCTCTCGACGACGTGAGCGCGGAAGGACGCGCAGCGCCTCGCCCATGTCGGCGACTTCCAGGACCTTCATACCGGGTGGCGTCCTGCCCGGATCGCTCGGAACAAGGGCGTGGGTGAAGCCCAGTCGGTGGGCTTCGGCCAGTCGCCGCTGCACCCCCGTAACCCGTCTGACCTCCCCGGCGAGGCCCACTTCGCCGATCGCGACGAGGTTCTTGGGGAGAGGAGTGTCACTCGCCGCGGACGCGAGCGCGAGGGCGATCGCGAGGTCGGCGGCCGGCTCGGAGAGCTTCACACCGCCGACCGTCGCCGAATAGATGTCACGTTTTCCGAGGGCGCTGATCCGGCCCCGCTGCTCCAGGACGGCCAGCATCATGGAGACGCGGGAGGTCTCCAGACCGGAGGTCGTCCGGCGGGGGGACGGGATCTGCGAGTCCACCGTGAGGGCCTGCACCTCCGCGACCAGGGGCCGGCGGCCTTCCAGGGTCACGGTCAGACAGGTGCCCGGGACCGGCTCGGCGCGCCGGGTGAGGAAGAGGCCGGAGGGGTCGGTCAGCCCCGTGATGCCCTCGTCGTGCAGCTCGAAGCAGCCGACCTCGTCCGTCGTCCCGTACCGGTTCTTGACGCCTCGGACCAGCCGGAGGCGGGCGTGGCGGTCGCCCTCGAAGCTCAGGACGACGTCCACGAGGTGTTCGAGCAGACGGGGGCCCGCGATCGAGCCGTCCTTGGTGACATGGCCCACCAGGAGGGTCGACATGCCGCGCTCCTTGGAGGCGCGGATGAGTGCCCCGGCGACCTCACGGACCTGGGCCATGCCGCCCGGGGCGCCGTCGATCTCCGGGGAGGCGACGGTCTGCACCGAGTCGAGGATGAGGAGCGACGGCTTCACGGCGTCGAGATGGCCGAGGACGGCGGCCAGGTCGGTCTCCGCGGCCAGATAGAGGTGGTCGTCGATGGCCTTGATGCGGTCGGCGCGCAGCCGGACCTGGCTCGCCGACTCCTCACCCGTCACATACAGCGTGCGGTGCTCGTCGCTCGCCGCCTTCGCCGCCACGTCCAGGAGAAGGGTGGACTTCCCGACGCCGGGCTCGCCCGCGAGCAGGACGACCGCGCCGGGGACCAGACCGCCGCCCAGGACGCGGTCCAGCTCGGGCACGCCGGTGCTGCGCGCGGTGGCCTGGCGGCCGTCGACCTGGCCGATGGGCACCGCGGAGGTGGTGACACGGCCGGGCGTCGTGGTCCGGACCGCGGGTGCGCCGTACTCCTCGACCGTCCCCCACGCCTGGCACTCGGGGCAGCGGCCGAGCCATTTGGCCGTCTGCCATCCGCACTCGGTGCAGCGGTAGGACGGCCGGTCCTTCGCGGATTTCGTACGGGCAGCCATGACCGAACCGTAGCCGAGGCCACTGACAGCGCGGTCGGCCGTCCCGCGCACCGCCGTGAGTTCGTCGCCGGCCCGCTCCTCCCGTTCTCCCCGGCGCGCCGGGGGCTTCCGCCGACCGGAACCCGTCGCGCGCCCCCCGTCCGTCGCCGCCCGTGGAGGCCCAGGCCACGGAATCGGAGGTTGGTGTCCCCTTATGAGGGATCGTTTCACCCGTACGGATTAAATATGCTCAAGGGGGAAGAAGGGGTCGCCGTCGGGCACCTACGGTCGCACGGGTGATGAGCAGCAGTCCGGAGACCTCGACACACACCACGCACACCACCGGCGCACACCGGGCGCACGGCGCAGCGCGCAAGCGGGTGGCCCTGCCCCGTGGCGCATCGGCCCGCACGACGGCCCAGCGCCCTCCCGCGCGCTACGAGCCCTATCTGGACGGCCTGTTCACCTACTGCCTGTCCGTGCTGTGCGACCACGACACCGCCACCGCCGCGCTCGGCGACGTCCTCGCGCTCGCCGACCGCCGGGGCCAGCGGTCCCCGGAATCCCCGGACGACCGCCGGGCCTGGCTGTACGCGCTCGCCCGCTGGTCCTGCCTGCGCAAACTCACCGAGGCCCGGCGCGGACACCAGGCGACGCACGCCACCGGCCGCCGTACGACCCCCAAGGGCGACAAGGAAGCCGCCGACCGGCGCGCGGCCGAGGCGCTCGCCGCCCCCGTCTCCGAGGAGGTCCGGGCCCAGCGACAGCGCGAACTCGGTCTGCTGGCCTGGCCGGAGGCCGCCGGCACCACCCCCGAGCAGCGGGAGGCGCTCGAACTCGCCGTCCGCCACCAGCTCGCCGCCCACGAGGTCGCCGCCGTCCTCGGCATGGACGCCACCAAGGCGCGCGAGCTGCTCGCCTCCGCCGCCTGTGAGGTCGAACGCACCCGCGCCGCCCTCGCCGTCGTCGAGACGGGCACCTGCCCGAGCGTCGCCCGCCTCACCGGCGACAGCCGGCTGGTCCTGAGCGCCGGCCTGCGCCGCGAACTCGTCCGGCACGTCGACGACTGCCCGCGCTGCCGGCGCACCGCCGAACGCGCCGCGCCCGGTACCTGGCCCGGCACCAGCGTCACGCCCGCCGCGCTCCCCGTCCTGCAGGCCCCGCGCGCCGCCCTGCACATCGCGCTCGAGCACGTCCCGCGGACGCGGGGCGGCGCGCCGCGCTTCGACCGGCGCGGCTTCCCGATGGACCCCAAGGACCGGGCCGCCCGCCGGGACCGGCTGCGGGCGCGCGCCGTCACCACGACCGTCGTCGCCACCGTCGTCGCCGCCCCGGTGCTCGCCCTCTGGGCGGCCTACCGCGGCGCGCCCCTCACCGGAGAGGGCGCCGACGGCCGCCCGGCCACCGCGAGCGAGGCGCACGGCCACGACGGCATCGGCGGCGAGAACGGCGGCGGCTACGAGAACGCGGGCAACGCCAGCACCAGACCCGGCGGCCGCTTCGACAAGGGCGACGGCACGGCCGACGTGTCCGTGGAGGTCACCAGCGCCGCGGGCGCGGGCAGCGCCGCCGGACACCTCTCCGTACAGGCCACGGGCAGCGGCGACACGACCCTCATCACGCTGACCGCGTCCGGGAGTTCGACGGTTCACTGGTCCGCGCGTTCCGGAGCGCCCTGGCTCTACCTCAGCCGGTCCTCGGGCGCGCTCGCCCCCGGAGAGTCGGTGACGATCAAGGTGTACGTGGACCAGCTCCGCCAGCCGTCGGGCCACTGGAGCGCGCGCGTGGCGATCGCACCCGCGGGCGCCGTGGTCACGATCGGCGGGTACGGGAGCGCGGGCCCGTCTTCCCCCGGCGGGTCCGGCCCCGGTCCGGTGCCCGGCAGCCCCACCCCGTCCGGCCCCGGCTCGGCAACGCCCTCGTCCGGTCCCGACCCGTCGCCGACCCCTTCCGCCCCGTCGCCGACCCCCACGCCCACGGACCCGACCCCGTCGAACCCGGACGGCTCGACCCCGCCGCCCGCGGGCACCGGCGACCCGGTCCCGTCCTGACGGTCAGGCGACCGGGTCCGCCGGATGCGGTGCGAGCAGCGGCAGCTGCGAGGCCAGCCGCTGTTCGCAGAGTTCGACCAGGCGGTCGTACCCGCCCTTGCCCATCAGCTCCACCAGCTCCGGGCGGTACGAGACGTACACCGGGTCGCCCGCTCCGTGCGCCGAGGTCGCCGACGTGCACCACCAGTGCAGGTCGTGGCCGCCCGGACCCCAGCCCCGGCGGTCGTACTCGCCGATCGAGACCTGGAGCACCCGGGTGTCGTCGGGCCGGTCGATCCACTCGTACGTCCGGCGCACCGGCAGCTGCCAGCACACGTCCGGCTTGGTCTCCAGCGGCTCGCGGCCCTCCTTGACCGCCAGGATGTGCAGCGAGCAGCCCGCGCCACCGGCGAAACCGGGCCGGTTCTGGAAGATGCACGAGCCCTCGTACGGGCGCGTCTGGCGCTCGCCGTCCTCGTCCTGCGACACCCAGCCCGTCTCCAGGCCGATGTCATGGTGCTGCCAGACGTCCGGCGTGAGCCTCGCCACGTGCCCGGCCACCCGCTTCTCGTCGTCCTCGTCCGAGAAGTGGGCCCCCAGCGTGCAGCAGCCGTCGTCGGCGCGACCGGCCTGGATGCCCTGGCAGCCGCTGCCGAAGATGCAGTTCCAGCGAGAGGTCAGCCATGTCAGATCGCACCGGAAGACCTGCTCGTCATCGGCGGGATCCGGAAACTCCACCCATGCCCGCGCGAAGTCGAGTCCCTTCTCGTCGGACGCCGAGGCCTTCACCGGCGCCGCCTTCGGGGACTTCTTGGACTTGGTGGCCTTCTCCTGCGAAGAACCCTTGGCCGAATTGTCAGGCTTCGCCTTTTTCGTCTTTGGCACGCGTCCAGGGTAAGTCGCCGGAGGCCGCTCCGGGGACGGCGGGCGGGCCAGGCCGCAGTAGCGTTCCGTACATGAGACTCGGTGTCCTCGACGTGGGTTCGAACACGGTGCATCTGCTGGTGGTGGATGCACACCCTGGCGCGCGCCCGCTGCCCGCGCACTCGCACAAGGCCGAACTGCGGCTCGCCCAACTGCTCGACGAGAGCGGGGCGATCGGCTCCGACGGTGTCGACAAACTCATCGAGACGGTCCAGGACGCGCTGGAGGCCGCCGAGGACAAGGGTGTCGAGGCGATGCTGCCGTTCGCCACCTCCGCCGTGCGTGAGGCCAGCAACGCGGACGACGTGCTGGCCCGGGTGCAGGCCGAGACCGGTGTCGAGCTCCAGGTGCTGACCGGCGCGGAGGAGGCCAGGCTGACGTTCCTGGCCGCCCGCCGCTGGTTCGGCTGGTCGGCGGGCAAGCTGCTGGTCCTCGACATCGGCGGGGGATCGCTGGAGATCGCGTACGGCCTGGACGAGGAGCCGGACGCGGCGGTGTCGTTGCCGCTGGGCGCGGGGCGGCTGACCGCGGGCTGGCTGGCGGCCGATCCCGCGGATCCGGCCGACATCAAGGCGCTGCGGCGTCATGTCCGGGCGCAGATCGCCCGTACGGTCGGGGAGTTCAGCCGCTTCGGCGCCCCCGACCATGTCGTCGCCACCTCCAAGACCTTCAAGCAGCTCGCCCGGCTGGCCGGGGCGGCGCGCTCCACGGACGGGCTGTACGTGCAGCGTGAGCTGAAGCGGCGTTCCCTGCAGGACTGGGTGCCGAGACTCGCCTCGATGACGGTCGGCGAGCGGGCGGAGCTTCCCGGGGTCTCCCCGGGGCGGGCGGGTCAGCTGCTCGCGGGGGCGCTGGTCGCCGAGGGGGCGATGGATCTTTTCGGGGTGGAGACCCTGGAGATCTGTCCCTGGGCTCTTCGGGAGGGTGTCATCCTGCGGCGTCTGGACCAGATGGAGTCGGTGTAGCCCCTTCCTCCAGACCTCCGGGGGGCATGTTCTCAGCCCGTCAGGCGTGTGAGGACGAGCCCTCCGGGGCGATCGGGGGTCCAGGGGGCGGGGACCCGTTCACGGGGCCCGTGAGGGCGGGACGGCCGGTTCCCGGTGGTCCGCGGGTCACCGCCTCCCCGTGCTCAGGCCACTCCCCGTACTCTGTCCCTCGTGGCAGAACCAGTGGTGCGCATCCCGGATGCGAAGGTCGCGCTGTCCACGGCGTCCGTGTATCCGGAGTCGACGGCGACGGCCTTCGAGATCGCGGCGCGCCTCGGGTACGACGGTGTCGAGGTCATGGTGTGGACCGACCCCGTCAGTCAGGACGTCGACGCTCTGCGCCGGCTCTCCGACCACCACCGGATCCCGATCCTCGCCGTCCACGCCCCCTGCCTGCTCATCACCCAGCGGGTCTGGTCCACCGACCCCTGGACCAAACTCCAGCGCGCCCGGGCGGCGGCCGACAAGCTCGGCGCGAGCACCGTCGTCGTGCATCCGCCCTTCCGCTGGCAGCGTCAGTATGTCCGCGACTTCGTCTCCGGCATCTGGCAGATGGCGGACGAGACGGACGTCCGCTTCGCCGTCGAAAACATGTACCCCTGGCGCTATCGCGACCGCGAGGTGCTCGCGTACGCCCCCGACTGGGACGTCACGAAGGACGACTACCGCCACTACACGATCGATCTCAGCCACACCGCGACCGCGCGCACGGACGCCCTGCACATGATCGACCGCATGGGCGACCGCCTCGGCCACGTCCACCTCGCCGACGGCAACGGTTCCAACAAGGACGAGCACCTGGTCCCGGGCCGCGGCACCCAGCCCTGCGCCGAGCTGCTGGAGCGCCTCGCGCTCGGCGGTTTCGACGGCCACGTCGTCATCGAGGTCAACACACGCCGCGCGATGTCCAGCGCCGAACGCGAGGCGGACCTCGCCGAGGCCCTCGCCTTCACCCGCCTGCACCTCGCCTCCGCCGTCAAGGTGCCCGGCCGGTGACGGACGCAGCCCCGCGCCGCCGGGGGCGCCCCTCCCGTACGGAGACGGAGGCGGCCCCCGCCACCCGCGACCGCATCCTCGACGCGGCCCGCGGGGAGTTCTCGGAGCGAGGCTACGAGAAGACGTCGGTCCGGGGCATCGCCAAGGCCGCCGGGGTCGACTCCGCCCTCGTGCACCACTACTTCGGCACCAAGGAGCAGGTCTTCGAGTCGGCCATCGAGGTCGCCTTCGCCCCCGCCCTGGCGGCCCCCGTGGCGGTCGAGGACGGCCCCCTCGACGGCGTCGGGGAACGCCTGACCCGCTTCATCTTCGGCATCTGGGAGAACCCGGCCACCCGCGCGCCCCTGCTGGCGATCGTCCGTTCCGCCGTGAACAACGAGACCGCCGCGGCCGTCTTCCGCCGGCTCATCGCCGCCCAGCTGCTGCGCCGCATCGCCCAGCAGCTCGACCTCCCCGACGCCGAACTGCGCGCCGAGCTGGCCGCCGCCCAGCTGGTGGGGGTGGCGATGCTCCGATACGTGATCAGGGTCGAGCCGCTGGCCTCGGCGGACCTGGAGGCGATCATCGCGCGCGTGGCCCCGGTGGTACAGGGCCACCTCACCCTTCCCTGAGCGGGCGAGCGCTCCCTCCCGGCTCACCCGCGAGACACCCGGGCGACGGGCTTCCGCGGGACCAGGCACCCCGGACGGGCTTCCGCGGGCGCCCACGCCCCGGCGCCCACAGGCATCCGGCGCTCCTGACAGCCACGTCGCATCGGATCCCGAGGCTCGTGCGGGCGTCGTCCGCCGCTCCGGCCCGGCGCGCCGCCCCGTACCCGCGTACCGAGACAGGCATCCCGCATTCCGGACGCCGCGTCCGAATCCTGGCGCGGCGGCGTAGGCTCGATCCCAGTCATAACTCTCCGAAGGAGCGAGCGACGATGCCCGAACTGAGGTCCCGCACAGTCACCCACGGCCGCAACATGGCGGGCGCACGCGCCCTTATGCGTGCCTCCGGTGTACCGGGCGCGGACATCGGCCGGAAGCCGATCATCGCGGTCGCCAACTCCTTCACGGAGTTCGTGCCGGGCCACACCCACCTGCAGCCGGTCGGCCGGATCGTCAGCGAGGCCATCACGGCCGCCGGGGGCATCGCGCGCGAGTTCAACACCATCGCGGTCGACGACGGCATCGCGATGGGGCACGGCGGCATGCTGTACTCCCTGCCCTCCCGCGACCTGATCGCGGACTCGGTCGAGTACATGGTGGAAGCCCACTGCGCCGACGCCCTGATCTGCATCTCGAACTGCGACAAGATCACGCCCGGCATGCTGATGGCGGCCCTGCGTCTGAACATCCCGGCGGTCTTCGTCTCCGGCGGCCCGATGGAGTCCGGCCGCGCCACCCTGGTCGACGGCACGGTCCGTACGCTCGACCTGGTCGACGCGATCTCCGACGCGGTGAACGACAAGATCTCGGACGAGGACATCCTCCGTATCGAGGAGAACGCCTGTCCGACCTGCGGCTCCTGTTCCGGCATGTTCACCGCCAACTCGATGAACTGCCTGACCGAGGCCATCGGCCTCTCCCTCCCCGGCAACGGCTCGGTGCTGGCCACCCACACGGCCCGCAAGGGGCTGTACGAGGACGCGGCCCGCGCGGTGGTCGACATCACGCGCCGCTACTACGACGAGGACGACGAGTCGGTCCTGCCGCGCAACATCGCCACGCACGCCGCGTTCGAGAACGCCATGGCCCTCGACATCGCCATGGGCGGCTCCACCAACACGATCCTGCACCTGCTGGCCGCCGCCCAGGAGGCGGGCGTCCCCTTCGGGCTGGACGAGATCAACGCCGTCTCGCGCCGGGTGCCCTGCCTCGCCAAGGTCGCCCCGAACGTCGCCAAGGACCGCACGTACTACATGGAGGACGTGCACCGCGCGGGCGGCATCCCGGCCCTGCTCGGCGAGCTGCACCGGGCCGGCCTGCTCAACGAGGACGTCCACTCCGTGCACAGCCCGTCCCTCTCGGACTGGCTGAAGACATGGGACGTGCGCGCGGGCTCCCCGTCCCCCGAGGCGATCGAACTGTGGCACGCGGCGCCCGGCGGCGTCCGCTCCTCCGAGGCCTTCTCCCAGTCCGAGCGCTGGCTGGCCCTGGACGAGGACGCGGAGAACGGCTGCATCCGCTCCTCCGAGCACGCGTACTCCAAGGACGGTGGCCTCGCGGTCCTCAAGGGCAACCTGGCGGTGGACGGCTGTGTCGTGAAGACGGCGGGTGTCGACGAGTCCATCTGGACCTTCGAGGGCCCCGCGGTGGTCTGCGAGTCGCAGGAGGAGGCCGTCGACAAGATCCTCCGCAAGGAGATCACCCACGGCGACGTCGTCGTCATCCGCTACGAGGGTCCCAAGGGCGGCCCGGGTATGCAGGAGATGCTCTACCCGACCTCCTTCCTCAAGGGCCGCGGCCTCGGCAAGACCTGCGCCCTGATCACCGACGGCCGCTTCTCCGGCGGCACCTCGGGCCTGTCGATCGGCCACGCCTCCCCCGAGGCGGCCTCCGGCGGCACCATCGCCCTGGTCCGGGACGGCGACCGCATCCGCATCGACATCCCGGGCCGCTCGATCGAGCTCCTGGTCGCCGACGAGGAGCTGGCGGCCCGCCGCTCCGCCCTGAACGGCGTCTACGCCCCCGCGAACCGCGAACGCAAGGTCTCGGCCGCCCTGCGCGCCTACGCCGCGATGGCGACGAGCGCGGACAAGGGCGCGGTCCGCGACGTCTCGAAGCTGGGCTGACCCACCACCGCGCACTTCAGGGGCCGCTCCTGCCGGGGCGGCCCCTTCGCGCTGTCCGTCCCGCCCCGCTCGGCCTCGGGCGGCCCGTTCACCAGGCGGCGGGGTCGTTTCCCGCCACCGCGAACACTGTCCCGTCCGGCGCACTCGCGTAGACGCGGCCGTCAGCGATCAGCGGGACGGGCAGCGCGCCCAGGACGCGGTCCGACTGAGGTCCGGGCCGTGCCCGGGTCTGACCGACGAGCTTCCCCCGGGCGGCGTCCACGGCGAGCAACCGTCCGTCCGGCGTGGTGAGGTACACATGCCGGGCGTCGACGGCCGGGGTGGAGCCCCGGCTCACGGAGGTCTCGATGCGCCAGCGCTCCACCCCGGCGTCCATGTCGACGGCCATCAGCCCGCCGAGAGTGCTCATCAGGTAGACGGTGCCGGCGCGGACGGTGGCCTGGGCCTGCGGCAGCGACAGGCCGATCCTCACCCGGAGTGACCTCCCGCTGCCGGGTTCGTAGCGGACGAGTGCCTCGGTCTCGGTGTTCTTGTTGACGGATGTGAAGAAGACGGCGCCTCGCACTGTGCCGACCGGATCAAGGGTGCCGGTCAGACGGGTACTCCACCGCAGGTTCCCGGTCTCCGGTTCCACCGCGGTCACGCGCGTACGCGTCCCGTCGTCCGTCGTGCTCGTGACGTAGGCGAGTCCGTCCCCGGCGAACGAGGCGAGGTTCGGCGTGGTCTGTCCCGGCAGGCCGCGGCTCCAACGTTTCTCGCCGGTGGCGCCGTCCACCCCGGTGACCGTTCCGTCGGCCCGGGCGAGGAGGAGCATGCCCCCCGCGTGCTGGAACCGGTCGTAGGTCGAGAGGGGCATCGTCCATCGCACCGTGCCGGACACCGGGTCGAGGGCTTCCAGGAGCCGTCCGCCGTGGGTCACGACGTGTACGAGCCCACCCGACATGACGGGGCCTCCGTCCGGGAGGGTCCTTTCGGGCGAGGTGTGCCGCCACAGGACTCTGCCGTCGACCGGGTCGAGAGCGGATGTCAGCCCCGGCTGGGCGCAGAACAACTTCCCGCCGCCGTAGGAACAGTCGGGCGTCCCGGAGGCTCGGCCCGCGGGGTTCGTGCTCCACCCGCTGAAGGCGGCAGGCGCGGAGCGCCGCTGATGATTCGTCGGCGCGCCGGCGCTGCTGTCCTGCCCGAGCAACTGCGTCGTGGTCAGTGTCCCGCCCGAGACGAGCGCGAGCGCGCCGACGGCGAGGGCGACGCGCTTGAGCGTCCGCCTCCCGGGGCGCGGGGCGGGCGGCGCGGCTTCGTCGACCACGGCGCCGGACGGGGCACCGGAGGGAGCGGCGGACCGGTCGGTGCGCTGGGCCGGAATGAACGCCTGGGTGTCGTACGAGGCCGCCACCGAACGCAGTTCCCGCATCAGCTCGTCAGGTGTCGGCCGGTCCGCGGGCTCCTTTGCGAGGCAACGGGTGATGAGCGGTGCGAGATTCGCCGGTACGTCGGTCAGATCCGGTTCGTCGTGCACGACTTGGTAGGCGACGACATAGGGACTGTCGGAGTCGAAGGGACCGCGGCCGGTAGCCGCGTGCACCAGCACCGAGCCCAGGGCGAAGATGTCGGCGGCCGGCCCCACCTCGCGTGGGCGTCGGAACTGCTCGGGTGCCATGAAGGGCGGCGTTCCGATCAGCTTGCCTGTCTCGGTGCGCAGTTCACTGTCCGACGGCCGGGAGATGCCGAAGTCGATGACCTTGGGGCCGTCCTCCGCGAGCAGGACGTTGCTCGGCTTGAGATCTCGGTGTACGACACCCACCCTGTGAATGTCGCGCAGTGCCTCGGCCAGTCCGGCCATGAGCCGACGCAACTGAGAGGCGGACAAAGGGCCGTTCCGCTTCACCTCCTCGGCGAGGGTCGGACCCGGTATGAACAGGGTCGCCATCCAAGGCCGCCCGGCCTCCGGGTCCGCATCGACCACGGGCGCGGTGAACGCTCCGCTCACTCGCCGCGCCGCGGCGATCTCCTGCCGGAAACGCCCTCTGAACTCGGGATCCTTGGCGTACGCGGCGTGGACGACCTTGACCGCGAGCCGCAGCCCAGAGCCGCTGCGGGCCAAATGGACCACGCCCATGCCACCGGATCCGAGGCGCTCGTACAGGCGGTACTGCCCTGCGTACTCGGGAAGTTCCGCTTCCGGATCCGCTCCGGTGTTTCGCTGTGGCGCCATGGACCCACCCCCGTGCTGTTCGTCCGCGCGCGCGACGCACGGAGCCTAGTCGATTCCTCGTGCGAGCCCGAGGCGGCTTGCTAGCCTCCGCGTGCGGCAGGCGTACATGTGTGCGCCACCTGAACGCACGTGATTCACCTGTTCCATCCGATTCGTCTGATTCATTTGATTCAACGGGGGAAGCCTTCATGGCTGTTGAGCGCATGGAAAGCATCGAGAGCGTCACCAGCACGGTCAGTCGTGAGGAGGAAGCGGCGGTGACGTCTTCCGACGCCGCCGTGGCGGGACTGGTCACCTACCCGATCGCACCCGGTGTCGCCCTGAACGTGCGCAGCGGCCCGGGCACCGGATACCGCATCGTGCGGGTCCTGCCCGAGGGCTCACGCGTGTCGATCTTCTGTCAGTCCCCCGGCGAATCCGTGAGCGGCCCGTACGGCACCACCAGCATCTGGGACAACATCTCCAACGGCGAATACGTCTCGGACGCATACGTGAGGACCGGCAGCGACGGCTACATCGCACCGCGCTGCTCCTGAGCAGAAAAGGACGAACAACGCCATGAAGACTTTGACACGCAGGAGAGCCATGGTGGCCGGAGGGCTCGCCGCCACGGTCACGCTGATGATGGGAGCCGCATCGGGGACGGCGAACGCGGAGTCCCTGAGCGCGGCGGCGATCAGGACGTATCCCATCGCCCCGGGAGTCAGCGTGAACGTCCGCAGCGGTCCCGGCACGCACTACTCCGTCGTCCGCACCCTGCCGGAGGGCTCGTCGGTGCCGATCAACTGCCAGTGCCCCGGCGACACCATCAGCGGGTACTACGGGACGACGGACATCTGGGACAACATCGCCAACGGCCAGTTCGTCTCCGACGCCTACGTGAAGACGGGCAGCGACGGTTACGTCGCGGGGCGCTGCGCCTGAGCCGAAGACGCCGGTGGTTCGGGCGAGGCCGGGCCCCGCGGCCGACCGGAGCGATAATCGTCGTGTGAGCGATACGACCGAAACCGGTACCGGTACCCCCGCGGGACCCCAGCCCGAACCCCTCCGTTTCTTCGGGACGACCTGGGTGGAGCACGACGGCGGCTACCCGGCCCGCCGCGCCGGCGTGGCCGTCGGCGCGCTCGCCGCCGCGGTGGCCGCCTGCTTCCTCCTGCGCTTCGCCTACCAGGGACTGACGATCGCGGACGTCGGCAGGCCGGTGACGATCCTGGTCGTGGTGATGTTCGCGGTGTGCGGCGCGCTCGCCTTCCGCCACACCTGGGACGCCTTCTCCAAGCGCCCCGACCCCGACCGGCAGGCCTCCCTGCGGGGCCTGCTGGCCATCGGTTTCGTCGGCACCCTCCTCGCGTACTCCGTCCGCTCCCTCACCGAGGCCCCGGGCGAGAAGCTGCACCGCGAGGAGTACGAGGCGGCCCGCGCCCGGTACGACCGCCGTTCCGCCGGCAGCACCCGCAATCCGTCGAGGAAGCGCCGGGCCTCCGGGTCCTGACGGCACCCCGTCCGGCCACAGAAGCTCCCGCCGCGGACCGGGGCGGCGGGGACGGAAACCCCTGTGCCCCCACAGCCACACCAGCCACCATGAACGTATGACCCCCTCCTCCCACCCCGACGCCGACACCGGAGCCGAATCCAGCACCGGCACCGAAACCCGCACCGACCCCGCCCCCGACCCCGAAACCCGGAACCGGGCCCGAGCCACCCGCGCCCACTCCTTCAACACCGCCGCGGCCCAGTACGCCGCGAACCGCCCCTCCTATCCCCCCGCCCTCTTCGACGCGATCGAAGAACTCGCCGGCCGCTCCCTGACCGGCGCACGGGTCGTCGACGTGGGCGCCGGCACCGGCATCGCCACCGCGCTGCTGCGCGCGAGGGGCGCGCACGTCCTGGCCGTGGAACCCGGCGAGGGCATGACCGCGGAGTTCCGCCGCACCGTCCCCGGCGTTCCGATCGTCCGGGGAGACGGCAACGCCCTCCCCCTCCTCGACGCCTGCGTCGACTTCCTGACGTACGCCCAGTCCTGGCACTGGACCGACCCGGCCCGCTCCCTGCCGGAGGCACTCCGGGTCCTGCGCCCCGGCGGCTCCCTCGCGCTCTGGTGGAACACGGACGCCCTCGACGTCCCCTGGATCGCCGCCCAGGCACGACGGATCGAGCGGTACTTCGACGACGAACAGGCCGGCAAGCGGGGCACCGGCAGCAATGAGGGCGTGGCCGGGACCCACAGCGAACGCGCCTTCGCGGGCGCCGACCATGTCCCGGACCACGCCCACCGTGTCGTCCGCTGGAGCCGTCGCGTGCCGGTCGACACCCACCTCGCCAACGTCACCAGCCACTCGATCTTCCTGGTCCTCGGCGAGGAGGGGACCGAGGCCTTCCTCGCCGAGGAGCGGGCGCACCTCTGGGAGGAGTTCCCGGACGGACAGGTCGAGGAGGTCTACGACGTACTGGTGATCGTGGCGACCCGTTCGTGATCCCGCGCGGCGGCCCACCGTTCCAGGGCCGCCGCGCACGCGTGGTCCACATGCCGCAGCCCGCCCAGCTCCAGCCGTACGTCACGGTCGTGGGGCAGCGCCTCCAGGGCGTCCAGCAGTTTCGGCAGCCGCAGGAACGTCGCGTTCCCCATCACCCGGACGACCAGTCCCTCGGCACCCCGGTCCTCGGTCTCCACATGCACATGGCTGATGTCCCACGCGGTCTTCGCCACGGCGAGCGCCAGTCCGACGAGCACCCCCTCGAACAGGTTCCCGGCCACGATGGCCACCGCCGTCACACCCAGCACCACGACCTCGCCCCGGTGCCCGCGCCACAGCAGCCGCACCTCCCGCACCGGCACCAGCTTGCAGCCCGCGTGCACGAGCAGTCCCGCCAGCGCCGCCACCGGAATGATCCCGAGGACCCCGGGCACCAACGTCGTGAAGACCAGCAGCCACACCCCGTGCAGCACCCGCGAGGCCTTCGTGCGCGCCCCCGCCTGCACGTTCGCCGCGCTCCGCACGATCACGGCGGTCATCGGCAGTGCCCCGAGCGCCCCGCACACGGCGTTCCCCGCCCCCTGCGCGATGAGTTCACGGTCGTAGTCGGTCCGCGGTCCCCGGTGCAGCCGGTCCACCGCCGCGGCGCTGAACAGCGATTCGGCCGACGCGATCAGCGCGAACGCCAGCACCGTCCCCCACACACCCACTTCCGTGAGGCGCCCGAGCGCCGTCAGGGACGGCGGCTGCACGGAGTCCAGCAGCCCCCGCACCGTCACCCGCCGTACGGACAGGTCGAGCAGGCCGGTCGCCGCCGACGCGAGTCCCACCGCCATCAGCGGCGCGGGCACCACGCGGGCCCCGCGCCGCCACCGCGGCCACAGCAGGAGTACGGCGACGGTGGCGGCCCCGACCGCGAGGGCCACCGGGTCGGCGGCACCGGGCAGCGAGACCAGCCCGGCGATCTTGCCGAGCCCGCCGGCCGGCGCGGCCGCGTCGCCCATCGCGTACACCTGACCCGCGATCAGCACGAGCCCGATCCCGGCGAGCATTCCCTGCACCACGGCCACGGACACGGCCCGGAACCACCGCCCGAGCCGCAGCACCCCGAGCGCGAGCTGTACCAGCCCGGCCCCGAGCACCAGCACACCGAGCGCCGGCAGCCCGTACGTCCGCACCGCCTCGTACACCAGCACCGTCAGCCCGGCCGCCGGCCCGCTGACCTGCAGGCTGCTGCCGGGCAGCACCCCGGCGACCAGCCCGCCGACGATCCCGGTCACCAGCCCCAGTTCGGCCGGCACACCGGAGGCTATGGCGACCCCCACACACAGGGGCAGCGCGACGAGAAACACGACGAGGGACGCCAGTAGATCGGCTTTGCGCATCACAACAGCACCTCCGGTCGAGAGCGGCAGACGCGTGGGCTGCCGAGCCCGGGGAAGGCGCGGCGGTCGTACGGGCGCGGTCCGGCGGCCGGTGGGCATATGACCACGCACTGAAATCCATTGTCGGTAACGGGAGTTGTGCGCGCAGCCCTTCCGTGTGACCGCCACGTGACCGTGGAAGCGCACCACCCGCACCGCGCGCCGGAACATCCCCTTCCGGTCGCGCCCCCGCGCGCCTGCGCCGCCGGACGCGCCCGGGCTTGACGGCCGTACCGCACGCGAGCAATATTCATCACGTGATGAATTTCGAGAGCCACGCGCCCTCCCCGGCCGACCCGCCGGACCCCTCCGTATCCCCTCTCCCGTCCGCCGGCTCCCAGCCCGCCGTGCGCGCCGAGGGCCTCACCGTCGTACGGGGCCCCCGCACCGTCCTGCGCGGACTCGACTTCGCCGTGCCGCGCGGCCAGATCACCGGGCTGCTCGGCCCCTCCGGCTGCGGCAAGTCCACGCTCATGCGGTCCACCGTCGGCACCCAGGCCAAGGTGGCCGGCACCCTCGAAGTCCTCGGCCGTCCGGCGGGCGACGCCGCCCTCCGCTCCCGCATCGGCTACGTCACCCAGTCCCCGTCCGTCTACGACGACCTGACCGTCCGCCAGAACCTCGACTACTTCGCCGCGGTCCTCGACCCCGGACGCGCGGCCGCCGACCGCCGCCACCACCACGTCACCCGCGCCATCTCCGACGTCGACCTCACCTCCCACGCCGACTCCCTCGCGGGCAACCTCTCCGGCGGCCAGCGCAACCGCGTCTCCCTCGCGGTCGCTCTCCTCGGCACCCCGGAGCTCCTGGTCCTCGACGAACCCACCGTCGGCCTCGACCCGGTCCTGCGCCGCGACCTGTGGACCCTCTTCCACGCCATCGCCGCCGACCGGGGCGCCACCCTCCTCGTCTCCTCGCACGTCATGGACGAGGCCGAGCGCTGCCACCGCCTGCTGCTGATGCGCGAGGGCGAGATCCTCGCCGACGACACCCCCGACGCCCTGCGCGAACGCACCGGCTCCGAGACCGTCGAGGCCGCCTTCCTCCACCTGGTCGACGAGGCGAACGCGACCGCCGACAGGCCCCGCAAGGAGACCGTCCGATGACCACCGACACCACCGCCGACCACCTGATCCCGGGCGCAAGCACGAGTACGAGCACCAGCGCGAGGGCGAGCGCCATCAACCACGCCCGGACGACGGCCACCGCGACGCGCGTGCTGCGTCAGCTCCGCCACGACCCGCGCACCATCGCGCTGATGATCCTCATCCCGTGTCTGATGCTGGTCCTGCTCCGCTATGTCTTCGACGGCAGCCCGCGCACCTTCGACTCCATCGGCGCCTCGCTGCTCGGGATCTTCCCGCTGATCACGATGTTCCTGGTCACCTCCATCGCCACCCTGCGCGAGCGCACCTCCGGCACGCTGGAGCGCCTGCTCGCGATGCCGCTCGGCAAGGGCGACCTGATCGCCGGTTACGCCCTCGCGTTCGGCGCCGTGGCCGTCGTCCAGTCGGCGCTGGCCACCGGCCTCGCGGTCTGGTTCCTGGGCCTCGACGTCACGGGCTCCCCCTGGCTCCTCCTGCTCGTCGCGCTGCTCGACGCGCTCCTCGGGACGGCGCTCGGCCTCTTCGTCTCGGCCTTCGCGGCCTCCGAATTCCAGGCGGTCCAGTTCATGCCGGCGGTGATCTTCCCCCAGCTCCTCCTGTGCGGCCTCTTCACGCCCCGTTCGAGCATGCACCCGGCCCTGAAAGCGGTGTCCGACGTGCTCCCCATGTCCTATGCCGTCGACGGAATGAACGAGATCCTCAGGCACAGCGACATGACGGCCACGTTCGTCCGTGACGCCCTGATCGTGGCGGCCTGCGCCCTGCTGGTGCTGGTCCTCGGCGCGGCCACCCTGAGGCGCCGCACGCAGTGACGCGCCGTGGCCGTCCGCCGGTCGGACGGGCCACCCCGTCCGACCGCCCGGGTGCGAGGATGACCCCCAGGACGACGCACCCCTGGAGGGCACCCGCACCATGACCCAGAAAGTCGCAGTCCTCGGTACCGGAAAGATCGGCGAAGCCCTGCTGAGCGGAGTGATCCGGTCCGGCTGGGACCCCGCCGACCTCCTCGTGACGGCCCGCCGCCCCGAGCGCGCCAGGGAACTCCAGGAGCGCCACGGCGTCACGGCCGTCACCAACGCCGAGGCCGCCAAGAGCGCCGACATCCTGATCCTCACGGTCAAGCCGCAGGACATGGGCACTCTCCTCGACGAACTCGCCCCGCACCTGGCCGCCGACCGCCTCATCATCAGCGGCGCGGCCGGCATCCCCACCTCGTTCTTCGAGGAGCGTCTGGCCGCGGGCACCCCGGTGGTGCGCGTCATGACGAACACCCCCGCGCTCGTCGACGAGGCCATGTCCGTCATCTCCGCCGGCAGTCATGCCACCGAGGAGCACCTCGCCCACACCGAGGAGATCTTCGGCGCCGTCGGCAAGACGCTCAGGGTCCCCGAGTCCCAGCAGGACGCCTGCACCGCCCTCTCGGGCTCGGGCCCGGCGTACTTCTTCTATCTGGTCGAGGCCATGACGGACGCGGGCATCCTGCTCGGCCTGCCCCGCGACAAGGCCCACGACCTGATCGTCCAGTCCGCGATCGGCGCCGCCGTGATGCTCCGCGACAGCGGGGAGCACCCCGTGCGGCTCCGCGAGAACGTGACGTCGCCGGCGGGCACCACGATCAACGCGATCAGGGAGCTGGAGAACCACGGCGTACGCGCGGCCCTCATCGCCGCCCTGGAGGCCGCCCGCGACCGCAGCCGCGAACTGGCCTCCGGCAACAGCTAGTGCCGCGCCGGGCGAACCGGCGAAGGGGCCGGGCGCGTCCGCCCGGCCCCGCCGTCTCAGCCCGCCGCCAGCAGCCCGATCGCCCGGTACGCCGAGTCCACCCGCGGTCTGGCCATCTCCCGCGCCCTGGCCGCACCATCCCGCAGCACACCCTCCACATAGGTGGGGTCGCCGCACAGTTCCTTGTGCCGTTCCCGCAGGGGCCGCAGAAGTTCGACCACGGCCTCGGCGGTGTCCTTCTTCAGGGCGCCGTAGGACTGATAGGCACCGCTCAGGGTCTCCGGGTCCGTGCCCTCACAAGCGGCGAGGATCTCCAGCAGGTTCGAGACCCCGGGCCGCCCCTCCGGGTCGTGGACGACGTCCTGCCCGCTGTCCGTCACCGCCCGCATGATCTTCTTCCGCGTGACGTCCGGTTCGTCGAGCAGATAGACGACGCCCGGTCCCACGTCGTCGCTCTTCCCCATCTTCGACGTCGGCTCCTGGAGATTCATGACCCGCGCGGCGACCTCGGGGCGGGTGGCCCGGGGCACCTCGAACGTGTGCCCGTACCGCTGGTTGAACCGCACCGCGAGATCCCGGGTCAGTTCCACATGCTGTGTCTGGTCGTCCCCGACCGGCACCTCGTCGGTCCCGTACGCCAGGATGTCCGCCGCCATCAGCACGGGATAGGTCAGCAGCGACAGCCGTACGCTCCCGCCCCGCTCCCGTTCCCGCGCGGCCTTCTCCTTGTACTGGATCATCCGGCGCATCTCCCCGTCCGTGGCGACGCACTCCAGCAGATACGACAGCCGGGCGTGCTCGTCGACATGGCTCTGTACGAAGACGGTGCACAGCCGCGGATCGAGCCCCGAGGCCAGCAGCAGTGTCGCGGCCTGCCTGCTGAGTCTGCGGACCCGTCCCGGATCGTGGTCCACGGTCAGCGCGTGCAGATCGACGATGCAGAACAGGGCGTCGGCCCGGTGCTGATCGACATCGGCCCAGCGGCGCACGGCCCCCAGGTAGTTCCCCAGCGTCAGATGCCCCGTCGGCTTGACCCCGCTGAAGATCCGCTTCATCTCTCCACCCTCTGGTCGAGGCCGCCGCACCGTCCGGCCGGCCCCCCAGGAGGGAGATACAGAAACGGCCGCCGGGGCGGCGGCCGTTGTGTACATACGTGAGTACGGCCGCCGTCAGGCGGCCCACCACTGCTGGGTGCACGTATGTGTCGTCATGGCTCCGAGGGTACGGGTCCGAGGGGCGTCCGGGGCCGAGTTGACACACCCCTGTCGCGTACGTAGTGTTCTCCGAGTTGTCCGACGTGAGCTCCGACTCCGGTCGGTCCCCGGACAGCCATTCCGCAACAAGCATCCAGCGAACGGCGACTCGTCGTCGGCTCGTTTATGTGCGCGTTTGCGAAATGAGGAATCCGCGTTCGAAAGGACGCCCCCGATTAGCTCGGGAGGCAGGAATCCGCTAAAGTCTCACTCGTCGGAACGGCCCAAGGGCCGGGAAGACAAGCCCCACTGACTGGGAATCAGGCCCGAAAGGATCTGATAGAGTCGGAACCGCCGGAAAGGGAAA
>NZ_JBEXHZ010000058.1:0-30025 GCF_040608315.1 Streptomyces sp. NPDC005195
CCCACCTGGCCGCCGAACAGATCGCCGCGTCCATCGGCACCGTCGGGGACGCCCTCGACAACGCCCTGATGGAATCGACCATCGGTCTCTACAAAACCGAGCTGATCAAGCCGCAGCGGCCCTGGAAAGCCCTGAGCGACGTCGAGTTGTCCACCGCTGAGTACGTCGACTGGTACAACCACCGCCGACTCCACGGTGAGATCGGCCACGTCCCACCCGCCGAATACGAAACCACCCACTACCAGAACACACAAAAACAGCAGGTCACAGCCACAATCTAGAGTCTCTACCGAACCCGGAACGGTTCACAACCTCAACAAGCTCATCAACCACACGCCCAAGAAGCACTCTTGACCCTCCCCGGGCAGGAGCCGTGCGACAGCCTCTGCACTGTCCGGCCCGTGCACCGAAACCCTCAACCCCGGCCCAGGAAGGCCACTTGGCTCGAAGAACCGGCGGCCCGCCACCCACTACGACGTGGGCAAGACCGAGAAACGACCCGAGAGCATCATCGAACGAAACCGACTCAGACCATAAAAGACAAGCTGACATTTATAGGGGCATCAAGCTCGAGGTCAGCTACGAGGCGACAGTCCTCATCGCAGCCATCAACGAGTGGGTGTGATCGGCACCCGCCGCTAGAGCTCGTAGTCCTGGGCCAGCTCCTCCCAGCGAATGTTACGAAGCGCAAGGTCGGCGTCCTCGCCGGACGGAACATCCAAGACGGTCTGGAACCAGACCACGGTGAGAGCGGAACGGTGCAGCACCGGCTCGAGCGCAGGAGCCACCGGTGTCGAGCGGAAGACGCCGATGCACGCCACGGAAGGCAGCGCCTCGACGGGACCGAAGGCGCCGGCGGTCTGGTCCGGGTACTCGCGGGAGGGCGGAACTAGATGTACCGGCGTGGAGGGAAACGCACGTTCAGCCTGCCGCTGGAGGCCGCTGACCTTCATGTCATTGACGGGCTTGCACGGGTAACCCTCCAGCATCCCCCCCCCGTAGGTCGAACACATCCGCAGCTCGGTGAGCTCGATCGAACGGCCGGACGAAAGGGCTATGTGGCACAGCGACATGCCGACACCCTATGCGCACGACTCACTTCCGATACACGGCTTAGGGATGAGTAACGATCTTGTGCCCGATGGCCTGTGGGCGCGCGTCGTTCCGATGCTGCTGCCCTACACCACACCTCGAACCTCAGGAGTCGAGTCGCCGCAGTCCGCTGAGTACCTTCTCGAGCAGAGTCACCTGGGGTCTGCCCCCACTGACTTCGTCCCCCTGGGACTGGTGCACGACGACGAGACCCCTCTCCGCGAGATCCGCCACGAGGATGCGGGCGACGCCGAGCGGGACCGCGAGGTGTGCCGAAATCTCGGCGACCGAATTGATCTCTCGGCACAACAGGCAGATCCGGTAGGCCTCCGGCAGTTGGCCATACGCTTCGGACAGGTCGACTGCGGTGCGCACCAGTGCCTCGATTGCCAGCTGGTGGCTCGGCCGGGTACGACCACCGGTCATCGCATAGGGCCGCACCAGTGCGGAAGGCTTCGTCCCGCCGCGGCCCGAGGCGGCCTGAGGCGGGGACCCGTTCGACGGCCTCAGTGGGTGATGGTACGTGCCGTACTGGTCTCCACCTGGCGAGGTCACCGATCCAGCTCCATTCGAGTAGCTCACCCGGCCCTCGGGCTCCGGCCACGGCTCGCACCGGTGGACGCTGCGCAAGTGTGCAGGCACGACACGCTTCCGGCATAAGCGGCGCGACCGGCCACCCTCCGGTTCGGCTACTGCTGGCCGTGAGCGTCGAGGCGCTCCGGCTGTAACCACTCCCCGGGGTGGCGTAATCGATTACGGCACTGGCCGCAGGAGGACTGTAAACGGTGACTGTTCCAAACGGGGAGCCCTCTGTCAGTTCATGTCATGATGCGGAAAATGGCATATGACGGGAGCTATGTGCCGCTGGCGCGGCCGCGGCGCAGACCGAACAGGAGTCGGTCAGGGACGTGTCAAGCGGTGCCTGCCTCGTCCGACCAGTTCCAGCGACTCCGCGGGCTACGAGATACGTGCCGACCTCCACCTCGGTCTCCTCCAACTCTCAAGCAGCATCTTCTGCTTGAGATGCCTCCGAACCTCATTCTGAAATGATCAGTAACTGGGAGCTGGTCAACAGGCGCCCACGCGGATACCGGCCGCAGACCGACTCCAGCAATAGGCGCGCCGGCCATACCCAGGTCGGCACCGACCCCGCTTCTCTTGCCACGATCAGGGTCCGGGCCGTCCTCGGCGATTCCGGGAACGGCCCGACCGTGTCAAGGCCGCCTGCGCCGGGTGAGCATGAACAGACCGGACCCGGCGACCAGGACGGCCGCGGCGATGCTCAGTGACTGAACCGGGTCAGACCCGCCGGTCTGCGCCAGCGGTACGCTCCCGCCGTGGGCCGTGAGGCCGGAGTCGTCGTCACCGGCCGCGCCGGATGTCGCGCCCTTTCCGCCGGCCGCATCCGGGCTGGACTCCGCGTCCTTTGCCGCGTCCGGGCTCTCCTGCCCCGGCGCCGAGGACTCACCGCCACCCGTGACGGTCTCCGCGGCGGCTCCGAAGCTGTACGCGCCCCGGTCCGGTGCGCTGCCTTTGCGCTTCGCACCGCTGACGTCGGTGATCACTGATGGGAACGCGATGGCGGTGCCGATCGCGGGTGAGCCCTTCATGAGGCGGAAGTCGGCGTTCGGGCTCGTGCCCGGGGCGGTGAACTTAGGGTCGGCGATGATGTCGTGCGGACCTTTGGTCTCGGGTGCTTTGCCACCGAAGTAGACGTTGTAGTCGTAGGTGACGTTCACGTTGCGGGACTTGCTGTTGGTGGCCTGGCCTGGGCGGCCGTAGGCGATGTTGTTGAGGAGCCGTACGTCGGTGCTGTCGTGGGCGAAGATGTTGGCGTAGGGCGTTTTGATGCGGGTGCTGCGGCCGTTGAGGTAGGCCGTGTTGTGGATGATGTCGACGTGCTGGCTCTTGTAGGCGTGGATACCTGAACCGCCGTTGTCGTAGCTGATGTTGTCGGCGACCAGAACGCGTTCGCTGTAGGCCGGCCTCCCCCGCTCGGGGTCGCCCTTCGTCGTGTCGACGATGATGCCGTTGCCGTCGGAATAGCAGCGGCAGCCTTCCCACTTGACCTTGGTCTCGTTGTCGTGGACGCGGTTGCCGATGATGCGGATCTTGTACTTCCGGGGGGCGCTGCCGCCATTGTCGCGGGGAGTGAGGACGGAGATGCCGCTGCTGCCGTAGACGGTGAACCAGGCGTTGGAGTAGACGTGGTTGCCGATGATGTTGACGTTGTCGGCCTCGATCGCTGAGATACCGCCGCCCGCGCAGCCGTGTACCAGGTTGCCGGTGATGTCGACGTGCTGGGGGAACGCGCCGGACTCCCGGTTCTTCTCCACGGATATGCAGTTGGTGTTGTATGTGGGGTCGATTTTGCTCGACGAGCGTTCGGCGTCGGCCAGGGACAGGGCGGCGTTGTTGCCCTTGATCTCGAGGTTCTTGATGACGATGTAGGACGCGCCGTAGACGCTGATGCCGTTCCAGGCCGTCTTCGGGTTCAGGACGGGCCGGTGGCCGGGATACGCCATGAAGGTGATGGAAGCGCCCGGACGCCCCGAGTGTTTGATGGTCAGCACGTTGGAACCCTTGCGGGGCTCGGTGTACGTGCCGTTCATGACGGCGACGACGTCGCCAGGGCCGGCCAGGTCGGCGGCCTTCTGGAGGGTGCGGAACGGAGATCCGGCCGACGTGCCGGGGTTGGAATCGCTGCCGCTGGAACTCACGAAGTAGGTCGGTGCGGGGGCCTTCGCGTCTGGGGACGTACGCAGGGCGCGCGTGGCAACGGGGGAAGGAGCAGGGGCGCTGCTCTCCGCGGGGGCGGGCGTCAATGTCGACGGGCCTACCTGGGAGGCCGTGCTCCGCGCGTCGGTGGAGTTCTCGACCCTCGGCGTGGCCATGGCGAAGCCCGTCACCACGAGCGCCGCCACCCCGGTGGCGGCGGCCGCGCCCGTCGCCTTGGCGGAGAAACCGACGAGCACATTGTGACCGCCGCGCGGGCGGCCGGTCGCGCTACGGCTGTGCCCGCGGGGCGCCGCTCGGGGAGCGGTGTGCTGGGCGGCGGCCGGATGGGGGCCTCCGACTCCGGCCTCGACCGGGTCGCCCGCGCGGCCAGGTAGGAGCAGGGGCAGGCCAGCGAGCAGCCGCTCGGGCGGGATGAGTCGGCCGGCGGAACGACCGCAAGCGTCGCAGGAGCGGAGGTGCCGGGCGATCCGCTTGCGCAGCAGGGTGCTGGGAGTAGGGTCGCCCGGGCCGGCGAGCTCGGTCAGTTCCGCGCAGCGCGGGGTGCGGGACAGGGCTCGGACGACCGTACGCGCCACGTCCAGCTGGGTCTTCATCCGCTGGACCTGAACCGCCAGATGGGCCGCCGGAAGGTTCATAGCAGCTGCGATGTCCTTCCGGGACAGCCGTCCGCACGCCTCCAGCCACCACAGCGACAGCAGGTCGCGGTGCGACGGGTCGAGCCACGCGGTGGCTGCGGCGACCTGCCGCTGCTCGGCGGAGAGCGACTGCCGCAGCAGGAAGAGGGTCGCGAAGTCGGGTTCCGGCGCGTGCCGTTCGTCGGCGTGCTCCAGAGTCCTCAGCCTGCCGGACCTCGCCCGGCGCCGGGCGTCGGTGAGCTGGCGGACCGCGATGGCCACCAGCCACGAGCGGAACTTCGCCGTGTCCCGCAGGTCCGGGAGCGCGCGGATCACTGCGACCATGGTGTCCTGCACGATGTCGTCGACGTCGAGGTCGGACTCCGCCGCCCGCCCGACCACGTTGTAGACCAGCGGCAGGGCGCCTGCGGTGAGCCGTTCGACAGCCCCGGCGTCCCCGTCGCGGGCTGCCTTGACGGTGCGGCGGTCCGGAAACGTGTCGGTCCTGTCGGACCCGTCATGCCTCATGCGATACATCCTCGGGCAAGAGCAGGTGTGGCTGCTCTGGTGGGCGGTTTTCGCAGCAGGAGACGAGCGGGCCTCCCGGGCATAACACTTTTCGCATCGCAGGCCCCGCCTGCCTTCCTCTTCGCCGGACGACCGCCCCTCAGCTCAGCCGCCCGCATCGGCGTTGAGCAGGTCGAGGACGCTGTGCTGGCAGCCGTAGTCGTTGCACTGCTGCCGCCGTCCCAGTGCGGACCGCACCCGGTCGAGCGGCTTGCGGTTACGGGCGGAACTGTCAATCGAGCGGCTCTGTTACGTAGTCGGTGGTGACGGCAGATGACGGCCGTCGTTGACGGCATACACGAAATGTCAACTTCCCTGTGGCAACAGTGTTTTCTGGGCTCTCGGCTCTGGTCATCGATGACGTTGCGGACGACGGCGAGGTGATCCGGGGCTTGGCCCGGACCCGGGATGTTCCCTTTCCCTGCCCGATGTGCGGGATCGCGACGGGGAAGGTGCGCGGTTATCACGGCCGGACAGTTGCGGACGTGCCGGTGGATGGGCGCCCGGTCGTGGTCAACGTCCAGGTGCGCCGTCTCGTCTGCCCAGTCCACCGCGCCGGAACCGCGGACAGTCGTCATGCATATCACCGAGGGCGAGGCGCGGGGCTCCGTCGTGGAAACCCATGTCACGCCCCTCGGCACGGATACACAGGGCAGGCCACGGACGGCCGTCATCGAAACAATCATGGCGGTATCGGACCGCCGCGGATTTGCCGCCGTGCGCACGACCGCACCCGTGCTGCGGCCGCTCATGCGGGCAGCGGCCGGACGGCTGTGGCGCGACGACCTGGTGTACGCCGAACGTCGCTGGGAACTGCGCTCCACCGGACGCTTTCCGGGCTGACGCGCTCCAAAACTCCTATAAATCCTAACGAAATGATCTTGGTGGTTGGATCATTCCGGGACTGATGATCCGGGGTGGAGTGGCTCGGCCGAAGCCGTGGGAGGTCGATGATGGGTTGCGGGCGCTGAGCGAGCTGTTGGTGCCCGAGGTCGAGCGTAGGACCCCGCACTCGGGGCGCAAGCGGCATCCCAGACCGGTTTGTGTTCCAGGGCATCCTGTTCGTGCTGCACACCGGGATCGCATGGGAACATCTGCCGCAGGAACTCGGCTTCGGTTCGGGCATGACCTGCTGGCGGGTTGGTAGGGATCGTCCAGGCGCTTGAGGACGACGCCCTCCGCGCCGACCAATGACCACGTCAGCCATTCGTGGACGGTGTCGGGGTAGGTGGTCGGCGCGGACGCGTCAACGGCGTGGACAGCCCTCGGGCAGCGAACATCGACTCCAGCGCGGCCCTGCGGCGCCGGTAGGGCCAGGCTGTCGTGTCTGTCCCGGACAACCGGAGCAGGTCGAAGCCGACGAAAGGCGCCGTCCAGTCTTCCGCGGCCCGGGCGGCCGCCGCCCCCGGCGTTGCAGCCGTCAGCAGCCGTTCGAACGCGAGCCGGTCGTCCTTCCACACGATCAGCTCGCCGTCCAGTGCTGTGGCGTCCGGCAGTTGCCGCCATCTCGGTGCCGCGCCTCGAGCGCAGCACCACCCGGCCCGCGTCTGAGTGGAGCAGGGCGCGGAAGCCGTTCTTTTCCAGACTTCGCGGTGTCTCATGAGAGACCGCGAAGTGGATGCGGTGGGTTCAGCTGCCGCAGGCGCAACCAGCCGCGGGAGGGTCCGGCGTGGCCTTTTCGCTGCTGGTGCAGCAGCTGTCGCCGGCGACGTTGGGGTCGGCGTTTTTGCCGAGTGTGGCGGCGTCGGCCGTGACGACGTAGACCTCCCAGGGTTCCTGGCCGGGGCCGTGGACCCACACCTTGTCCTGGAGGGCATAGCAGCAGGAGGTGTCGTTCTCTTCGAAAGTGGCCAGACCGGCGTCCTTGAGTCGGCCGGTGGCGGCTGAGACCTGGTCGGTGGACTCGACCTCGACGCCGAGGTGGTCAAGGCGGGTGTCCTGTCCTGGCTCGCCCTCGATGAGGACGAGCTTGAGCGGGGGCTCGGTGATGGCGAAGTTGGCGTAGCCCTCGCGCCGCTTGGCCGGTTCGGTGCCGAACAGCTTCGAGTAGAAGGTGATCGACGCTTCGAGGTCGCTGACGCGGAGGGCGAGCTGAGCGCGAGACATGGCGGTGCTCCCATCGACTGCATTGATGTCTGTCGATGCAACATTGCGGCGTGGATCGAAGCCTGTCAATATAGGCGCATGTCGAAGCAAGAGCTTGTGGTGTTGGGGCAGAACGTCGATGTCGATGCCTGCTGTCCGGGGCTGCTGACCGCCCCTCTGGGCGAGGCTCAGGCCGTCGAGCTGGCCAAAGTGTTCAAGGCGCTGGGTGACCCGGTCCGGCTGAGGCTGCTGTCGATGATCGCTTCGCAGGCGGACGGGGAGGTCTGCGTCTGCGACCTGACACCGGCCTTCGACCTGTCACAGCCGACGATCTCGCATCACCTCAAGCTGCTGCGCCAGGCCGGTCTCATCGACTGCGAGCGGCGCGGCACCTGGGTCTACTACTGGCTGCTGCCCGAGATGACCGACCGACTCGCGGGCGTCCTGACCCGCCCGGCCGGC
Source organism: Streptomyces sp. NPDC005195 (assembly GCF_040608315.1). Classification (NCBI taxonomy): domain Bacteria; kingdom Bacillati; phylum Actinomycetota; class Actinomycetes; order Kitasatosporales; family Streptomycetaceae; genus Streptomyces; species Streptomyces sp. NPDC005195. The sequence goes on from NZ_JBEXHZ010000058.1 coordinate 7,560, forward strand.
GAACCGCTGCCCGTCCGCACGGAGACCTCCGGGGCCACCGCGTGACCCTGAACGCATCGGATGTGGGCGTGGCCGGACGGCTCTCGTTCTTGAACCGCTATCTGGCCGTGTGGATCCTGGCCGCGATGGCAGTCGGGCTCGGGCTGGGCCGGCTCATCCCCGGACTCGGAGACGCGTTGGCGACGGTGACCGTCGGCGGGGTGTCCCTGCCGATCGCGCTGGGCCTGCTCGTGATGATGTACCCGGTGCTGGCCAATGTCCGCTACGACCGCCTGGACACCGTCACCCGGGACAGCCGGCTCCTGCTGCCTTCGCTGCTGCTGAACTGGGTCATCGGTCCGGCTCTCATGTTCGCCCTGGCCTGGCTGTTCCTGCCGGACCTGCCCGAGTACCGCGCCGGCCTGATCATCGTCGGCCTGGCCCGCTGCATCGCCATGGTCATTATCTGGAACGAACTTGCCTGCGGACACCGTGAGGCCGCCGCGGTCTTGGTAGCCCTGAACTCCGTGTTCCAGGTGATCGCGTTCTCCGCGCTCGGCTGGTTCTACCTGAGCGTCCTGCCCGGCTGGCTCGGCCTGGCACAGACCGGCCTCGACGTCTCCGTGTGGGAGATCGCCCGCAGCGTGCTCATCTTCCTGGCATCCCGCTCGCAGCCGGCTACCTCACCCGCCGCATCGGCGAAAAGGCCAAGGGGCGCACCTGGTACGAGGCGGAACTCATCCCGCGCATCGGCCCGTTCGCCCTGTACGGGCTGCTGTTCACCATCGTCCTACTCTTCGCCCTCCAGGGCGACGCGATCGCCTCCAAGCCCCTCGACGTCACCCGCATTGCCCTTCCGCTGCTCGTCTACTTCGCCCTCATGTGGGCCGGCTCCATGATCCTGGGCAAGAGCGTGGGCCTGGACTACCCGCGCGCCACCACCCTCGCCTTCACCGCCGCCGGCAACAACTTCGAGTTGGCCATCGCCGTCGCCATCGCCACGTACGGCGCCACCTCCGGCCAGGCCCTCGCCGGCGTCGTCGGCCCGCTCATCGAAGTACCGGTACTGATCGGCCTCGTCTACATCGCGCTGTACGCCCGCCGCTACTTCACCGCACCCACCACACCGACAGCCCGGGAAGACAAGGCCCATGCCTGACACCGCCCCGCCCACCGTCCTGTTCGTCTGCGTCCACAACGCCGGACGCTCCCAGATGGCCGCAGCCTTCCTCACCCACCTCGCAGGAGACCGCGTCCAGGTCCGCTCCGCCGGCTCCGCACCGGCCGACACTGTCAACCCTGCCGTAGTCGAAGCACTCGCCGAAGTCGGCATCGACATCTCCGCCGAAGTCCCCAAGGTCCTCACCGTCGAAACCGTTCAGGCCTCCGACGTTGTCATCACCATGGGCTGCGGCGACACCTGCCCCGTTTTCCCCGGCAAGCGCTACCTCGACTGGCAACTCACCGACCCCGCCGGCCAAGGCATCGACGCCGTCCGCCCCATCCGCGACGAGATCGAATACCGCATCCGCGGCCTCATCGAGGAGATCGCTCCGGCGGTCCAGCCATGACACGACCAGCCGGAGCGCGACTCGAACCCATGCGCCCTGAGCACGCGGACCAGGTGCTGGAGATCTACCAACTCGGCGTTGACGACGGCAACGCCACCTTCGAGGACCGCGCTCAGTTGGGAGCACTTCGACGCGTCCAAGCTCCCCGAACACCGGTACGCCGCCCTCAACGAAGCGAACAGCATACTCGGCTGGGTTGTTGTCGTTCTCCGACCGCTGCGCCTACGCCGGAGTTGTCGAGCACTCGGTGTACGTCCACCCCGAGGCCCGCGGCCGGGGAGTCGGGGCGGCCCTGCTGCATGCACTGATCGGTTCTGCCGAGGCGGCCGGGATCTGGACTGTGCAGTCAGGCATTTTGCCGGAGAACACTGCCAGCCTCACCCTTCATCGCCGAGCCGGATTCCGTGTCATCGGCACCCGTGAAGGGATCGGCCGCCACCGTGACCGCTGGCGAGAGGTCGTTCTCATCGAACGCCGGAGCTCCACGGTGCTGTAGGCCGACGGTGACATCCACATCAGGATGAGACATCAAGAAGTGTCCGGAGAACCGTCCCACTTCGGCTCGCCCGCCATCCCTGGCGGCAGATCGGGCCGCGGGGTAGGAGTGTCAGTATCGTTTCAGGCAGGGTCCAGGTCACGGGCCCATGCATTCCCCGAAGGTGCTGCGTCGCATTGGGTCATCGTCTGTCGGGACGACCCTGCTGACATGCGGGTTGCGCTGACCAGCAGGGTCAGGCGGTGAGGACGTCCTCGGGTTCGGGCGTGGGCCGGTCCACCTTGCCGACGACGCTGGCACGGACAGTTCGGCCTGCAGGCGTCGGCGCCTGAAGTTGGGCTGCCGTGCTGTTCAAGAAAATCTCGTTGCCCCGTCGTCGGCGCCACCGCCTACGCCGCGCCGGGCCTGGCCTGCGGACTGGGGGGTTTGCTCGGCGGATACCTAGGCGCGCACCTGTAGGCGCGTCTGCCCGAGGCCGCACTGCGGCTCCTGCTGGGCGGGCTCGCCGCAGCGGTCGGTCTCCTCTACGCCGTCCAGACCCTGGCCTGAAGCATGGGCACTCCGCGCAGGAGGGGACGCCAGTGGGAAAGACCTGCCCACGGTTGTGCACCGTTTTGGCCAACGTGCGCCGATATCGTCGACCGATACCAGCTGATAAGTCACACTGGCCCGCAGAGGGGGGGCGAGCGCGGCGGTGTGAAGCCGAGGCGCCGTCCTGCAGTGTCACGTCGTCTTGGGGAAGGCGGCGAGCAGACCGGTGGGGGGAATACATGACGCAGTCACTTCCGGGGCGCCGCTCTGCGCAGGAGCGGGCGTTCAGGGGCCGTGGGGGGCTTCCGGTCGTCGTGGTCGGTGCCGGGCCGTATGGGCTGTCGGTGGCCGCGCACCTGCGCGCTGCCGGGGTACTGGTACGTATCTTCGGTGAGGTGCTGGGCAGTTGGCGACATGCCATGGCCACGGGGATGTTTCTGAAGTCGACGCCGGCGGCCACCGATCTGTCCGCGCCGGAGCCCGGGGGGCGGCTGGCCGATTTCCGCCGGGTGCACGGTGAGCCGGAGCTGACCGAGCTGACGCCGATCCCGTGCGATGTGTTCGTGCGGTACGGGCAGTGGTTCCAGAAGCGGCACGTCGGCGAGGTCGACCCCGCCCGGGTCGTGGCCGTCGAGCGCGACGGCGCCGCCTTTTCCGTCCGATTGGACGACGGGCAGCACCTCACTGCAGCAGCCGTCGTCGTAGCCACCGGCCTGAACGGACTGGCTTACATTCCATTAGAGTTGAGGGCTCTTGCCCCCGAAGGGCCGGGGCCAGCCGCCCTGGTGTCGCACACCAGCCAGCACGCCGACCTGTCGCCGTATACAGGTCAGCGGGTCGCTGTGATCGGCGGCGGGCAGTCCGCGCTGGAGAGCGCCGCGCTCCTGCACGAGGCCGGCGCCGAGGCGCAGGTGTTCGTCCGGGAGCGGCAGGTGCTGTGGGGGATGACGCCGGCCCTGGCCCGACCTTTGACCCATCGACTCGCCAAACCTGCCTCTCCGCTCGGCACGGGCTGGATCCTGGCCGCCGTCTGCAAGACACCGGGCGGCGTAAAGCGGCTGCCCGCGTCCGCCCGACTGATGCTGTTCCGGCGGGCGTTGGGGCCCTCGGGCGGATGGTGGCTGCGCGACCGGGTCGAGGGCGTGGTGCCGGTCCGCACCTCCTGCCGGGTCACCGGCGCGACAGCGGACGCAGACACGGTGCGGCTGGAGCTCGCCGGGCCGACGGGCGGTTTGGAGATCTTCGTCGTCGACCATGTGCTGGCGGCCACCGGCTACCGCCTCGACCTGGACGCGGTGCCCTTCCTGACCTCTACTTTGCGTACGGACGTGGCGTGTGTGCCGGGTTCGAAGGCACCGGACCTGGACGGGGCGTTCGAGTCTTCCGTGCCCGGTCTGTACTTCACCGGGTCGCTCGCGGCCCCGATGTTCGGCCCGATGATGCGGTTCGTGGCGGGCACGGAGTACGCGGCCACCCGTATCGCCCGACGGATCGCCGCCGCGTCGGCCCTGCCTGCCCCACGGCCGTAGAATCGGGAGTCGATATCGGTTTCGTGACAGCCGGTAGGGCTCGTGGAGGTGGGCGGGGTGCGGGAGTTCCAGCGCGGCGCGGTGCGGCTGCATATCCTGCACCACGCGGCCGCGGGCGAGATCCACGGCGCTTGGATGAGCGAGGAACTCGCCCACCACGGCTACAGCATCAGCCCCGGCACCCTGTATCCGACGCTGCACCGGCTGGAGGCCGAGGGACTGCTTGTCTCCGAGCAGCGGGTGGTGGATGGCCGTACCCGCCGCGTCTACACAGCGACCAGGGCGGGTGAGCAGGCGCTGGCCGAGGACCGCAAGGCGCTGGCGGAACTGGCCCGCGAGGTCCTCGGCGGCGAAACACCCTGAGCGGGCTGGCCAGAGACTACGCCGACCGGCGTGCCGACAGGGTGCGGCGTGCCCCGTATACCGCGGCGCCCACCGCCAGTACGGCCGTGCCCCACACCACGGACCAGGCGGGCAGCGTGAACGCCAGCACCAGGCAGCCGGCCAGGCCGACCACTGGGACGACACGTGGCGGCCGCCTCTCCTGCTCTGTCAGCGTCCACGCGGAAGCATTCGCGACGGCGTAGTAGACCAGAACCGCGAACGAAGAGAAACCGATGGCGCCGCGCACGTCGGCCGTTGCCGCGAGCACGGCGACCACCGCGCCGACGAGGAGTTCGGCGCGATGCGGGACGTTGAAGCGGGGGTGGACGGCGGACAGAGCGTGCGGCAGATGCCGGTCGCGGGACATCGCCAGCGTGGTGCGTGAGACGCCGAGGATCAGGGCAAGCAGCGAGCCGAGCGCGGCCACCGCGGCACCGACCCGTACCACCGGGGTCAGCCCCGGCACCCCTGCCTGCCGGACCGTGTGGACCAGCGGTGCCGTATCGCCCGCCAGCCCCTTCGGGCCGAGCACGGCGACCACGCTCACAGCGACCACCGCGTACACCACCAGCGTGATGCCCAGCGCGAGCGGGATGGCCCGAGGGATGGTGCGTTCCGGATCCCGCACCTCCTCGCCGAGGGTAGCGATCCGGGCATACCCGGCGAAGGCGAAGAACAGCAGACCAGCGGCCTGCAACACCCCGATCGCCGAGGCGTCAGACCCCACGTCCAGTCGACCGGCATCCGCAGCGCCTGAGGTCAGACACGCCACGACCACGGCCGCCAGCACCGCGAGGACCACGGCGACGATCGCCCGCGTGAGCCAGGCAGCCTTCTGCACACCCACGTAGTTGACGGCGGTCAGCGTCACCACGGCGGCCACCGCGACGACGTGCGCGTGCCCCGGCCAGACGTACGACCCGACAGTGAGCGCCATCGCAGCGCACGACGAGGTCTTGCCGACCACGAACCCCCACCCGGCGAGGTAACCCCAGAACTCGCCTAGCCGCTCCCGGCCGTACACATACGTCCCGCCGGACTGTGGGTACCGCGCGGCCAGCCGGGCCGAGGAGGTGGCGTTGCAATACGCCACGACAGCAGCAACGCCCAGCCCCACCAAGAGCCCGGAACCCGCCGCCCGTGCCGCCGGCGCCAGCGCAGCGAAGATGCCCGCTCCGATCATCGAACCCAGGCCGATGACCACGGCGTCGAACACTCCAAGCCGCCGCTCCAACGAAGCTGGTCCGCCGCTCCGTATCTGTCCGCTCACGCTCGCACCACCCGCCTATCGAACTCCGATATCGGATAACGATATCTAGTCGATGTGAACAGCAGGTGCAGTGCAGCGCAGCGGGAGACCGAACACGCCGACGGGCTGAGGCAGCGCGCCGACTCTGACAGTGGACAACGGACAGGTGCAAACCCTGTCCATAACTTCGGTTGGCCCGCCCATCCCAGCCGCAGATCAGGCACGGGAGTGGTGCGCATTGGCTCAGGCAGTGTCCAGGTCACTTTTGGATCTCTTCCACCTGGCGGTGTGCTACGTCTCGCCACCGAACGAGGGGGCCGTCCGTGAGCGTGGTGTGGGCGAGGGTGTGGCGTCACCGCGGCCGCCGGGTGGCGTGGGCGCAAGGCGCGGGCTTCGGCTGCGCAGCATGGTGACCGGCAGTGGCGGGGCGGCAGGTGCGGCCGTGGGCGGGGCGGAGCGTGCGTTGGGTGCCCTGTTCGGGTCAAACCGGATCGCTCTACGTTGCGGTACGCGAGGGGATGAGGGGATGGGCCGGTGGTATCGGAGGAAAGGGGTGATCGCCCCGTGCGGCGGTGAGGGGCATGTCCCGTTCCGTGCGCAGGCTGTCCGGTTCGTGGACTTCGTGGCAGCAGGGCAGTTCGTCATCTACGCGATCGAGCGGGCGGATACGGCGGTGAAGGCCGTGGAGGTACGCCCCGCCTAGACAGACGCCGGCGGCAGTGGACATGGCGTGGGATCCCGGAAGGGCGGGCATGACATCCAGGGCCCCCGGCGACGCTTTCGGACGGGCGGAAGCGCACGCGTCATTCGTTCAACGCTGCAAGGCTCCCCGAGGACATGCAGCGGACCTGACGCATGCAGCCAGCACGGCCTCGGCTGCGGGGCGCTGCGAGGGATTTGTGGCTGCGGCGGGTTCAGCTGGCGGCGAGCAGGGATTCGTCTTCGGGCCGGGCACCGAGCAGTTGGTGGCGTACGGCGATCAGGGCTGCGTCGATGTCGCCGGTGCCGGTGGACGAGGGCATCGCGGGTCGCTCAGGATGAGCCGCGAGGACCTAATCGCAGCGCTCGCCCGGTCTGGGCGACACCGCAAGAAGAGCCCGTGTGTAGGGCCTCGAAGGTGCTCTCATCGCCGACACCCGGCCCATCAAGTAGACCAGGAAGGGCCGACGCCAGTCCTCACCCTGCGGGTTGAAACCCACCAGGGCCGTGAGCCCCTCGTCCGCGGTGGCGTTGCCGAGGAGTGGTGCCTGGGACGGTGCGTCGCGCACCCGCCTCCGGGCTGCCAGGGGTTACGCTCCGAATCAGGCAATCACTCTGTGTGATTTCCGGGCGGATTGCTCCGGTGCCCGCCCTCGCAGACAGCAGAGGAAGACCCATGCGTAGCCGCTCCGTCATGCCCGCCCTCGCAGCCACGGTCGCGCTCACCGCCACGGCGTTCACCTTCACAGCTCCGACGGCGACGACGGGCTCCGCGGCCTTGCACGAACTGACGTACGGCAGCAACATTCTGCTTCAGAACCAGTACCTGGGCAACGGCGGTTACCTGGACGCCAACGGCCTGTCCCACCAGCCCGGTGCCAAGTATGACGTCAGCACCAACCAGACTCCCAACAGCCGCGGGCCCAGGACTTCGGTCTGGAAGGTCGTCTCCGCGACCGGCAAGGCTAACGGAAGCCGCGTCACCAGCGGCGACGTCATCTACCTCGCCAACCAGTACTCGACCGGCAGCTACCTGGACGCCAACGGTCGCTCCACACGCTCTGGGGCCAAGTACGACGTGTCGACCACAGCTCACAGGACCCGCGGCCGCGACACGGGCACCACCAAGTGGCACGTCTTCGGCAAGACGTCCTCTCCCACCGACGGCCGCATCCGCACCGACGACGTCGTCAACCTGCTCAACGACTACGGCTCCGCCAACGGCGGGTTCCTCGACGCCAATGGCCTGTCGAGCCAGCAGGGTGGCGCCAAGTACGACGTGAGCACCAGCTACTACAGTGACCGCGGCCCCGGCACCGGCTCCTGGAAGGTCCTGCCGGCCTCCTGAAGTTAAGTTTGACCTGTGGGCCGGGTCCCGGGCGTATCGCCCTGTGGCCCGGCTCGCGCGCTGGTCGCAATCCGTTGCGCACCGCGACCAGGATGGAAAGCGGCAGCAAAGCGGCCGGGAGACGGGTGGACGGGGCTGTCCGGGATGCATCGCGCCGACGGTGGGGGATCCCTGGAGGCGTCGTGCGGGTCCAATGTCGGCCCGCAGGCGGACGAGGGCAGGCTTTCGCGGTGCAAGGCGCAGAGAACGGACGCTCTGCGCGCCCGCACGATCCCTTGACAGGCAGCACACTCGGTGCGCTGCCGCAGGAGACCTGTGCAGAAGCTGTCCTGTACGGCCGGTCCTGCGCCGAGATGGGGCTGCTTCTGAAGGCGGCGGGAGAACGCCGTACCGGTTCGTGGTCTGCGTTCACCTCAATTGCGCCTGCCTCGACGGTGGTGTGCAGAAGACGACGTTGCAGGGCTCCGGGATGACGGCGCGGACTGTGACAGCTCTCTTCGGATTTGCTGAGCGAACGACGGGCGATCGAGGTCCGTTCTGCGACGGCGACGAACGAGTCCGCGCTGATGTCGAGGCGGGCGGTCGCCCTATGCTCCTGTCAGCGTCGCGTGGATGAGGATGTTGTCGAGGACGGTTTCCAGACATCGGCCGTCGGCGGCTGAGGTGTCATCCGGGGTCGGCGGTCCCGGTGAGTGGGAAGGGCGAATGGCTTGGGGTCTTGCGAACGAAGGCGGAGCGCAAGTCATGGTAGGGGGCACGGGGGTTGAAGAAAATGGCGTGCATGCGGGAGAGTTCGGCATTTCGATGATCAGAGAGGGAACGTGTGCGTTCCTCTGCGCAGTGGGCGTCGGCCTTGGCGGCGATACGACGGTCCAGGCCAGGGTCGGCGGCGATTTCGCCGGCCAGTCGCTCGATCTCGGCGGTGAAGTCCTGCGGTGCGGCTGGTACAAGCCGGTCCACAAGACCGAGCCGTTCGGCGTCGACCGCGCTGACCGGGAGGGCCTCGGCGGTGAGCCGCTCTGCCTGTTCGGGGCCGACGCGCCGGGGCAGTGTGTACGTCCAGTACTCGGAGCCGTACAGGCCCATGCGTCGATAGTGCGGGTTCAGGACGATGCCTGTGCGGCACCAGACCTCGTCCGCGGCGAGGGCGAGCATGGCGCCGCCGGCGGCAGCGTTCCCGCCGAGTGCGGCAACCACGAGGCGGTCGGTGGTGAGCAGGATCTCTTCGACGAGGTCGTCCATGGCGTTGAGGTTGGCCCAAGATTCCCGGCCTGGATCGGGGGCTGCTTCGATGACATTCAGATGGATGCCGTTGGAGAAGAAGTCTCGCTTGCCTCCGAGGACGAGGACGCGGGTGGGGCGGGAGAGCGCAAACCGGTACGCGGCGAGCAGTCGCTGGCACTGCTGGGTGCTTATTGCGCCGCCGGGAAAGGAGAAAGTCAAGAAGCCGACATCGTCGTGCTGGCTGTAACGGATGTCGCTCCAGGTGCGCCGGTAGGCCGGCACGTCGAAGGGAAGGACGGCCTGCGGCAGTGCGGTGCGGGTACCTGTGGTGAAGCCGGCCAGAACAGAAGTGGCCGGACGCCGAAAGGGAGCGGGGTCTCCCGAGTTCTTACGAGGCCGGAGCTCGGGGATCCAGACCGAGCCGTCCCTGGTCGCCCGGCAGATGGCACCGGCGCGCTGGGCGAGAAGTGCACCGGGGCGACCGCTCAGCTGGTCTTCTGGATAGCCTCCGTGGAGGAACACCTCTCGGCCGACGAGTTCATCCAGCACGCCCGGCTGCGAATCGGCGGCGCGAAGCTTGTGTAGCACCGTCTCGGTGTCATCATGGTGCCAGTCGATACGCCGCCGCTCCTGCCGGAAGGCGTCGCGCCAGATAACGTTCACCGAGGCGTCTGTCTGCGGCAGGGGCTTGTAAGTGCCTTCCGTGAAGCGTTGTACCGCCACAAGAACGGCTCTTACCGCAGCCTCAGTGACCTCGCCCCGGTACAGGTCGCTCTTGCCGACGGGTGGCACCCGGAACCGCTCGGCCGCCCAGATCGCGCCCGCATCCATCGCCGCCCCCGCCTGCAGCACAGTCACACCCCAGTGCGGCGTCCGCCCGTCCACGGCCCAGTCCAGAGCGGACGGACCGCGGTCGCCTGGCGGACCCGGGTGCACGATCAAACACGTGTGCTCCCGCCATACGTCCTCGGGGAGCGCCGTCTTCAGCATCGGAGCGACGACCAACCCGGGCCGCATAACGTGTACAGCAGCCCGGACCGGGTCAGGGCCATGAGTGGCGAGCACGACCTCCACACGGTGTCCGTGCCCTGACATTTCGGCGTACAAGCGCTGGGAAAGGCTGTTGAACGCGCTGGCGACGAGCAAGATGTCCACGGCACCGCATCTTCGCGGGCTTTGGCGTGAACAGCGAAGAAGCGCGGCCGTCTTTTGCCAGCTTGCTTTCTGTCCTCCGGACCACTCTGTAGCTGCCCACTTGCTGGCCCCATTCGTCATAGAGGACAAAATCCTGCTGCAACACCGGGTGAAAGCTGTGGTGTAGAGGGTGCGCGGGCTCGCCGTCCCCGACGACGATGCGTACGAACCCGACCCACTGAGCTGGCGCTGCACGCCTCGTCAACAGCACTCGCAAGGGACCCTTCTGGATCTTCGCGTGCTGGTGGCCTGCGAATGCACGGTGTGGTGTCGAGCGGCGGTGCGTTCTCCGGTGAGAGGATTTGCGCCGCGCGTGCTGGAGACCTCTCGTGATGGTGTTCGACGGCGAGGACAGGGTGGCTGCAAGGGCGGGGCTGACCTGCCCTTCCTGGGAGGTCGACGCGGGCCCTCGCTTGTCAGCGTGCCCGCGCAAACCTCGTCCGACGGTGCCGCGGCATCACGTACGCCGCCGTCGGATCGGACTGGCTGTGTCCCGCCACGGTTATCGACGTCCGCTCGCGGCGCGTGATCGGCCCCCGTGCTCGTGGTCCTCGCGCTGCGGACCGCGGCCCCGAGCCCTTCGAGCGACCCGACGCGCTCGATCTCATGCGGCGTGACCTTCAGCACTTGGGCTGGCGACGGGCCTTGTCGAGCGAGGGAGGGGTTGATGTGCCGATCCTGACAACCACGGCCATCAACCGCGCTCAGCCGTTGAGTGCTTTCCGCAGCCCTCGCCGTGACGCTGCGGCCCATATGGAGGGCAGTTCCCGTTCGTCCCGCTCGGCCGCGGCCTGCTCCTGTCCATACAACAGGCCCCAGGTGAAACTGGGTTCGCTGGCCGCGTGTGCCGCCAGGGCTACCCTCCGCAGCGCCTTGCGGGCCACGACGCTGTCCTGGTGCTCGCCGAGCACCTGCTGGACGGCTTTGATGCGCTTGCCAAGGCGCTTGGCGGGCTTGCCCAGTGAGTCGCGCGCGGCCTCCGTGGCGTACCGCGTCTTCTTGGCCGCCTTGCGGGCCTCATGGAGGGCTGTGTCGCGTTCCGTTCCCGGCGGGAGTTCCAACGCGTACGCCGTGCGGTCGGTCAGCCGACGATACTCCTTGAGGACGGCTTTGGCCATCACCTTCACCGGCTGCCCGGCGGCCTTGGCGCGTAGCGGGGGCCGCTCCGTCAGCGTTGCCAGACACTCCAGAAGGGCCAGGTAACGAGCGGAGTCCAAGGTGTCGAGCGTGCGCACGCGGGCTGCGGAAGTATTGCCGACGTCCCACACCTGCAGGCGTGCGGAGACCGCCCCGAAGACGAGTTCCCCTGGCAGCGCCTCGATCTTCGCGCTCAGCCGCTCCCGCAGGACCTCCTGGTCGCGTTCCGCGCCGAGTTCGTTGCTCAGCCATTTGAGTTCCTTGCGGACGGGATCGGTGGCTTCGCGGTCCAAGACCGACCTGTAGGACCGGAGCACACCGCGCAACCGGCGGCAGGTGGTGCGCATTTTATGCACAGCGTCAGGCAGGTCACGGCGGACCGCGGGATCCAGGTTCACCAGGGCGTGGATCCGTTTGTTCACATAGCGTACGACCTCCTCCTCGGCGGATCCGGGTGCTAGGGCAACGGCACGTTCGTCAACCACCCGGGACGCTGCGACTCGCGTCTCCTCCAGGGCGCGGGCCAGTTTGGAGGAGCTGTGCGCGCGTCCGATGCCCCTCTCGCCTAGTCTCTTGTCCACGGCGTCCAGAAGTGCGGGGCCGCTGTCCGGAGAGAGTTCGATCTCCATCTCGCTCCATGAGGCCGGCGTGCCGGTGGCGGGCAGGGACTCGGCACGGACCGAGTCGATACTCAGCTCGGCGAGGACCGTGCCGCCGGACCCGACGAGCTGCTTCACATCGCGAGTGGAAGCGATCTGGACAACCGGCCGCAGATTCGCACCACGGGTACGGGACAGAGCCAGCTCTCGCAGGATCTCCGGAACGGTTTCGGACAACGGGGCCTGCACCTCTTCCCGGCTGTCACGGGACAGCGGCAGCTTCAGGTGCCAGCCCGCGTCGGTACCGCCCGTCCTGCGCCGGAGCACGGCCGCGGTGCCGGCCAGTCGTAGATCGTCGGTGTCGTAGTAAACGGCGTCTAGATCCTGGGTGCCCTGGTCCACGACGGACTCGATGCCGCCCACACCGGCGAGGTCGAGCAGCCATGTGGTGTCGTCGGCAGAAGGGGCCTCGTACTTTCGCTCTGTCTCTCGCTTCGATGCGGTCATATTTAGCGCGTACACGTCTTCGCGCCCAATAAACACGGTGCGATCCGGTTTCACACTATGGAGGGCCTATGTCGGCCCGGGAGCAGGCCCCAGCCGGTGGTGCGGTGGTCACCGAACGAGCTCATTCGCTCGCGTCTGGTCGCACAGAAGCGGGCCTGAGCAGTCCGTGCCGAACCGACAGCCGCGCGCCTGGGCAAGAACCCCACCAAGCCCAAGACCAGGATTCTCACCACCGGCAACGACGTCGTCCGGCTCCTGGACCACCTCTTCCGGAACGGAACAGGCCGCGCGTCGGGCCCTCGTGTCCAGGCCCTGCGCCAGATCATGGTGCAGAACTATCACCGCGACGCCGCAGGACATCTGCGCTGGCGCACCGCCGGGACCGAAGACGGACCCGGGCTGCCTCCCTCGTCCCGGGCGATCGTCTCCCATGCCCGTCACGGGCAGATCATCAGCTGGAAGGGGTTCTCCGCCCATCTGACGGAGACGTGTGCTCCTGACGGCCCCAACGTGATCACAGACGTGGCCACCACCGCGTCCACCACCCATGACAGCAAGGTCCTGCCCGGCATCCGAAGCGCCTTGCGATGGTCGGATATCCGGGACGAACGGCTCCCCGAAGAAGCCTGACTGGAAAGCCCTGGGGTCTGGTGAGAATCTGGAACCGTCCGGTCACGGGACGGCCTGTCTGGCGAACTGGCTGCCTGCGTTCAGCGGGTGATCCACGTTTTGATCTCGGAGGCGATGCTTCGCACGTCCAGGTCGTCGCGGCTGACACGGGCCGCGAGGCCGGCAGCCTGCTTGGGCTGGACGTCCAGGATCTCGCCGCAGACCGAGAGGTAGGAGGCAGCGACGACCGCGCCGAACAGTTCGTTGGAGTGGTCGAGGGCCGGGCAGCGGATGAGTTGGTGCATGAGCGCCGCTGCCCGGTGGTGGGACTCGGTGTAGACAGGGGTGTCCATGACGGTATCGGCGTGCCGCGCAGCCGCGGCCGCGAGTGTGCCGAAGTCGGAGACATCGGGGTCTCCGGAGATGTGCCGGTGCGCAAGGTCGAGGAGCCAGGCGCGGTCGATGCGGACGATCACGCGGCGGCCGCCGGCCCACGATGGGTGGCCGGGCTTCCGAACTCTTCGGTGAAGGCGTCGCTGAAGGCGTCCGCGAAGTGCGCGCTCGCGTTGAGGAAGCGGTGTCGCAGGTCGTTGGACTCGTCGGCGAGGACCTGCTTGGCGTACTCCTGCACGGACAGGCCCGCGGCCTCGGCGCGCTCTGTGATTCCGGCATGGATGTCGTCGGGCACTCGTACATTGATCTGCTTCATAGGGAGAGCGTAGCGGTCTGTACGGGGTGCTACAACCGTATGGGGGCACCAGGGGCTGGAAGGCCCCGCAGGTCCGCGATGCGCTCGTAGAGCAGACCGGCGGCTGGCCGTCGAGCCTGCGGCGCACGCTCACCTGGGACCAGGGCCGCGAGCTGCGGGGCGGGGAACCGGTCCAGGCTCCAACCCGCCTTCCGGGGCGCCCGCGACCCGCCACACGGCCCGGGCCGGACCGTGCCCGGTCAGCCGCCGCCGGCGCACCCGACGCTGGCCGGCCGGGCCATCCCCAATGCCGTGGCACCGCTCGGCGACGGCCGGCCGAGACGGCGCTGGGCATGCGATCCGGACTCTGGCAGCGCCTGCCCCAGCCGCACACGTAGCAGCGCGAGGACGGCACCGGACTGACGATCCGCGTACTCAGGTCATTTCTGGAGCTTGCCGTTCGCATCCAGGGTGTGGGTTCCCCAGTAGGTGTCCCACTTGTCATCCACGTGCTGCGGCACCTTTCCCGCGGGGTAGCGGACGTAGCCCGCAGAGGGCTGCTTGCCGTTGCCCACGCACGCGCCACCGCTGGAAGATCCTACGGACGCGACCGGGTATTCGCCGGACTCGCACATATGGTCCCGGATGTCCGTGGAGCAGGCAGTGGCGAGCCCGGTGATCGCGGCGCCCGCCACAAGCAGGGCGATGGTTCGGCGCAGGCGGCCGGCGGTGTCCTTCATGGTGTGGTCCCCCTCTTTCATCGTTGAAAGCAAGTCTGCGTGGAGGGACCGGGCAGCTCATCGGCGCTCCTACTCAACTCCACCTGAGTACATGACGGTTGGCACTCAGAGGGGCATGGACCGAGACCCCGCACGGGGCGCGGTTCAGCAGCGCTGGCAGAACGCGGCAGCGTGTCGACGCATCCGCGCAGTGGCTTTATTGAGCAGTAATGGGTTCTGGCACAGATCTTGGGGAGCGGTCGCGGAGGGTGACAGCTTCGTTCGATTGCAGCGAGGAGCGGCGACCTCGGAGATCGTCAGCGTTCACGCATTCTGGTCCACCACCAGCGCGACGTCACCCACTCGTTGTAGTTGGGTTCCGGCAAGGTGCGGCGCTCGAATTCCTCATCAATACGCGTGATCAATCGGCCCAAGTCCCGTTTAGCTCCGGGCGGAAGGTGCAGCATCGCCCACTCCAGGTCATCACGGGCATCACCCACTCCGGGCGAGTCAAACGCGGAGGCGTCCAAGTAGCGTCCGGGCTCCTTGAAAACCCACTCGAAATACGAGAGTGCCTTGGCGACCGCGTTGGGCCACATCGCCTGGTCTTCGACCCGGCGGATCGCTGCGCGAGTCCGCGCGGAGACACCGAGGACCCTCAGAACCGGATACTGCCATCGTGGCCGCCACCCCTCTGCGCGGACGGCCTTGGGACGCCTACGCGGCATCGCCCTTTCGGATCAGCATGAGGCCATCCTGCCATGGCTGGGCACCTGCCTGCGCTGGCTATAGGCCGGCCGCATCAGGGGTTTCTACTGTCCGGTTCTCGCACAGCTCTCGTGGAACATCGCGACGTGTTACTGGAGAAGGATCATCTTGCGGAGCAGTTCGAAGCCGGCGCGGCCGTAGAGCTGCCGCTTGATCTTTTTGATGCGGTTGACGGCGCCCTCGATGCTGCCGGAGCTCCAGTCGAGAGTGAGCCCTGCTGTCACGGCGTCGAGGTCTCGGAGCAGGTGGAGTGCGAAGCCGGTGAGGCCCGGTAGCTGGCTGGCGTCGACTGTGTCGATCCAGGTGGGGAGAGATCTACCGGCACATCGTCCCCGCAAACACCGCAACACACCCCACGGAACCAGCCCGAGACGCCGCTTGACATCCATAGGGGCATCAACGCCGTCAGCGAGGCGTTCAACAGCGTACTCAAGGTCGAGTACGTCCACCGGCACACCTTCGCCACCCGCACCGAGGCCCGCCTGAGAATCGCGACCTGGATCACCGGCTTCTACAACACGCACCGACTACACAGCGTGTGCGGACACCGGAGTCCGACCGACTACGAACACGACCACCGAGCCAACTCCGCCTTGGAGCCGGCCGCTTAGAAGATCTCCACAGTCCGAGGGGATTGACAGGTCTCATTCGGAGGCGGGGTCGGACCGGTTCGCTTGGCTGCCACGGTTGGTCAGGAGGCTCAGTACCGCGCGGGTGGTGGATATCGCGGCGAGCCGGACGCACCACACGGCGATGGCGTTGTCCCCGACGGCGGAGGCCAGCAGCGGCAGGTCGAGGAGCATGCCGCTCAGCAGAAGGGCGACCAGGCCGGCGACCAGCCATGTCCACAGCGGGGGCTCGTTCCCAATGGTGAGCACGGCGCCCGCCAGGATCACGAGCGTACTCAGGACGATGACGAGTGTGGTGATGTCCATGGCAGTCAGTGGCTCCGGCTATGAGACGCAGAGACGGAAACAACGGGAGCGGCGTGCGGGGACGGGCACACAGGCGCCGGGGACGGCATGGGCGGAGCGTACCGCGGGAGCAGAGGGGCGAGCAGGGTGGTCGACAGCGGAGCCGGGGCGGCGGCGGTGCGGGCGAGGAGGTGACGACGGCGGGCGGCGAACCACAGCACGACCGCCATGTACGCCGCGATCGCCACGATGTCGACCGCCACCCATTGCCAGGGAGCGTCGGCGGCGGTCTCGTCTGTCTTCAGGCCGTCGACGACGGCGGCTCCGAGGCCGAAGGCGATGAGGTTGTTGATCACGTGCAGGCCGATGGCCGCCTCCAGGCCGCCGGTCCGTACCGTCATCCAGCCGGCCGCCAGACCGAAGACGACCAGGTCGGCGAAGCCCCACGGGGTGCCCCAGCCGTGGGCCGCGGCGAACAGGACTGCCTGCGGCACGACCGCGATCCAAGGGGACCGGAAGAAGCCGCCGATCGCCTGCGTCAGCCAGCCGCGGAAGACGTACTCCTCGGCGGCAGCCTGGAGCGGGACCAGTACCAGCAGCATGGCCAGTGCGGGCAGGAAGACGTGCCAGCCCGCCCATCCGGGAGCCGGAGTGTCGTCGATGGGCAGCAGGAGGGTGGCTGCGTCCACCGCGGCGAGGACGGGCAGCGCGACTAGCAGGCACAGCCCCAGCCAGCGCCCTCGCAGCCGTCCGGTTACCGACGACGCCGTGCCGACCGGGCGGCGGCCGATCCACCGCACGGCCAGCAGCACCAGGGGGATGGCTATCACGATGTACAGCAGGTCCAGGGCGGTGCCGGTGAGCGGGCCGAACTCGACGGAGCCGTCGTGATCCTTGGGGTAGCCCTGGTGGGTGCCCCAGTCGCTGGCGGCGGAGTCCAGCAGGATCAGTGCCAGCAGCCACCCCCCGACTATGAACAGGGTTCCGGCCAGTGGCCGCCACCAGCGGTGACGGGCGGAGGTCAGAGCCAGCCGGTGGTACGGGAGTCGCTCGGCGCACAGTGGATTCGTCATGGCTACAGACTGTCCGCGTGCGCCGGCCGGGTCGTCGGCCGTCGGTAGGACCGGCCTCTCTATCGCTGGATAGAGCCGGCCGAAGAAGGCTCCTTGGGGGCGCTCGGCGCCCTAGGCTCGTGCCCGACATGGAGACTACCCGTAACTGGCTGTTGCCCGCGCTGCTCGCGGTCGGGCAGGCAGCCTGGTTCCTGCCCGGAAACGCCCTGCGGGACGGCGAACTGTCCGGCCCCGCCGCCTTCGTCGTCATTGTGGCCGCCGTGGCGGTGGAGACCGTGGCGCTGGGGTGGCGGCGGCGCACGCCGGTCGCGGCGCTGGGGTGGACGCTCGGAGCGTCGCTGGTGGTCCAGTCGTTGTCGCCCGACGGCTCCGCCGACATCGGGCCGCTGTTCGCGCTCTACTCCGTCGCGGTCCGGTGCCCCACCCGCGTCACGGTCCTCGCCCTCGTCGCCACCACCGCGGGCGACTGCGCTCTGTCCACCGTACGGATTGGCTTCCGGCCCTCCCTCGTATCGGAGTTGGCGGTCGCGGCCGTCGTGTACGTGGTCTGCGCCGGGCTCGGCGAGGCGCGGCGTCAGTGGCTCGCCGGACGGCTGACGGCGGTGCGGCGGCTGGCCGGGGCCGAGGAGAGCAGACAGCGGGCGGGCGACACCGAACGCCATCGACTGGCCCGGGAGTTGCACGATGTCAGCGCCCACCACCTGACATCGGTCATGGTCACCGTCGATGCGGCCTGCCGACTTCGTGACAGCAGGCCCGAACTGGCCGCCGAGGCCCTGTCGTTCGCCGAACTGGCGGGCGGCGAGACCCTGACCGCGATCCGGCGACTGGTGGCGGTGATGCGGACGACGGAGCAGGCGGACAACGCACACACCGCGCATTACTCGGGTGACGCAAAGCATGTAAACCTCGGAAGTGTGATGGGCACTACGGGCGTTACGGACCGCGTGGAAGGCACGGGTCGCTCGGAACTCCGCCCGAGGTTCCGGCCGATGACCGGGCCGATCCAAGAACTGATCGCCGCCTTCGGCCGGTTGGGCCGCCCGGTCGCCACCCGGATGCCCGACGATCTGGCCGGACCGGCCGCCGAGGCGGTCTTCGGCATCGTCCGGGAAGCCCTCACCAACGCGCTGCGGTACGCGCCCGGCGCCGCCGTCCGGATCGACGTGCGGCGCGAGGACGGGTCACTGGACCTCGCCGTGGACAACGATCCGCCGCGTGCCTCGGCACAACCCGCCGGAGCGGGCCTGGGATCCGGGCGCGGCGTCGCGGGGATGCGGGAGCGCGCGGCGGCCGTCGGCGGCGAACTCACCGCCGGTCCCGGACCGGACGGGGGCTGGCGGGTGCGGGCGACGCTCCCCGACACCACCGGTCCACGGCGGCCCGTCGTACGATCCCGGCGGCGCGACTTCCTGCGGGAGCAGCGGCTGACCGACGGCGCGCTCGCGTTCACGGCGACGGTGACTCCGCTGTTCGTCGCGCTCGTGGCCGCGGAGGAGTGGACGGACCGGGGCGGCTGGGCACTCTCCTCCATCGGCGTACTGTCCGTGCTGCTGGCCCTGCACGCGCTGCCCCTGCTGTGGCGGCGGCAGGCGCCTTGGGCAGCGCTTACCGGGGTGATGGCCACGGCGTGGCTGTGGCCCGTGGTCCGCGTGTTCACCGAACTGCCGGCGCGGTTCGCGCAGTTCCTGGTGGGTGGCGGATGTGCGGAGCTGCTGGTCGTGTACGCGGTGGCGGCCTACGGCCGGGGTGCCGGACGGACCTGGCCGGCTGCCGTCGCACCCGGCTTCGGACTGGCCGGTGCACTGACGGCGACCGCGGCCGTCGACGGATCCTTCGGGGACGGATCCTCTCTGGATGGGATCTGGGCGTGGGCCCTCGCCGTGTTCGTCGCTCTGGCGCTGGGGCTGGTGATCTGCCTGTTTCTCGCGCCGGTGTGGGGCGCGGGTGTGGCCGTCAGAGGGCGCCGGCTGCGCGTTCTGGCGCGGGAGGACTCCGAACTCTCCGACTCCGTACGGCAGGCGGAGGCCGCCGCCGACGACGAGCGGCGCAGGCTGGCCGTCAGCCTCCAGGAAGCGGTCCTGCGGCGGACGGCGGGCGTGGTGGAACTTGCCCGCCAGGAACGTCTGGACGAGGTGGCCGCGCAGGCCCGCTCGGCGCTGGCCGCGATGCGTGAGCTGCTGCACAGCCTCGGAGACGCGGAGACGTCGCGGCAGCGCCTCGCTCCCCAGCCGACCGCCGCCGAACTCGACGCCCTGTGCCGGCAACTGCGTTCGGCAGGACGGGAGGTGACGCTGCGGGGGATACCCGAGGCGCTTGCGGGGCTGCCCGCGCTGGTGGCCCTTTCGGCTTACCGCGTGGTGGAGGCGGCGCTCGGTGCGGGCGACCGGGGGCCGGCCCGGGTGACCTTGCGGCGGCGCCGGAACACCCTGCACATCACAGTCGCCGGGGTACGGCTGGCCGTCGCGGGCCCGGTCGCGGAACGGCTGCGGGTGCAGGCCACTTCCGCCGAGGGCCGGATCGCCCTCGACACGGCCGGTACGGTACGGGTGTCGTTGCCGGCCGGGCCGTCTCCGGCCCCCGTTCAGGAGGTGCCCCCGTCGCCATACGCGTGATGGTCGTCGACGACCAGGCGGTGGTCCGGGCCGGATTCGCCGCGATCGTCGACGCCGAGCCCGACCTGACCGTGATCGGAGAGGCTGGCGACGGGGCGGCGGCGGTCTCGCTCGCCGCGCTTGAGGCCCCCGACCTTGTGCTGATGGACATTCGCATGCCCGGCATGGACGGACTGACCGCGACCCGGCTCATCACCGCGCTGGAGAGCCGGCCACGCGTCCTGGTCCTGACCACCTTCGACCTCGACGTCTACGTGTACGAGGCACTGCGCGCCGGATCGTCGGGCTTCCTCCTCAAGGACGCCCAGCCGGAAGACCTGTTGGCGGCGATCCGGGTCGTCGCCGCCGGTGACGGCATCCTCGCCCCGGCCGTCACCCGCCGCCTCATCGACACCTTCGCCCAGGGAGCTCCCCCGCCGCCCGCCATCACCGGCGTCCTCGACCAACTCACCCCGCGCGAGCGGGAAGTGCTGCTGCACATCGCCTCCGGTCTCACCAACGCCGAGATCGCCACCCACCTCGGTGTAACCACCGGCACCGTGAAAACTCACGTCAACGCCCTGCTCACCAAGCTGGGGCTGCGTGACCGTGTGCAGGCGACGATCCTGGCGTACGAGTGCGGACTGATCCGGCCGGGCGGGGCGCCCACCGAGTGAGGCGACCCCGGTGGTGTGGACACACTGACAATGGATCCTGCAGATCTGAGGAAGGGTGTCCTGGTGGGACGGAAGTCTCCGTATCCGGCGGAGTTCAGGAACGATGCCGTCGCGCTGTACCGCGCGGCGGGTGGGAAGCGCGCGTATGCGGCGGTCGCGGCGGATGTCGGGGTGACTGGCGAGACGCTGCGGAGCTGGGTGGGTCAGGCCGACGAGCACGCCGGTCGCGGTCACAGCCACGGCGAGCAGAACGCGGAGAGCCGGGACGAGGAATTGGCCCGGCTGAGAGTCGAGAACGGTCGGCTGCGCAAGGCGGAGAAGGAGTGGGAGCTCGAGCGAGAGATCCTGCGCCGGGCGGCCCAGTATTTCGCGACGGAGGTGTGCGCCGTGAGGCGCTGATGGTCCGTACGAAGGTGAGAGACCTTCGTCAACTGCCCTGTCGTGGCGGGGTGGTGAAGCTGAGGGCAGCCTGATCCGGGTGATGCCGGGAAGGGTGGCAAGCGGCCCTGACAAAGCCGGGACGTACCAGCACTGCCAGATGGTGCGGGTCCGGC
Source organism: Streptomyces sp. NPDC005195 (assembly GCF_040608315.1). NCBI lineage: Bacteria > Bacillati > Actinomycetota > Actinomycetes > Kitasatosporales > Streptomycetaceae > Streptomyces > Streptomyces sp. NPDC005195. Next base: position 28,603 of record NZ_JBEXHZ010000058.1, read on the forward strand.
GAGCGAGGTGGAAAGGAGTACGCGAGGAACCGTCGTCATTACGTCCCTCAATGCGAGACCGGCTCGAACCTGGCGGATCAGGGCCGGGAGCGGTGCAGACCCGTCGCCGGAGGCGGCGGGAAACTCCTTGGATGGTTTGTCTCTGTTGTCCGGGAGGCCATGGGGAAGGCCCACGACGTACTCATGGCGATGCCGCAGGGTGCAGACGGGCTCCTCCTTCACCGAGCGGACCACAGTGAACACGGGAACCATCCGGTCGGTTTTGGACGGGAGGCTGGTGGGGCGTCGGGGAAGTCCGAGCGGCGGTGCGCGCAGTGCCGGGAGCTGCTGCCGGCGGATGACAGGTTGAACCGCCGGTATTGCGATTCCATGTGCTGCGGCCGTCATTGGCGACGGGTACGGCGGTACGACGAGATCTACCGGCGTGCCGTCGAGCCGCGACGGCATCTGGGGGAGAGTTCGTGTGGGGCCAGGTCAACTGCCCGGTGTGCGGGGTGTCCGTCTCGCTCCGTAGGCGGACGGACTCGGTGTCCTGCTCGTCGAAGTGCCGCACCAGAGCGTGGCGTAGGCGTCGAGATGCCACCAAAGACGCGTGACGCATCGGGACGGCCGTTGCAGGACGCGTCACCGCGTGATGGCTGATCATCACGCTGGAGGGCTCCCGGCGCGGCCCTTGCGCTCAGCGGTCCGGGGTCTGAAAGACAGGGGCGCCGTGCGGTACATCGTCGGCCGGCGCCCGTGATGCGCAGCGGTACTGCGCAGCGTGCCGGGACTGGACAGTGTTCCGCTGCCGCGGGCCGCTCGGAACGATCCGCTGGTCCATCTTGCCGGGGAGCAGGATCGCCGGCACGGTCGCGAACTCACGGTTCAACTCGGGCGTGAACGGGGCGTCGTCCTCGGAGCCGATGATGCCTTGGCGACCATGTATCAGGAGTTGGATCGTCTCGTGCAGAGTCTGTGCCAGAGCCCCGTACTGGTCCCGGTCCATCCGGGCGTGGAGCGTTTCCATTTAGAGGGCCGCCTCGACCGCACTACCGTTGTCTTCCCCGGCAACGGCGTCTTCCATCCTTACAGCCTGGTCCGCAACACGCCCCCGTCCAGCGGCCTGCCTCCAGCGCAACCGCCGTACAGGACGGGTGACGGCCTGCCGCGGCCTGACAGAGGAAGAGGCGCCGGATCCCAAGGGCTGGCTCTGTCCACGAGCCAAGCCGCCCGCAGGGCTGACTGGCTGCGTGCGCCTTCCCGGCGATGACTGTTCATGACACGCGGCCAGGCAAGCAGTCCGGCCTCCCCAGAGCGTCTACAGAGACCGGACTGCGGCGAGAACCTGTCAATCCCCTGGTTGCGTAGAGACGTTGGTTATGCGGCCCGGCCTTGCTGATCGGCCCGCGCTCGCGCTTCCTGGATGATCCGTTCGAACTCG
>NZ_JBEXHZ010000059.1:0-28732 GCF_040608315.1 Streptomyces sp. NPDC005195
GGACCCTGTGGGAGAGTAGGACGCCGCCGAACAAATTTTATGGAGAACCCCCGTACCGGGAAATCGGTACGGGGGTTTTCTGCGTTTACGGACCCTGTCGTTTTAGTGTTGCCGTATGCGCTATGACCTGGTCATCTTCGACAACGACGGCGTCCTCGTGGACAGTGAGCCGATCTCCAACGGCCTCCTCGCCGCCTATCTGACCGAGCTCGGACACCCGACCTCGTACGAGGAGTCCATCCGGGACTACATGGGGTCCGCGATGCACCGTGTCCACGACCTGGTCCACGAGCGCACCGGGGAGCGGCTGCCCGCCGACTTCGACGACGTCTTCCACGCACGGGTCTTCGCCGCGTTCGAACGCGAGCTGCGGCCGGTCGCCGGAGCCGTGCAGGTACTGGAGAAGCTGGCCGCGGACGGGGTGCCGTACTGCGTGGCCTCCTCCGGGAGCCACGAACGGATCCGGGTGGGGCACCGTACGACCGGGCTCGACCGGTGGTTCGACGCGGGACGGGTCTTCAGCTCCCAGGATGTCGGGCGGGGCAAGCCGGCGCCGGACCTGTTCCTGCACGCGGCCGAGCGGATGGGCGTACCGCCGGGACGGTGCGTCGTCGTGGAGGACAGCCCGCTCGGGGTACAGGCGGCGAACGCGGCCGGGATGGACGTCTACGGATTCACCGCCATGACACCCGCGGCACGGCTCACCGGTGCCACCCGGCTCTTCTCCGACCTGGGAGACCTCCCCGACCTCCTCGTATGACCCGCACCACCGGGAGGCGCTGACATTTGTCATGGCGAGCTCCGGACGATCGTTTCTGTCGGGCCGAGGGGTCCGGCCGCGAAGCTGAGTACATCGAGAGCGGCACGTACGAGGCGACGACGGAAGGACCCGATCATGAGTGTCACGGCCACGGAGACCGGAATCGCGACGGCTGCCGACGGCGGCACCGGCAAGGTCGCCACCCGGCGGCACCTCCTGCCGCTGATCGTGGACGTGGCCGTACCGATCGGCTCGTACTACCTCCTCAAGAGCGGCCTCGGGATGAGCACCATGGCGGCACTGGGGTGGAGCAGCGTGGTGCCCGCCGCGCGGACCCTGTGGAGCGTGGTGCGGGAGCGGAAGGTCAACGCGCTGGCCGCGCTGATCCTGTTCGTCAACGTGGCCGGTCTGCTGCTCAGCCTGGTCGCCGGTGACCCGCGGCTGATGCTCGCCAAGGACAGCGGGGTGAGCAGTGTGATCGGGATCGGTGTCCTGGTCTCCGTGATGGCGGGACGGCCGATGATGACGACGGCGATGAAGCCGTTCGTCACCAAGGGGGACCGTGCGAGGACGGCTGCCTGGGATCGGCTGCTCGGCGGGTCCGAGCGGTTCCGGAAGTGCGAGCGGACCTTCTCCCTCGTGTGGGGGGTGGCGCTGCTCGGGGAGTGCGTCGTGCGGATCGTGGGGGCGTACACGCTGCCCGTCGACACGATGGTGTGGCTCGGCACGGTCGTCATGATCTGCACCATGGCCGGGGCCATGGTGGTCAGCGGTGGCCTCGCCGCCGGTCCGATGGAGGCGATGGTCAGGGCGGAAGCGGCCGGCCGGACCGGCGACCGGTGACGGCCCGCCGCGGAGTTGAGCAGAATTCATCTTCGGCGGGATCTACCCACCGGTAGGCCGGGGCCCTACGCTCGCCGCCATGACAGATGTGCTGCGGCGCGGCAGGGCCTCGCTGGCGTTCAGCTTCTTCGCCCAGGGCGCCACCTTCGCGCTGCTCGTGACGCGCATCCCCGCCATCCAGGACCGGTACGGGGTCTCGGACGCGCTGCTGCCCGCCTTCCTCGCGGCCGTCCCGATCCTCGCCGGCGTGGGGAGCGTGACGACCGAGCACCTGGTCAAGCGGATACGGCCCAGCCGGCTGCTGCGCTGGTCCCAGCCCGTGGTGCTGCTGGCGCTGCTCGGGGTCGGTGCCGGGGACCGGCTGGTGGAGATGGCGGTGGCCCTCGGCGCCTTCGGGCTCGCGGTCGGCGCACTCGACGCCTCCATGAACATGCTGGGGGTGAGTCTCCAACGGACGTACGGGCGCAGCATCATGCTCGGTTTCCACGCCACGTACAGCCTGGGCGGGATCGTGGGTGCCTCGCTCGCGTGGGCGGGGGCGCACTGGCATCTGTCGTTGTTCACGTCCTATCTGCCGGTGGTGCTCGTGCTGCTGCCGGCCGCGTTCCTGGGAAGCCGGTGGTACGTCGACGGGGAGGGTGCGTCCGAGCCGGAGAAGGCGGAGGGCGGGCCCGTCGTCTTCAGGCTGCTGTTGCCGCTGTGTCTGGTGATGACCTTCGCGTACATCGGGGACTCGACGGTCTCCAACTGGAGTGCGAAGTATCTGCAGGATGTGCTGGGCAGTTCCGAGCAGTTGGCGACCGTTCCGTACAACGTCTACATGGTGATGACGCTGGTGGGGAGGGCCGTCGGGGACGTCGGGGTGCGGCGGTTCGGGGCGGTGGCGGTCGTGCGGCTGGGGGCCGTGGTGGCGGCGCTGGGGTTCGGGGTGGTGGCGGTGGCTCCGGGGGCGTGGGTCGGGATGCTCGGGTTCACCCTGTTGGGGCTGGGGCTGTGTGTGCTGGTTCCGCAGACCTTCGCGGCGGCCGGGCGGCTCTTCCCGGGGGCTTCGGACACGGCCATCGCGCGTCTGAACATCTTCAACTACGTGGGGTTTCTGATCGGTTCGCCGTTGGTGGGGGCGCTGGGCGACGCGTGGAACTACCGGGGCGCCATGCTGGTGCCGATGGTGCTGGTCCTGGTGACCCTGGGGTACGCCCGCTCGTTCGCGCCCGAACCGGACCGATACGGTGACGGGCATGAGCGGCCGCGCACAGCTGATGTGGGACGAGGCAGTAACGGGCTATGACTTCGGTCCGGACCATCCGATGGACCCGGTCCGGCTGGCGCTGACCCGGGGACTGGTCGGCGCCTTCGGGCTCGACCGGGACATGGACGTGGTCGCGGCGAAGGCGGCCGGGGAGTCGACGCTGCGGCTCGTGCACCGGGAGGACTACGTGGAGGCGGTCAGGGCCGCGTCCGCCGATCCGGCGGCCGCCGACGCCTCGTACGGGCTCGGGACCATGGACGATCCCGCCTTCGGGGGGATGCACGAGGTGTCCGCGCTCATCGCGGGGCAGTCGGTCGGTGCGGCGGAGGCGGTGTGGCGCGGGGACGCGCTGCACGCGGTGAACTTCGCCGGCGGTCTGCATCACGCGATGCCGGGTGGCGCGTCGGGGTTCTGCATCTACAACGACGCCGCGCTGGCGATCGCGCGGCTGCTGGAGCTCGGGGCCGAACGGGTTGTCTACGTGGATGTCGACGTGCATCACGGGGACGGGGTGCAGGCCGCGTTCTGGGAGGATCCGCGGGTTCTGACGGTCTCGCTGCACGAACATCCGCGGACCCTGTTCCCGGGGACCGGGTGGCCCGAGGAGACCGGTGCCCCGGGCGCGGGGGGCAGTGCCGTGAACGTGGCGCTGCCGGCCGGGACGGGGGACGCGGGGTGGCTGCGGGCCTTTCACGCGGTCGTTCCCGAGCTGGTCGCGGAGTTCCGGCCACAGGTACTCGTCACCCAGCACGGCGCGGACACCCACTTCGAGGATCCGCTCGCTCATCTCGCCGTCTCGCTCGACGCGCAACGGGCCGTGCAGGTCGCCTGTCACGAGCTGGCGCACGAGTACGCCGACGGGCGATGGGTCGCGCTGGGCGGCGGGGGGTACGCGGTCGTGGAGGTCGTACCGCGGTCGTGGACGCATCTGGTGGCTGTCGCCGCGGGGCGGCCGATCGAGCCCGAGACGGTGATTCCGGAGAGCTGGCGGCAGGAAGTCTTCGCCCGTACGCGGCAGTTGGCGCCGGCGCGGATGACGGACGGGCGGTGGCCGGTGTCCTGGGCGGACTGGGAGTCCGGGTACGACCCGGCGGACCGTCTCGACCAGGCGATCGTGGCGACGCGGCGGGCGGTGTTCCCGCTGCGGGGGCTGCTCGCGTAGGCCGCGTCGGACAGGGTCCAGGGCCGTTCCGCCCGCTGCCCACCGCCCGGAGATGTCCATTACGCCAACTGTGGGGCGTTTTCGGGATTTTCGGGGTGAACGTCCGGCACATGCGCCAGCATCGCTGACGTGTTGAGCACCGGAGCATTGCGCGCGCACCTGCTGGCGGCCCGGCTGGCGGGGCCCGTCGCCACCTCGCGCGAGGAGAGTCTGCGGAGTTATCGGCTCTTCGCCGCCCGGGATCCTCGGGTGCTGCTCGGACTTGATCCCGAATGGTCCTGGCGGGAGCGGGATCTGATCGAGTTGATGGCGGACAAGTGTGGGGTTTCGGCCGATCCGGCCCACACGAGCGGGCATGATGTGATCGACCCGGAGAGGACCCTGGCCGCGCTGGAAGCCTTCGCGCGGCGGCTCGGGCAAGCGGCCCGCAACCGCGAACCGGTGCTTCTTGGTACCGGCCATCCGCATCGGCTGCTCGGTTTCTACGCCGCTCTCGCGGACGCGCTGTCGTCAGCGGGATGTACCGTCCTCACCCCTGCGCAGGGTGGCTCTGTCGACATAACGACCCGGTTCGGTCTACGCACGTACAACCTCGACTACGTACAAGGCGTCGCGTTGGTGCGCGAACCCGGAGTGCGTGCCCCCCGTGGTGCGACCGGCGCGCACTCCCACTCGCCGCTCCCGGTTCGTACCGTTCTGGCGGCCGCGGCGGAGGCCGGAGGGCTCCTCCCGGAGCTGGTGATCGGGGACCACGGATGGGTCTGCGGAGCAGGTCAGCTGGGGTTCGAGGCCATAGGGCTGGCCGATACGGACGATCCCGCGCTCTTCGTCGGAGAGGCGGAGGGACGGGTGTCCGTCGTCGTTCCGGTTGATGACGCTGTGCGGTCTGATTACTACCGACCGCTTACTCGCTATGTACTCAATCGAGCGTGTCTGTCACAGTAGGCGGCCGATGGCATCCCCTCTTCCCCACTCGCATCACCCGCCCCTACATTGGGGAGTGAGCACGCAACGACGAAGAGTCACCGGAAGGGGAAGCCGGTGGCCGTCGAGTGCGGAAGGTTCAGGTGTGTCATGGCTGCAGCGGGCGAGAGGCCTCTGAACGAGGTTCAGTTCCTTACCGTGGCGGAAGTCGCCTCGGTCATGCGAGTGTCGAAGATGACCGTGTACCGCTTGGTGCACAGCGGTCATCTGCCGGCGATCCGGGTGGGGAGGTCCTTCCGGGTGCCGGAGCAAGCGGTTCACGAGTACCTCCGCGAGAGCTATGTGGGGGTGGAGACGGCCTGACGGCGTCCCGGTGAAGTTCTCGGAAGGCCCTTGTGGCCACTCGGGAATGCACTCGGATCACCTCGATTACGACCTCAGCGCTCGGACGGGTAGGCTGGCCCCTCATAGGTCGTGTGGGCCCATGCAGCCCAGCACCGAGTAAAGAGAAGTGAGCGAGGGTAGTCGTGGGCTCTGTTATCAAGAAGCGGCGCAAGCGGATGGCGAAGAAGAAGCACCGCAAGCTGCTCAAGCGCACTCGCGTTCAGCGTCGCAACAAGAAGTAGGGGCGTGCCCCGCCTGAGCGGGGTTCGTCCTTACGCTGGTGCGACAGCTGTCGACAGCGCGCTCTGTGGCCCCTCACCTACGGGTGGGGGGCCGCAGCGTTTTCCGGCCGTGGGCGGCCGCGCATCTGCGCCCCGGGCGCCCTCAGGGAGGATGCTGTGCGTACGCCTGCCGGCCCCGCGGTCCGGCCCGGTCGTAGGTCCTCGGCCCGCTGTCACTTCGTGCGCCGGGCGGTCATCACAGCGCAACATCGACCCGCTAGGTTGGCGGCACACGGGGAACACGGCAGGGTACGAGCAGAGCTACGTCCAGACACGTCGAGCACGGGAAGAGAGGCGCTGATCTTGGGGAAGGTCGTGCTCGTGACCGGAGTGGCCCGCCAGTTGGGGGGCCGGTACGTACGACGGATCCAGCGTGACCCGCAGGTGGAACGCGTGATCGCCGTGGACGCGGTGACGCCCGAGCACCATCTGGGCGGTGCGGAGTTCATCCGGGCCGACATCCGCCAGCCCACGATCGCCCGGGTGCTCGCCGAGCATTCCGTCGACACGGTCGTGCACATGGACGTGACGGGCACCGCGCTGAGCGGCGGAAGCCGGACCACGGTCAAGGAGACCAACGTCATCGGCACCATGCAGCTCCTCGGGGCCTGTCAGAAGTCCCCGACGGTCAAGCGGCTCGTCGTGAAGTCCAGTACGAACGTCTACGGTTCCGCGCCCCGCGATCCGGCCGTGTTCACGGAGACCACCCCGCCCAAGTCGCTGCCCAGCGGCGGCTTCGCGAAGGACACGGTGGAGGTCGAGGGGTACGTACGCGGCTTCGCGCGCCGCCGGCCCGACGTCGCCGTGTGCGTACTGCGGTTCGCGAACATCCTGGGCCCGAGCGCGGATTCACCGCTCGCCTCGTACTTCGCGCTGCCCGTGCTGCCGACCGTGTTCGGTTACGACCCGCGCCTCCAGTTCGTGCACGAGGACGACGTCATCGAGGTGCTGCGGATCGCCTCGCACGAGCCGGAGCGGGGCACCCTCAACAGCGGCACGTTCAACATCGCCGGAGACGGCGTCCTGCTGCTCTCCCAGTGCGCGCGGCGGCTGGGCCGCCCCACGGTGCCGCTGCTGCTGCCCGCGCTGACCTGGGTGGGCACGGCGGTGCGTACCCTGGGGGTGACGGACTTCTCCCCGGAGCAGTTGCGGCTGCTGACGCACGGCAGGGTCGTGTCGACGAATCAGATGCGCGAGACGCTGGGATACAAACCGAAGTACTCGACCGCCGAGACCTTCGCGGACTTCGCACGCAGCCGGGGACCCGGACTCCTGCCCCCCGAGGCCCTCGCGGGGGCCGTCGACCGGATCTCGGCGCTGTCCTTCCTGGGCGGCGGCCAACCCCCGACACTGAGCGCCAACTGAGGAGCGCATCGACGATGGCGGACGCCAAGGTCATTCCGTTCGACGACGACCGGTCGCGCGGGGGTGCTGCGCAGCGCCCGACGCGGCGGCGGACCACGGGGAGCCGGCGCACGGGCGATCCCGCGGTGGTCCGTGAGGTCCAGCCCCTGCCAGGCCGGACCTTCCCGCAGGATGATGTTCCTGTGACGCGTGAGGAGAAGCCTGTTCAGCAGCCCCGTGACGGTGGCGGGCTGGAACGGCGTGTCGCCGGGGGCCTCGCCTTCCTCCGCAGGCGTCTGACCGGCGACTACGAGGTCGACGACTTCGGGTACGACCAGGAGCTCACCGACCAGGTCCTGATGTCCCTGATCCGCCCGCTCTACGAGAAGTACTTCCGGGTCGAGGTCAAGGGCATCGAGAACATCCCGTCCGAGGGCGGGGCGCTGATCGTCGCCAACCACTCCGGGACGCTGCCGCTGGACGGCCTGATGATGCAGGTCGCCGTCCACGACAACCATCCCGCGGGCCGGCACCTGCGGCTGCTCGCCGCCGATCTGGTCTTCATGCTGCCGGTCGTCAACGAGCTGGCCCGCAAGGCCGGTCACACGCTTGCCTGCGCCGAGGACGCCGAACGGCTGCTGGAGCGCGGTGAACTGGTCGGGGTGATGCCGGAGGGCTTCAAGGGCATCGGCAAGCCGTTCAGCGAGCGCTACAAGCTCCAGCGCTTCGGGCGCGGCGGATTCGTGTCGACGGCCCTGCGGCAGGGCACTCCGATCATTCCGTGCTCGATCGTCGGCGCGGAGGAGATCTATCCGATGATCGGGAACGCGAAGACCCTCGCGCGGCTCCTGGGGTTCCCGTACTTCCCGATCACGCCGACCTTCCCGTGGCTCGGTCCGCTGGGCGCCGTGCCGCTGCCGACGAAGTGGACGATCCAGTTCGGTGAGCCGATCCCGACGGACGGCTATCCGCCCGAGGCGGCCGAGGACCCGATGCTGATGTTCAACCTGACGGACCAGGTCAGGGAGCAGATCCAGCACACGCTGTACAAGCTGCTGGTGCAGCGCCGGTCGGTCTTCTTCTGACCCTCGCCCATACGCCGGTGGGGCACCCTTCCTTTCGAAGGGTGCCCCACCGGCGTATGGGCCCGCGGATCTACCTGTTGTCCTCGCTGTCGATGCCCAGGCCCGGAAGGAGACCGGGGAGCAGCGGGGGCAGGGTGACGTCGGGGGCGCCGCCGGCCGGGCTGGACTTGCCTGCCGACGGGGACGAGCTGGTGGTGTCCTTGGGCGGGTCCAGCAGGCCGCCCGCGCTGCCGCCGAGCAGGCCTTCGCCGGTGCTGCCCGAGGCGGACGGCTTCGGGTTGCTGCTGCTGTTGTGGCTGCCGGTGGGGGAGCCGCTGCTGGCACTGGGTGTGGGGCGGTGTGTGTCGGAGGAGCCCGGGGCGTCCGAACTGGCGCCTCGGTGTCGGCCCGTGCCCTCCTGCACGGGGGCCTTCGGGAGCAGCGAGCGCAGGGGTTCGACCTCCTGGTCTATGGCGGCGAACATCGACGAGACCTGCTGACTGACGTCGCCGAGCTGGACGGGGAGTCGGTCGCGCAGCGCGCCCCAGGCCTGGCGGTGTGACTGGGCGAAGGCGGAGAGGGCCTGGATCGGGCCGAGCGAGCCGTCCCGTTCGTATGCCTCGTGGAGGAGGCGGTGGCCTTCTGTCGCGTCGTGCTGCATGCCGAACAGGGCGCGCCTGACCTCGCCCAGGGATTCGTGGTCGAGGCTGCCGGAGCGGTCGCGCTCCATCAGGCGGCGTGCCTCGCTCAGACGGTTCGAGGCCTGGTCGAGGTAGAGCTCGCCTCGGTCGCTGTCGCCGTGGGCCAGGCCCAGTTTGATGTCCTCCATGCCTCGTTTGAGCCCGTAGAGCGAGTCTCCGGGCAGGGCGTCGGAGCTGGCGGCCGCCACACCGCCAAACGCCCCGGCGGCGACGCCGACGGTGAGCCCGCCCGCGGCGAGGCCCTTGGACAGGCGCGAACGCGGTCGTAGCTTCCCCAGCCCGCTCGCCCGGTGCGCGCCTCGTGCCCGGTGCGAGCGTTGTGCGGGCACGGAACGGTCCGGGCCTTCGCCCGCCGCGGCGGTGCCTTCGAGCAGCATGGCCTCCATCGCCGCGACGAGCTGGGCTCGCTGCACGACTTTGACCTCGGGGTCCAGCTCCGGTTCGGGCAGCTCGCCGAGACCGGTGGCGAGGGCCAACAGCAGGCCCTGCTCGGTCTGTTCCGCAGCAGCCGGGGGCGGTGCCGACCCATCGGGCTGCTCGGCCGCCGTGCCCTGGTCGGACTGCTCGTCCAGGGCCTGGGCGAAGGCGTTCGCCCGCCGGTGTGCCGATACGTTCGCGATCACTGGCGGCACCTCCTCTCGTCATGACGGTCGACTCCCCAGGGGGTCCTGAGGGTTGCACGCCCCGGGCGTGTCCACACGATCGGGTGACCGGTGGGGCCGGGGAGTGACCACAGGGAGCCTGTATCCCGCACAACGAGCGTCGCGGCACTTGGGTTACGGACGACGGATGATCGGACCACGAAGTCAACAGACTTTTACAGTAGGTGAGTTGAGCGTCGCGGAGCGTAGGGGGTCGTGCGGGACGAGGCGTGGTACGGGTTTCAGCGGGCGTCGTCCGGAAGGAGCCGGGCGAGGGTGCGGACGGCTCGGTACTGGAGCGTCTTGATGGCGCCCTCGTTCTTGCCCATCACCCGGGCGGTCTCGGCGACGGAGAGCCCCTGGAGGAAGCGCAGGGTGACGCACTCCTGCTGCTGGGGATTGAGGCGTCGTACGGCGTCGAGCAGTGCCGCGTTCGACAGTGACTCCAGGACGGAGTCCTCGGGGCTGCGTTCGACCTCGTTCGCGTCGAGCATCTCGCCCGTGGTCACTTCCAGGCGGAAGCGGCTCGATTTGAAGTGGTCGGCGACCAGGTTGCGGGCGATGGTCACCAGCCAGGCGCCGAAGTCACGGCCCTGCCAGGTGAAGGTGCCGATCCGGCGCAGGGCGCGCAGGAACGTCTCGCTGGTGAGGTCTTCCGCGGTCGCCTTTCCGCCGACGCGGTAGTAGATGTAGCGGTACACGGTGTCGCTGTACTGGTCGTAGAGCCGCCCGAAGGCGTCGGCCTCGCCGGCCTGGGCGCGCTCGACGAGGTCCATCATCCGGGCGCTGTCGCTGTCTGCGGCCGGGCGGCGTGCGGTGGGCGTGGCGGCCGAGCCGGAGCGGCCCCGCCTGCCTACCGCCGCGCTGCCGTCGGCCAGTGCGTAGCACGGGCCGACGGGCGCGGGGAAGGCGAAGGCGGGGACGGCGTACGCGGTGGGGACGAAGCCGCGCAAGCGGTCGAGGACCGTTGCGCGCAGCGTAGCCAGGCCCGAGGCGTCAACCCCGACGTGTGAGTACACGGGACTCCCAGAGGCAGAGCTTCCATCACGTTCAGTGCGGGACCATTCACCCGTCGTAGCGACGGAGGGGTACCGGTTTGCGTCTGAGGAGAATAACGCTTCGTACAGGCAGCGCTACACCCAGTTGCTCAAATCATCGATTACGTCGCTTCTGTAACTGATTGACGCCTGATCAAGTGCGGTTCGGTGACCGATTGTTGATCGGATCGGTTCATGTTCCGGCTGGGTGCGGGGCGTGTTGTGGCCGGGTGGGAGCGGGGGGACTGGCCAAGGCGTTGTGGGGGTAGGACCGGGAGAATGGGCTGGGCCGCCGGCTCTCCGCCCGGTGTTTCCCCGGTTACGGATGGGTTCTCCGGGTGTGGGCGTGGGCTGGGAGCGCTGTTCCCCGTGCCCCTGGCGGCGTGGCCCGCAGCCCGGCGTTCTCGGCTCGGGCCCGTATCGGCAGCTCGCGCGGAAGCGTCCGGCGCGGGCCGGTATCTCCCGTTCGGGCGCGCAGGTTCGGCCCGTCCGGCGTTCGGGGACGGGCCCTTCGGGCGATGCGGGCGATGCGGGGGTCCTGGGGGGCGCGGAGCCCTTGGCGGGGCGGAGCCCCCCAGGGGTGGGGTCAGCGGCGGCGGCGGTGGAGGGCGATGGCCGCGGCCGTGCCGCCTGCCACCGCGCCGACGCCCGCAGCGGCCGGGATGCCGACCTTCGCGGCCTTGCGCGCCGTGCGGTAGTCGCGCAGCCGCCATTCGAAGGCGCGCGCGTGCTTGCGCAGCTTGGCGTCCGGGTTGATCGCGTAGGGGTGGCCGACCAGGGACAGCATGGGGATGTCGTTGTGCGAGTCGCTGTAGGCCGCGCACCGGGTGAGGTCCAGGCCCTCCGCCGTGGCCAGCGCGCGGACCGCTTCCGCCTTCGCCGGGCCGTGCAGGGGCTCGCCGACCAGCTTGCCGGTGTAGACGCCGTCCACCGATTCCGCGACCGTGCCCAGCGCGCCGGTCAGTCCCAGGCGGCGGGCGATCACTGTGGCGATCTCGACCGGGGCGGCCGTCACCAGCCACACCTTCTGGCCCGCGTCCAGGTGCGCCTGGGCGAGGGCGCGCGTGCCGGGCCAGATGCGCTCGGCCATGTACTCGTCGTAGATCTCCTCGCCGATGGACATCAGCTCGGCGACCCGGTGGCCCTTGACGATCGACAGTGCCGAGTCGCGGGCGTCCTGCATGTGCTCGGGGTCCTCGACCCCGGCGAGCCTGAACCATGCCTGCTGCCAGGCGAATCGGGCGAGATCGCGGGTCTCGAAGAACTTCCGCTTGTACAGGCCCCGCCCGAAGTGGAAGAGCGCGGCGCCCTGCATGACGGTGTTGTCCAGGTCGAAGAAGGCGGCGGCCTTGTCGTCACCGAGCACCGGGAAGTCCGGTTCGCGGTCGGGGACGTCCGGCTGGGCGTCGTGGGCGAGTTCCTCCAGTTCCTGCGAGGACTTGCGCGCTGCCTCCGCCGAGGCCTCGCCTGCCAACACGCTCCGCGCGGTGGCGGAGCGCCTACGGGGAGTGAGCCATCCGAGAGCGGCCATGGCGTGAGCATAGCCAGTTTGTTCGGTGGTACCGGAGTCGTGAGGGTTCGAAGCTGTGAACTCTCCGCGACCGAGCCGTTAAAGAAGCGGTCCGCGGCGTTCCCGATCGGCGCGTCGGGGCCCGTGTCCGGGGCCGGTTGTCGCCTCGCGCGCCGAAGAGGGGTCCCTGGTGCGCCCGCGGCGGGAGAATGGCCGGTATGAGTCCCATGTTCGGGCGCGGTGAGCGCCGTACGGAGAAGGCGGAGCGGGTGGAGAAGTCCGGGAGGGCCGGGTCGAGGGCGCCGGGTGAGCGGCTGGTCACGCTGATCAGGAAGCCCGGCTGTCACCTGTGTGATGACGCACAACAAGTGGTGGAGAAGGTGTGTGGAGACCTCGGCGTGCCGTGGGAAGGGAAGGACATCACGCAGGATGAGGAACTGCACCGCGCGTACTGGGAGCAGATCCCCGTGGTGCTGGTGGACGGCGCCCAGCACACGTTCTGGCGCGTGGACGAGGGGCGTCTGCGCAAGGCCCTGGCCTCGTAGTCGCGCGGGATCCGGCCCGAGTCCGCCCCGACCGAGCAGTCCAGGTGGTCCGGAAAGTCGCCTAGGATCGACGGCGATTGGTCTCGGGGGCGGGATTCGTTGAGGAGTGTGTGCGGTTTTGCCCCTTTCAGGTGCGGAACGAAGCTGTCCGCGCGCTGGTTCCATACCCGCGCGCCGGGCATGCGTGACCCCGGTCACGTTGCCCGGGCAAATCGGACACCATCTTTGTGCACGCGTTCACAAAGACATAGCCTGCATTCGACGGGGCGGTCTAGGTACGTGTGACCGCCTGCAGCCCCGCTCTACCCGCAGGAGCACCGTGGCAACTGGCCGAACTCACCGACCGGCGACCCGCAGCCGAGGAATTCCCGAGGCCACCGTCGCCCGTCTTCCGCTGTACCTCCGAGCCCTCACCGCACTGTCGGAACGCTCGGTCCCCACGGTCTCCTCCGAGGAGCTCGCGGCCGCGGCGGGGGTCAACTCCGCGAAGCTGCGCAAGGACTTCTCCTACCTGGGCTCCTACGGGACGCGCGGTGTGGGGTACGACGTCGAGTATCTCGTGTACCAGATCTCCCGCGAGCTCGGCCTCACCCAGGACTGGCCGGTAGTGATCGTCGGCATCGGTAATCTCGGCGCCGCGCTGGCCAACTACGGCGGGTTCGCGTCCCGCGGCTTCCGGGTCGCCGCGCTGATCGACGCCGATCCGGAGATGGCCGGAAAGCAGGTCGCGGGCATCGCCGTGCAGCACAGCGACGGCCTGGAGAAGATCATCGACGAGAACGGCGTCTCCATCGGCGTCATCACCACCCCGCCGGGCGTGGCCCAGCAGGTCTGCGACCGCCTGGTCGCCGCCGGGGTCACCTCCATTCTGAACTTCGCGCCGACCGTCCTGTCCGTCCCGGACGGCGTCGACGTGCGCAAGGTCGACCTCTCGATCGAACTCCAGATCCTCGCCTTCCACGAGCAGCGCAAGGCCGGCGAGGAGGCCGAGGCCCAGGCCGGTGCCGCCGCCCGGGCCGCCGCCCAGGAGAACGACGGCAAAGGACCCGACGGGGACGTTCCCGCCGTGATGCCGGCATGAGCCTTCTCGTCGTCGGGCTGAGCCACCGCAGCGCCCCGGTCAGCGTCCTCGAGCGGGCCACGCTGGCCGCGGACACGCAGGTCAAGCTGGTCCAGGACACCGTCGCCGCCGAGCCGGCCGCCGAGGCCGCGGTGCTCGCGACCTGCAACCGCATCGAGCTGTACGCCGACGTGGACAAGTTCCACGCGGGCGTCGCCGAGCTGTCCACGCTGCTCGCCCAGCACAGCGGGGTCGGGCTCGAGGAGCTCACCCCCCACCTCTACGTGCACTACGAGGACCGGGCCGTCCACCATCTCTTCTCGGTGGCGTGCGGGCTGGACTCGATGGTCGTGGGCGAGGGCCAGATCCTCGGCCAGATCAAGGACGCCCTGGCGGCCTCGCAGGAGCTGCACACCGCGGGCCGTCTGCTGAACGACCTGTTCCAGCAGGCGCTGCGGGTCGGCAAGCGGGCGCACTCCGAGACCGGCATCGACCGGGCCGGCCAGTCCCTGGTCACCTTCGGCCTGGAACAGCTGTCGTCGGGCGCGCCCGTCGACGTCTGGGCCAAGGGCAAGCGGGCTCTGGTGATCGGCGCCGGCTCGATGTCCTCGCTGGCCGCGGCGACACTCGCGCGCGCCGGGGTCGCCGAGATCGTCATCGCCAACCGCACGCCGGACCGCGCGCAGCGGCTCGCGCGGATCCTCAACGAGAACGAGGGCGGCGCCTCGGACGTGACGGCCCGCGCGGTACCGATGGACGCGGTGCCGGTCGAGCTGACACGTGCCGATGTCGCCGTCTCCTGCACCGGCGCGACGGGACTCGTCCTGACGGCCGAGTCGGTCGTGGCGGCCGTGGCGGGACGCACGGGGCAGGGCGTCGTTCAGGGCGTCGGCTCCGCTCGCACGGCACCGGACGCGGACTTCGTCCGTACGGCGTCGGGCACGGCCGTGGACGACCGCGCGCCGCTCGCGCCCACGAGCGTCGGCACCGAGGACGGCTGCCCGCTCGAGGTGGCCACCGTGCAGGGCACGGCCGGGTTCTCCGTGCTCGGCGAGGCCGCCGTGGCCGGCCTGGCCGCCGCCGAGCTGGAGCAGCACGCGGCCTGGGTGGACAAGGGCGACGCGGCGGCCCGTGCCCCGCGCGCGGCGGGCCTCCTCGACCCGGAGGCCGACACGGAGGCCATCGCGGCGCTCGCCGCGGCCGTCGCCGTCGTCGGCCGGGTTCCCGAGCGACGCAGGCCCGAACGGGTCGCCGAGGCGCCCCGGCCCGCGCCCGTGCTGGCGCTGCTCGACCTCGCCATGCCCCGTGACATCGACGCGGCCGTGCACCGCCTGCTCGGCGTGCGCCTGGTCGACATCGAGTCGCTGGCCGAGGCGTCCGCGGACGCGCCGATGGCCGCCGACGTGGACCAGGTGCGGCGGATCGTCGCCGACGAGGTGGCCGCGTTCAGCGCCGCCCAGCGGGCCGCCCACATCACGCCCACCGTCGTGGCGCTGCGGACCATGGCCGCCGACCTCGTCGCGAGTGAGATCGCGCGGCTCGACGGACGGCTGCCGGACCTCGACGACAAGGAACGGGGCGAGATCACGCAGACCGTGCGGCGTGTCGTCGACAAGCTGCTGCACGCGCCGACCGTACGGGTCAAGCAACTGGCCGCGGAACCCGGCGGCGCCGGGTACGCGGACGCGCTGCGAACCCTGTTCGACCTGGACCCGGAGACGGTCGCCTCCGTCTCGCGGGCCGAGAACAACACCGAGAACGCCAAGAACCGAGGGCGAGCATGAGTGAGCCGCGTGAGCCACAGGGGCGCACCGGCGGCGAGAGTCCGAGCGCGCACAGGCCCGATGGGCTGAGTACCGAAGGACTTCCGCCGCCGGATGCACCGTCCCGAGGGGCTGAGCCGGAACAAGGGGCACTGAGGCTGGGGACCAGGCGCAGCAAACTCGCCATGGCCCAGTCCGCACTGGTGGCGGACGCAGTGAGCAAGGTGACCGGACGGCCCGTCGAGCTCGTGGAGATCACGACGTACGGCGACGTCTCCCGTGAGGACCTCGCGCAGATCGGCGGCACCGGTGTGTTCGTCGCCGCGCTGCGTGAGGCGCTGCTGCGCGGCGAGGTCGACTTCGCCGTGCACTCGCTCAAGGACCTGCCGACCGAGCAGCCCGACGGGCTGGTGCTGGCCGCCGTGCCGGTGCGCGAGGACGCGCGCGACGTACTCGTCGCCCGTGACGGTCTCACCTTCCCGCAGCTGCCCCCGGGCGCGCGGGTCGGTACCGGTTCGCCGCGCCGGATGGCCCAGTTGAACGCGTACGCGCGCAACCACGGGACGACGATCGAGACGGTCGCGATCCGCGGGAACGTCGACACGCGGATCGGATACGTGCACGGTGGGGAGCTCGACGCCGTCGTGCTCGCCGCCGCCGGCCTCAGCCGCCTGGGGCGGCTGGAAGAGGTGACGGACTTCCTGTCCGTCGACACGGTTTTGCCGGCCCCCGGCCAGGGGGCCCTGGCGATCGAGTGCGCCGCGCACAACGCGGATCTCGTCGCCGCGCTCGGAGAGCTCGACGACCCGTTCACCCGGGTCGCCGTGACCGCCGAGCGGTCCCTGCTCGCCGCCCTGGAGGCAGGCTGCAGCGCACCCGTGGGTGCGTTCGCCGACCTGCTGGCGGACGGGCAGATTGTCAAGGAAATGCGCCTGCGCGGCGTCGTCGGCACGACCGACGGCTCGACGCTGGTGCAGTTGTCCACCACCGGTCCCGTGCCTGAGACGCACGACCAAGCAAGGGCGCTCGGCCGTGAACTCGCCGCCGAGATGCTTGCGAAGGGCGCGGCCGGTCTGATGGGGGAGCGAGCACATTGAGCCCCACCAACCTTCCCGCCGGTCCCGAACACGGGCACGTCACCTTCCTCGGTGCCGGACCCGGAGATCCGGGACTACTGACACTGCGCGCCGTGGAGGCGCTGGCGAAAGCGGACGTCCTCGTCGCCGGGCACGAGGTGCTCGACGTCGTGCGTGCGCACGCCAGGCAGAACGTCGCCGTGCTGAACACGGATACGGAGACGGCTTTCGGCACGTCCGCCGGTCCGTACTCGGGCACAGGCGCGTCCCGGTCAGCGGTTGTTGACACCGTGTCAGCATCCGTTGGTGACCCCGCGTCGAGGGACGCTGCCAATCTTGTCATGGAGGCCGCGCGGGGCGGCAAGCGGGTCGTGCGTGCGGTGTCCGGTGACCCCGGGCTCGACACGTACGCCGCCGAGGAGATGCTGGCCTGCGCCGCCGCGGGCGTGCCGTTCGAGGTCGTGCCCGGTGTGGCGGCGGCCGTGGGTGTGCCCGCGTACGCCGGTGTGCCGCTGCGGGACGCGCAGGGCGCGGACGTGCGGTTCGTCGACGCGCGGACGGCCTCCGACCGGTGCTGGACCGAGGTCGGGGCGTCGGACGGCACGCTCGTCGTGTCGGCGACGCTCGACTCCGTGGCCGCGGCCGCGGGAGAGCTCGTCGCCTCGGGCCGCAAGCCCGATACGCCGATGTCGGTGACGGTCGCGGGAACGACCACGCGGCAGCGGACCTGGTCGGCCACGCTCGGGACCATCGCGCAGACCCTGAAGCAGGCCAAGGTGCTGCCGTCCCCGGACGGTGGCCGGCCGGTGATAGCCGTGGTCGGCGAGCGTTCCGCCGCCGCCCAGCGCGACCAGTTGTCGTGGTTCGAGTCCAAGCCGCTGTTCGGCTGGAAGGTGCTCGTGCCGCGCACGAAGGAGCAGGCGGCCTCCCTCTCCGACCAGCTGCGTTCGTACGGTGCCGTGCCGTACGAGGTGCCCACGATCGCCGTCGAGCCGCCGCGTACGCCGCAGCAGATGGAGCGTGCGGTCAAGGGGCTCGTCACCGGGCGCTACGAGTGGATCGCCTTCACGTCGGTCAACGCGGTGAAGGCGGTGCGGGAGAAGTTCGAGGAGTACGGGCTCGACGCGCGGGCCTTCGCCGGGATCAAGGTCGCGGCGGTGGGCGAGCAGACGGCGAAGGCGCTGGTCGCCTTCGGTGTGAAGCCGGACCTGGTGCCGAGCGGGGAGCAGTCCGCGGCCGGGCTGCTGGACGACTGGCCGCCGTACGACCCGGTGTTCGACCCGATCGACCGGGTGTTCCTGCCGCGGGCGGACATCGCCACCGAGACGCTGGTCGCGGGGCTCATCGAGCTGGGCTGGGAGGTCGACGACGTCACGGCCTACCGGACCGTGCGGGCGTCGCCGCCGCCGGCGGACACCCGTGAGGCGATCAAGGGCGGTGGCTTCGACGCCGTTCTGTTCACGTCCTCGTCGACGGTGCGGAACCTGGTCGGGATCGCGGGCAAGCCGCACAACGTGACGGTGATCGCGTGTATCGGTCCCGCCACCGCCAAGACGGCGGAGGAGCACGGGCTGCGGGTCGATGTCATGGCTCCGGAGCCTTCGGTGCACAAGCTGGCGGAGGCGTTGGCGGACTTCGGGCTGCGACGGCGGGCTGCCGCCGCGGAGGCCGGGGATCCGGTGACGCGGCCCAGTGAGCGGAGGCCGGGAGCGCGGAGACGGCGGGCCACGTAGGTCGTACGGAGGTCGTACGTACGTGTAGGGGGCGGTCGGGGCGGGTTTTCTTTCGCCCCCGCCGCCCCTGCCCGTTTCCTCCCCAGGGGTTCCGCCTCCGGACCCCCGCCAGGGGCGCTGCGCGTCCCCTGGACCCCCGCCTCCGCCCGAAGGGCCCGTCCTCGAACGCCGGACGGGCTGGAGGCGCGGGCCCGCGCCGAAGACGCCGCCCACCCGTACCCGAAGACCCCCCGCACCAGATCGCCCCCCTCGTGACCCGTATCCGTACCGGCACGATGTCGGCAAAAGGGGTGGGGCGGCGGGCGTAGCGTGGGGGGATGACGAAGTACGGATCCTTCCCCGGTACGCGGCCGCGGCGGCTGCGTACGACGCCTGTGATGCGGCGCATGGTCGCCGAGACCCGGCTGCACCCCGCCGACTTCATCCTCCCCGCGTTCGTGCGGGAGGGTGTGAGCGAGCCGGTGCCGATCGGGGCGATGCCCGGTGTCGTGCAGCACACCCGGGACAGCCTGAAGAAGGCGGCCCTGGAGGCGGTGGAGGCCGGAATCTCGGGGATCATGCTCTTCGGGGTGCCGGAGGACTCGAAGAAGGACGCCGTGGGGACGCCCGGCACCGACCCGGACGGGATCCTTCAGGTCGCCCTCCGTGATGTGCGCGCCGAGGTCGGGGACGAACTGCTCGTCATGTCCGACCTGTGTCTGGACGAGACCACCGACCACGGGCACTGCGGAGTCCTCGACGCGGAAGGGCGCGTGGACAACGACGCGACCCTGGAGCGTTACGCCGAGATGGCCCAGGTCCAGGCCGACGCGGGGGCCCATGTGGTGGGCCCGAGTGGGATGATGGACGGGCAGATCGGGGTCATCCGGGACGCCCTGGACCAGATCGGCCGGGAGGACGTCGCCGTCCTCGCCTACACCGTCAAGTACTCCTCGGCCTTCTACGGGCCCTTCCGGGAGGCCGTCGGCTCCTCGCTCGAGGGCGACCGCAAGACGTACCAGCAGGATCCCGCGAACCTCCGGGAGTCCATGCGGGAGCTCGCCCTCGACCTGGAGGAGGGCGCCGACATGGTGATGGTGAAGCCGGCCGGACCCTACCTGGACATTCTCGCGCGGGTCGCCGACGCGGTGGACGTGCCCGTGGCCGCGTACCAGATCTCCGGCGAGTACGCGATGATCGAGGCGGCGGCGGAGAAGGGCTGGATCGACCGGGACAAGGCCATCCTGGAGACACTGACCGGCATCAAGCGGGCCGGGGCGCGGAACATCCTCACCTACTGGGCGACCGAGGTCGCCCGGACGCTGCGTTAGCCGCTCGTCGGCCGGTGGCCCCGTGAAGGCTCAGTAGGACAGCGCGTCGGCCAGGCGCTGCTGCCAGTACGTCACCGTGAGCTTGTCGTCGACGTACACGCCCTTCGCGGGGAGGGCCGGGGTCGAGGTGGCGCCCTTCGCGAAGCCGACCACCAGGGTCTTCGCCGTGTAGCCGTTGCCGCCGCTGCCGTCGCCGGCCGACAGGAGGACGCCCGCGTAGCCGGACTCGCCCGGGGCGAGGGTGACGACCGCCTGCGGGTGGGTCTGCTCGGCGACCGGGGGGACCGACTGGGCCTCGCCGAAGCGGGCGATCGGGTAGCCCGTCAGATCGCAGTTCTTCGAGCCGGTGTTGGTGACGGTGAGGAGCAGGTGGTTGAGGGGGCGGGACACCTCGGTCGCGGTGGTCCTGGTGTGGGCGCCGTCGCAGGCTGTGTTGCGGGTGCCGCCCGTGCCGGTGCCGCCTCCCGCGGACTTGCCGTCGCCCGTCGTGCCGGAGGAACCGTTCGTGGAGCCCTTCGTGGAGCCCTTCGTCGGGGTGGCGGCCGAGCCTCCCGTCGAGGTGCCACTGTCGGCCGCGGGCTTCGCCGTCGTCGACCCGTCCGGCTGAGCCGAGGACTGTGACGCGGCGGACGGACCCTCGTCCCGTACGCCCTTTCCGCTGTCGCACGCCGTGAGGGCGAGCGCGGCGAGCGCGACCGTCGAAGCGGCGAGCAGACGGGTACGGACGGTGCGTGCGGACATGGGAGATCCCCCTGTGGGTGTCGGACCGGGCCGGCCGCTCGACCGGTCGAGGCGAGCGGCGTGCTTGGAGGGCCACAGCTTGTGGGGTGATCCGTCCCGGCCGCCACGGTTGCCGGGGGATACGGGACGCTGGAACGCCCCTAGGCCGTCTGACCTGGAGGGATGTCATCCCCCTGGAATGCGGCCCGGGACGCGGGGAGGGAGAAACGGTGGCGGGGACGACTGCGCGGGGTCCCCGTCGGGAGCGGCGGCCGGTGCCGGCGGGGACGGGAACGGCGGGAAGCCGTTCCGGACGAGCGGGAGCCCGGGGCGTCCCGCGCGTACGACTGTCCGCTGGGCGCAAGCGGGTGGCAGACGGCGGCTCCCGCCGGGCAGGGACCTGGAGTCACCGACCCGGGCACGATCAAGTCGCCCCAGGAGTTAGGTTGTTGCTCGTTCGATCACGCGACTCTCCAGGGAGAGGCTTTATGCCCGGTGATGCTCTCAGCCAGGACCCCGCCGAGCTGAGAAGGAGGATCGACACCACCAAGGCGCACCCGGCCCGCGTCTACGACGTCTTCCTCGGGGGCAAGGACAACTACCCGGTCGACCGGAACGCGGCCGCCGCGGCGCTCGCGGCCAACCCGCGCGGATACCTCGACGTCCGGCACAACCGGGACTTCCTGCGGCGCGCGGTGACCACGCTGACCCGGGAGGACGGCATCCGCCAGTACCTGGACATAGGTACGGGACTGCCGACGCAGGAGAACGTGCACCAGATCGCCCAGCGGATCGATCCCACGTCCCGGGTCGTGTACGTCGACAACGACCCGGTGGTCCTCGCCCACGCGCGGGCGCTGCTCACCAGCGGGGCGGAGGGGGTGACCGACTACGTCGACGCGGACCTCAAGCAGCCCGCGCAGATTCTGCGGGACGCCGCCAAGACCCTCGACTTCGACCAGCCGGTCGCGCTCGTGCTGGTGGCGATCCTGCACTTCATCGAGGACGACGAGGCCTATCCGATCGTCCGTGATCTGGTGAAGGCGCTGCCGTCCGGGAGCCGGGTGGTGCTCAGCCATCTCACCGAGGACCTGAACGCCGAGAACGTCCGGGCGGTGCAGCGGACGTACACCGAGCGGGGGTTCACGTTCGTGCTGCGCTCCAGGGCCGAGGTCGAACGGTTCTTCACGGAGAACGGGCTCGAACCGGACGAGCCGGGTGTCGTCCCCGTGCACCACTGGCGGCCCGACGGGGCGGCGCCCGCTCCCGAGGTGGCCGATCCGGGGTACCTCGCGACCCTCGACGACATCGAGAAGGTCCGCTACCGGGACATCAACGACGTCACGGACGCCGACATCAACGTCTACGGGGCGACCGCCGTCAAGCGCTGAACGCCGGCAGGGGCGGCGGACCGGCTCTCCCGCACCGCCGCCCCCGCCGTCCAGGAGGGCTCAGTCCCACCAGAAGGACCACACCCGCCGGCCGAGCACCTCGTGCTCCGCGTACGCGCGCAGTGTCTCGTGGTGGCCCTGGGTGATGTTGTCCGGGCAGAACGCGAAGTGCTCGGCCGCCACCGCCTCGGCCTCGTCCCGGGTCCGGGGCGGCGCCGCCACCGACAGCACCAGCTGGTCGAAGGTGAGAGCCACGACCCGGATGCCGAAGCGGTCCTCCCAGGAGCGCAGCACCGCGCACAGGCGGGCCACGTCACCCTCGTGGTTCAGCGGGCCGGACCAGCCGATCGCCGCCGGGATGTCCGCGCTGCGGCGGGCCGGGACCAGCGCGAGGCGCGGCTCCTTCAGCCACGAGCCGCTGTCCGTGAGGGAGTCGGCGATCTCGGCGGCACGGGTGTCGGGGTCGGTCTCCTGCTCCGTGGCGGGCGCGAGACCGGGCCAGGCGGGGCCGAACGGCGCGACCTTCTCGTCGTACGTCGGCTGCTCGCCGAAGATCTCGACGACGGCCTGCTCGCCGGGGTGGTCCTCGTCCGCGCCGAGTTCGTCCGCCGCGTACTCGTCCCAGAACTCCGCGAGTACGTCCTCGGCGTCGTGGTCCCCGGGGTACGACACCTCGTCCGGTATCAACTCCCAGTCCTGCGGGGCGCCCTGATCACCGCCCATGTCGATGAGGAGGGGGAGCAGCCCGGACGTCCGCCGCGCGGGCTCCAGTGCCGCCCAGCCGCCGGGGGCCGCCGGTCCGTCGGCGTGCCACAGCAGCGGTTCGTGCCAGGGCCCGTCGTTTGTCGCGTCGAGCAGTCTCCCGGCCGGGAGTTCAAGCCCGAGCGTGTGCCCGCTCGGGTCGGCCGCCAGCTTCGGCAGCGGGTTCGGAAGTGTCGCCATGCCGGTGACTGTAGGGGCCGCCACTGACAGCGGGCGCGGCGCGGTGTCAGTGGCGGGCGGCGTACGCCGTGAACGCGGACCAGGCTTCCAGCGACGTGTGGAGGAGGGGGCTCGCGGGGTTCTTGGAGTCGCGCACATGGACGGCAGTGACGTCACCGAAATCGGGTCCCGTGCAGGCGACTTCGAGGCAATCGCCGCCTTGCTCAGTGCTGTAGCTGGACTTGAACCACTGCGGTGCGGCGTTCATCGTTCTCCTAGCGAACGGTCCAACAGGCGCTTCGTCTCCTGGGCATTGAGTGCCTGTGTCCGCAGCATCGCATACTTGCGTTCCAGGATGGACACCTGGCCGGGGTCGGCGATCATCCAACCGTTGAGCTGGGCCTCGACGTACGCGACCCGCTGATGGTCGGGGGTCTCGATGAGGACGAAGGGGCCGGACAGGCCGGCGTGGAAGTCCCGTCCCACTGGCATGACCTGGAGGGTGACGCCAGGGAGCCGAGAGCATGCGCGCAGGTGGCGCAGTTGTTCCAGATGCACGTCGTCGCCGCCGAGGCGGTCCATCAGCGTCGCCTCGGAGATGATGAAGCTGGCGGTCGGCGGACCTTCGCGGTGGAGGATTTCCTGGCGCGTCATGCGGGCCGCCACGCGCTGTTGGGTCTCGTCGTCCGTGAGGCTGGGCACTTCGTTGCGGAACACCGCCCGGGCGTAGGCCTCGGTTTGGAGGAGACCGGGCAGAGCCTGGTTCTGGTACGAGGAGAGTGCCACCGCCTCTCGCTCCAGATCGATGAATTCGGCGGCCCACCGTGGGAAGAGGTCCACCTCAGGCATATGGTCCACCCCGATCGCCAGCACGCCTTTGGTGCGCAGGAGTTCGTCGAGGTGTTCCGCCAGGTCCCGTTTCAGAGGACGCCGGCCCTGCTCGATCGAGGCGACGGTCTCCTCATCGACCAGGAGCCGTTCGGCCAGGGACCGTTGGGTGTACCCCTCCGCTCGACGGAATGCCGCGACCTGGGCGCCCAGCATCCTCATCGCCGACGCGTTCTTCCGTGGACGCTTTCCGGGATTCATGTCCGACCAACTCCCCACCCCTGCCCGAACACGACCCCGCACGAACCCGTACAGAAAATCCGTACTGGTTCACACAGTGATCCACCGTAGTGACTCCGAGCGACCATCGTCCTGTGAACGAGACGACCCAACTCCCGCCCCTGCGCGAGCGGTTCTTCAGGCGTGAGCGTCGCGCCGTTCCCGCCGCCAGGCGGTTCGCGCGCGAGACCCTGGCCGGCTGGGGACTCGTCGGAGCCGGCCGTGGCGACGACGTGTTGCTGTGCGTGAGTGAGCTGGCGACGAACGCCCTGGTGCACGGCGTGCCGCCCGGCCGGCACTTCCGGGTGTTCCTGAGATACGCCGGAGACGGTGGCGTACTGCGTGTGGAGGTGCACGACAGCGGCGGTGGCGTCCCGCGGCCCGTGGACGGCGCCGCCGGCGAGGGCGGGCGCGGACTGCTGCTGGTGGCCGCTCTGTCCGACAGTTGGGGAGTGGCGGAGCGGGACCCCGGCAAGGCGGTGTGGTGCGAGTTCGCCGGTGTCGGCGGGTGGACGTGAAAGGGCCGCGCGCCCCGGGACGTCCCGGGGCGCACGGCCCTTTCAGCCGGTCCGTGCGCGGCCCTCCGCGGTCAGAGGCGCTCGGGCGTCCTGATGCCCAGCAGGGCCATGCCCTGGTGGAGCGTGCGGGCGGTCAGGTCGCAGAGGAACAGCCGGTTCTCCGCGACCTCCTGCGCCGGGGCCGGCTTGATGACCGGGCACTGGTCGTAGAACGTCGTGAAGAGCGAGGCCAGTTGGTACAGGTACGCGGCGAGCTTGTGCGGGGCGTACTCGGCGGCGACCTCGTCCAGTGTCTCGCCGAACCGGTCCAGGTGCAGGCCGAGCGCCCGCTCCGTCGGGGCCAGTTCGAGCTCCGGGTGGGCGAGCGGCGTACGGTCGCCGGCCTTGCCGAAGATCGACCGGATACGGGCGTACGCGTACTGGAGGTACACGGACGTGTCGCCGTTCAGGGAGACCATCTGGTCCAGGTCGAACTTGTAGTCCCGCACGGCGGAGGTGGAGAGGTCCGCGTACTTCACGGCGCCGATGCCGACGTACCGGCCGTTCTCCTCGATCTCGCGCTCGCTCAGGTCCACCTTCTCGGCCTTCTCCCGCACGACGGCCGTCGCCCGGTCGATCGCCTCGTCGAGCAGGTCGACCAGCCGGACCGTCTCGCCCTCACGGGTCTTGAACGGCTTGCCGTCCTTGCCCAGCACCGTGCCGAAGGCCAGCTGGTGGGCCTTCACGTCGTCGCTCAGCCAGCCGGCCCTGCGCGCGGTCTCGAAGACCATCTTGAAGTGCAGGGACTGCCGGGCGTCCACGACGTAGATGAGGCTGTCGGCCTTCAGGTTGAAGACACGGTCGCGGATCGCGGACAGGTCGGTGGCCGCGTAGCCGTATCCGCCGTCCGACTTCTTCACGATCAGCGGGACCGGGTTGCCGTCGGGGCCCTTCACGTCGTCGAAGAACACGCAGAGCGCGCCTTCGGAGCGGACCGCCACGCCCGACTCCTCCAGGAGGCGGCACGTCTCGTCCAGCATGTCGTTGTAGCCGGACTCGCCGACCACGTCCGGGTCGCGGATCTCCATGTCGAGCTTCTTGAAGACCGAGTAGAAGTAGATCTTCGACTCGTCCACGAACTTCTGCCACATGGCCAGCGTCTCGGGCTCGCCCGCCTGGAGGTCCACCACCCGGCGCCGCGCCCGCGTCTTGAACTCCTCGTCGGAGTCGAAGAGCGTCCGCGCCGCCTTGTAGAGGCGGTTCAGGCTCGACATGGCCTCCTCGCCGGAGACCTCGCCGGCCTGGTGGTCCAGCTCGTGCGGGTGCTCGATCAGGTACTGGATGAGCATGCCGAACTGGGTGCCCCAGTCGCCGATGTGGTGACGCCGTACGACGGACTCGCCCACGAACTCCAGGATCTGGACCACCGCGTCACCGATGACGGCCGAGCGGAGGTGACCTACGTGCATCTCCTTCGCCACGTTCGGCTGCGCGTAGTCGATCACCGTCGTGCCCGGGTGCTCCACGAACGGCACGCCGAGGCGCTCGCCGTCCGCGTACCGCTCCGCCAGGTTCTCGGTGATCGCCCGGTCGGTGATCGTGATGTTCAGGAAGCCGGGTCCGGAGACCTCGATGTCCTTGATCACCTCACCCGACTCGACCCGCGCCACGACCTGCGTCGCCAGCTCCCTCGGGTTCGCCTTCGCCTTCTTCGCGAGCGCCAGGATCCCGTTGGCCTGGAAGTCGGCCCGGTCGCTTCGTCGCAGCAGCGGATCCGCGGAACCGGCCTCCGGCAGGGCTGCCGTGAGGGCGTCCGCGAGGCGCTGGTGGACGGAAGCGGTGAGGGACGTGACCGAGGCCATGGGGTGGATGCCGTTCTCCTCGAGGGACTCAGATGGACCCCGCCAGTATCCCATGGGGGAGCAAGCGGATTTCGCTGCGACGGCCCGGCGCCGCCGGGTGACGAGGGGCACTGGAAAGCCGTTTTCGTGGTTGCGGTCCCAACTGGGAGAATGGTGCCGTCAGCCGTACTGGCGTATCAGAAAGAAGGACGTGCCGATCGTGGCCCAGAGCACCGAGACCACCGACTGGGTCTCCCGTTTCGCGGACGAGGTCATCGCCGAGTCGGAGCGTCGTGCCCCGGGCAAACCGGTCGTCGTCGCGTCCGGACTCTCCCCCTCCGGCCCCATCCACCTCGGCAACCTGCGCGAGGTCATGACCCCGCACCTGGTCGCCGACGAGATCCGCCGCCGCGGCCTCACCGTGCGCCACCTGATCTCCTGGGACGACTACGACCGCTACCGCAAGGTCCCGGCGGACGTCCCCGGCATCGACGAGTCCTGGGCCGAGCACATCGGCAAGCCGCTGACCTCGGTCCCCGCCCCCAAGGGCTCGGAGTACCCGAACTGGGCCGAGCACTTCAAGGCCGCGATGACCGGGGCACTGGCCGAGCTCGGCGTCGAGTACGACCCGATCAGCCAGACCGAGCAGTACACCGCGGGCGCCTACCGCGAGCAGGTCCTGTTCGCGATGAGGCACCGCGGTGACATCGACGCCGTCCTGGAGCAGTACCGCACCAAGAAGGCCCCGGCCAAGAAGCAGCAGGGGCAGAAGCCCGTCGAGGAGGCCGAGCTCGAAGCCGTCGAGGGCTCCGGCGCCGCCGCCGAGGACGACGGCAGCTCCACCTCCGGGTACTTCCCGTACAAGCCCTACTGCGGCCGGTGCGAGAAGGACCTCACCACCGTCACGGCCTACGACGACGAGACGACCGAGCTGACGTACACCTGCTCGGCCTGCGGCTTCTCCGAGACCGTCCGGCTCAGCGAGTTCAACCGCGGCAAGCTGGTCTGGAAGGTCGACTGGCCGATGCGCTGGGCCCGCGAGGGTGTGGTCTTCGAGCCGAGCGGCGTCGACCACTCGTCGCCGGGGTCCTCCTTCCAGGTCGGCGGCCAGATCGTCGGGATCTTCGGCGGCGAGCAGCCGATCGGACCGATGTACGCCTTCGTCGGCATCTCCGGCATGGCCAAGATGTCCAGCAGCAAGGGCGGGGTCCCCACACCGGCCGACGCGCTGAAGATCATGGAGCCGCAGCTGCTGCGCTGGCTGTACGCCCGCCGCCGCCCCAACCAGTCGTTCAAGATCGCCT
Source organism: Streptomyces sp. NPDC005195 (assembly GCF_040608315.1). Classification (NCBI taxonomy): domain Bacteria; kingdom Bacillati; phylum Actinomycetota; class Actinomycetes; order Kitasatosporales; family Streptomycetaceae; genus Streptomyces; species Streptomyces sp. NPDC005195. Next base: position 27,169 of record NZ_JBEXHZ010000059.1, read on the forward strand.
TCGACCAGGAGATCCAGCGGCTCTACGACGAGTGGGACAAGCTGGAGGGCAAGGTCGCCGGGGGCGCCTCCCAGGGTGCCGGCTCCGGGGGAGGCTCCGTGCTGCCCGCCGACGCCGCCGCCTACGCCCGCGCCGTCGGCACCGCCGCCGGGGAACTGCCCAGGACTCCCCGCCCGATGGCGTACCGCACCCTCGCCTCCGTCGCCGACATCACCGCCGGCGCCGAGGACCAGACCCTGCGCATCCTGAGCGAGCTCGACCCGCAGAACCCGCTCGGCTCGCTCGACGAGGTCCGGCCCCGGCTCGACAGGGCCGAGACCTGGATCAACACCCAGGTCCCGGCGGAGGAGCGCACCGTCGTGCGCGCCGAGCCCGACGCCGGACTGCTCGCGTCCCTCGACGACCGGGGCCGCGAGTCGCTGCGTCTGCTCCTGGACGGCCTGGACGAGAACTGGTCCCTGGACGGCCTGACCCACCTCGTCTACGGCGTCCCCAAGGTCCAGGCCGGCTTCCCGGCCGACGCCACCGCCAAGGAGCTCCCGGCGGAGATCAAGGTCGCCCAGCGCACGTTCTTCGCGCTGCTCTACCACCTGCTCGTCGGACGCGACACCGGCCCGCGCCTGCCCACGCTGCTCCTCGCGGTCGGCCAGGACCGGGTCCGCAAGCTGCTCGCGGCGTAGGCCTTCGGCGGTACGCGGAAGGGGGCGCCCGGTGATCACCGGGCGCCCCCTTCTCGTGCACGCCGACGTGCCTACGCGATGTGGTCCTCCTGGAGTTCCGCCGTGTGGCGGTTGGTGAAGCGGTTGACCATGCGGTCGGCCTCGCGCTGCGGGAGCGTGGTGCCGTACGTCGCCTCCACGTCGCCCCTGAACTGGCCCGAGGTCGGATAGCTGCCGTCTATCGACTTCTTGAAGACCAGGTAGTAGTCCTCCTCGGTCGGCTCCGAGCCACCGCCCGCGCCCAGCTCACGGGTACGCCCCGGGCCCGACGGGATCGGGAAGGTACCGGTGTCCTCCGGAGAGGGCTCCGGGGCGGGGACGGGCTGCTCCTCGTACCGCTGCCGCGGGAACGCCTGCTGCGGGAACCTCTGCTGCTCGAACAGCTGCTGTTCCTCGAACTGCTGGCGAGACCGGAACTGCTGCTGCTCCTCGAACTGCTCGGCCTGCTGCTGCTCCTCGTACCACTGCCGGTACGCGACATCCGGGTCGTACGTCGGGTCGTAGCCGCCCTGATACGCGACGGACTGGGGGTCCCGCGCCTGAAGCCACTGACTCTGCGGCTCGGCGTAGTCCTCCGGCCGCTCCGGAGGCTCGTTCGCCTCGGCGGCGGCAAGCTGTTCCCGGACCGGAGCCGCGTCGCCCGGTACGGCGGGTGCCGTGGCTTCCGGCCCGCGCGCCACCTCCCACTGCGGTACGGGGGGCAGCAGCGCGGGCTCGATGCCGGCCGCCGCCAGGCCCGAGGGGGCGGTCTCGGCGAGCGGGACGCCGTAGCGCGCGAGGCGCAGCGGCATCAGGGACTCCACCGGTGCCTTGCGGCGCCAGGCGCGGCCGAAGCGGGAGCGCAG
>NZ_JBEXHZ010000060.1:0-28504 GCF_040608315.1 Streptomyces sp. NPDC005195
TCGGGGCCCGCGTCCCCGAAGCCGGTGATGTCGGCGTAGACGACCCGCGGGTTCCAGCCCGAGACCTCCTCGTAGCCGAGGTGCAGTTTCTCGCGCGTGCCGTGCGGGAAGTTGGTGATCACCACGTCGGCCCACTCGACGAGTCGCTTGAGGACCTCGGTGGTCGCCGGTGACTTCAGGTCGATCACCATGCCGCGCTTGTTGCGGTTGGCGAGGTGCCAGCCGTAGTTGGCCCGGGCCCGGGGACTGGGCGGCACGGAACTCAGCCGCCGTTGGGGATCGCCCGCCCCCGGCGGCTCGATCTTGATGACGTCCGCTCCGAAGTCGGAGAGCATGGTGGCCGCTGCCGGTGCCGCGATGAAGCTCGCCGCGTCGAGGACCTTCAGACCGGTGAAGACGGATTCGGTGGTCATCGCCGTCACCCCACGAAGGCGCTGTGGCCGGTGATGGACTTGCCGACGATGAGGGTCTGCATCTGGTGGGTGCCCTCGTACGAGTAGAGGGCCTCGGCGTCGGAGAAGAACCGGGCGACGTCGTAGTCGAGGACGATGCCGTTGCCGCCGAAGATCTCGCGGCACCACGCGACGGATTCGCGCATGCGGGCCGCGACGTACTCCTTGGCCAGCGCGGACTGCTCGTCGCGGAAGATGCCCTGGTCCTGGAGCCGGGCGAGCTGTACCAGCATGCCCCAGGAAGCGGTGATGTTGCCCAGGCTCTTGACCAGCAGGTCCTGCACCATCTGGAACTTGGCGATCGGGCGGCCGAAGGCCATGCGTTCCTTGGCGTAGTCGAGTGCGAGCTCGTAGGCGCCGATCATCACACCCAGGGCCTGCCAGGCGACTCCGCCGCGGGTGACGCGCAGGACCTCGGCGACGTCCCGGAAGCCCTTGATGTTGTGCAGCCGGTTGGCTTCCGGCACGCGGACGTCGGTCAGGGTGATCTCGGCGTTCTGCACGATCCGCAGCGCGATCTTGCCTTCGATCTTCTCCGGCCGGAAACCTGGGGTGCCCTTCTCGACGACGAAGGCCTTGACCTTGTTGTCGTCGACGTCCCGCGCGAAGACCACGACGTAGTCGGCGAAGGTGGCGTTGCCGATCCACTTCTTGGCGCCGTTGAGGATCCAGTCGTCGCCCTCGCGCCTGGCGGTCGTCCGCATGCCGCCGGAGACGTCGGAGCCACCGAGCGGTTCGGTCAGGGCGAAGGCGCCGATCTTGTCCATCGAGGCCATGGCGGGCAGGAACCTGTCGCGCTGCTCCTGGTCGCCGCCGTAGTAGATCGAGTAGAAGCCGAGGCCGTTGTGGACGCCGAAGAAGGTGGCGGTCGAGGCGTCGACACGGCCCAGCTCGGTGGCGAGCATGCCGCCGAGCAGGTGGCTGGCGGCCGGCTTGTGCTCGCCGTAGCCCTCGTAGGCCAGGGCGGCCAGTCCACTGGTGCGGAACTTCTCGATCATCTCGAAGGGGAACTCGCCTTTGCCCCAGTACTCGTTCACCAGCGGCTTGATCTCCTTGCGCAGGAAGGCGCGGGCGTTGAGCAGGATCTCGCGCTCCTCGTCCGAGAGCAGCGCCTCGTACTGGTAGAAGTCGGCGACCAGTTGGTCGTCCGGCTGTGCGGTGGGGGTGGTGGCAGAGGTGGCGGCGGTGGCGGTGGCGGTGGTAACGGTGGTCATCTCAGATCTCCTTGGTGTGCTCAGTGCGTCGGCTGTCCTCCAGGGCGGACAGGACGGCGAGTTGCCTGTGGTCGCGGGCTTCGGCGAGGTCGGCGTACGGCGTGGAGGCGTACGCCCTCTCCACCGCCTGGATCACCCGTTCCCGGTCCTCGGGGTCCTGCGAAGGCTCACCGAGGGGCATCTGCTGCATGGTCGAGCCGATGTGCTCGGTGATGTGGCGGTAGCCGCCGGGGCCACCGCCCAGGTGCGCGCCGAGGAACGGCCCGACCGTCGCCCAGCGGACGCCGAGCGAGTGGGTCACGACGGTGTCCAGGTCCTCGGGGGTCACCACGCCCTGCTGGATGAGGTAGACGGCCTGGCGGCTGAGCGCGTTCTGGAGCCGGTTGCCGACGAAGCCGGGGATCTCCTGGCGTTCGACGACGGGGGTGCGGCCGACGGCGGTGTAGAAGTCGACGGCGGCCCGCACGGCTTCCTCGGTGGTGCGTTCGCCGGGTACGACCTCGACGAGCGGCAGCAGGTGGGGCGGGTTGAAGGGGTGCCCGATGAGGATGCGGCCGGCGTCCTCGAGTTCCGTGGTGAAGGCGGTCGCCGGGATCGCCGACGACGAGCTGAGAAGCAGCGCGTGCCCGGGGGCCTCCCGGACCAGTTGGGCGAACAGCTCCTTCTTGAACTCGACGCGCTCGGGGCCGTTCTCCTGGACGATGTCCGCGTGCCGGACGGCTTCGGTGACGTCGGCCGCGACGTGTACGCGGTCGGCGAGGCCGTCGGTGTCCAGGCCCTGGGCGGCCAGATGAGGGGCGAACGCGGCAAGCGCCTCGGTGATCGCCTCCGGCAGGTCGGGGCGGGGATCGCTGACGTGGACGGTCAGGCCGTGTGCGGCGAACAGCGCTGTCCAGGAGAGTCCTATGGTGCCCGCGCCGATCACGGCGGCGGTACGGAACGGGTGCGTCACTGGGCGCCTTCCTTCAGGTGGTCGAAGACCGGCTCGACGGGTGCGAGATCCGGGTCGGTGAGGATGTGGCCCGCGGGGAGGACCTCCAGGCCGGGCAGGTCCGCCGGCGGGGCGGGGACGGGGGCGCAGGACCGAAGCAGTGCGGGGCCGGTGTACGCCCCCTCGACCACCACATCGGTGATCATGGCGCGCACCGGCTCCGGGACGGACCGCACGTCACTTCCCCGTCCACTGCGGGGCCCGGCGCTCGGCGAAGGCGGTCATGCCCTCCCGGACGTCGGCCGTGGTCATCAGCTCGCTCATCACCGTGCGCTGCGCGGCGAAGGCGTCGGCCTCGGGTGCGCCGTCCGCGGCCCGCGTGACCGCCTTCACCGCGGCGAGCGCCAGAGGCGCGTTCGCGGCCAGGCGTTCGGCGAGCAGGAGTGCCTCCGGCACGGCCTGGCCGGCGGGGACGACCCGGTTGGCCAGACCCAGCTCACCGGCCCGGCGGCCACTCACCGGCTCGCCGGTCAGCAGCAATTCCATGGCGAGGTGGTACGGGATGCGCCGGGGCAGCCGGATCACTCCCCCGCCGGCGGCGATCAGTCCCCGCTTGACCTCCGGCAGACCGAAGTGCGCGTCCTGAGCGGCCACGATCAGATCGCAGGCGAGGGCCAGTTCGAAGCCGCCCCCCATGGCCCAGCCTTCCACGGCGGCGATCAGCGGCTTCGTCCGGTCGGCCTCGGTCACGCCGCCGAATCCGCGCCCCGGGATGCTCGGGGACTCGCCCCGTAGGGCCGCTTTCAGGTCCATGCCGGCGCTGAAGTTGCCCTCGGCGCCGGTCAGCACGCCGGCCCGGAGTCCCGGGTCCGCCTCCAGTTCGTCCAGGGCGCTCGCCAGCAGGGCGGCGACCTCGGCGTTGACGGAATTACGTGCTCGTGGGCGGTCGATCGTGATGAGCAGGGTCGTGCCCGTCCGTCGGGTGCGCACGTCCGTGGTGCTCGTACCGGTCCCCCGGTCGGTGTCGAGCGGCCCGGTGACGAAGGGTTCCGCCATCGCCTCTTCCTTTCGTTCGTGGATCGTCGTTCTTGACACATCACGTTAAGGAAGAGCGAGGGATAACGGAATCATCAAAAGGGTGATGACGGTGTGACCATGCTAGTCACACCATTTTCGGAATTACTCCGGCCATTACCCCCGCATTTCATTCAGTGAATTCGGGCGCCGGAATTCCGCACAATAAATACAGCTCGCCGCGGCCTGTGGAGTGACCCGCGACCGGTCCCAGAACTACAGGCACACGCAGGCCCCAGCGATGGACGGAGGCCCGTGCGTCACCCGGCCCGGCCCGGTCATGGTCGTCCTTCGGATTCTTGCCGCCACCGGAAAGCGGCGGCTTGATCTGGGCGGGGCGGGGTGCGCTCCCGGCAGGTCCGGTTCGCCGGTCCTGGGTCCGCGCCGACGGCCTCTCCGCGAGCCGGCGACCGGCACGACGTCCACTCTCGGGCACCACGTCCGGGGTGCCCTTCGTGTCGGCGCACGGACCTTTTCCGCGGACGCGGCCGACGAAGCGGAATGCGTCACGCCACGGGCCGCCCGATATAGTCCTTCGTCCTCCCCCTGGAGGAGCCGACCCGCCCCGCGGCGCGCGCGTCGGCGTGCATGGCGGACGAGCACCCGCCCTGACACGGTGGATTCCCCGTTCCCTTCCGTGAGACGGAAGAGCCGTTGCGCCGCGGTGACCCCCTTCCCGACGATGCCACCACAGCAGTCGGACAGGAGCCGCGACGATGCCGCACACGACCGCCTTCGCCAGGAACCAGTGGTACGTCGCCGCCCTCGCCCACGAGGTGGGGCGCGAGTTGCTCGGCCGGACGGTCCTGGGTGAACCGCTCGTCCTCTACCGGACCGAGGACGAGGGGGCGGCCGTCGTCCTGGCCGACCGCTGTGTGCACCGCCGGTTCCCGCTCTCCGAGAGCCGGCTCGACGGTGACCTGATCGTGTGCGGATACCACGGGTTCACGTACGACACCACGGGCACCTGCGTGTACGTGCCGGGGCAGAAACGCGTACCGCGCACGGCCCGGGTCGCCGCGTACCCGGTCCTCGAGCAGGACGCGTTCGTCTGGGTGTGGATCGGCGACCCGGCGCTCGCCGACCCGCGGACCGTCCCGCGGGCCCGGCACATGGACTCTCCGGACTGGACGACGGTCTCGGGGATGGAGCCCATCGACGCCGACTACGGGCTGCTCGTCGACAACCTCCTCGACCTCTCGCACGAGACCTATCTGCACGGCGGATACATCGGCACCCCCGAGGTCGCCGGGACGCCGATCACGACGGAGGTCGACGAAGGCGCCGGCATCGTTCGCGTCAGCCGGCACATGGACGACGCCGAGTGCCCGCCGTTCTACGCACGTTCGACCGGGATCGAGGGCCGGATCACCCGCTGGCAGGACATCGAGTACCACGCGCCGTGCCTGTATCTGCTGCACAGCCGCGTCGCACCGGCCGGGACGCCGCCCGAGGCGGACGGCGGCGACTCGCGCGCCTTCCACACCGAGATCACCTACGCGATCACCCCCTCGCGGGACGGCCACGTCTACGACTTCTGGGCGGTCTCCCGGGACTTCGCCCGCGAGGACGGCGAAGTCACCGCGTTCCTGCGGGACTTCAACCACACGGTCGTGATGCAGGACGTCGACGCGCTCAACCTGCTGCAGCGGACGCTGGGCACCGAGCGCGACGGGTACCAGGAGCTCAGCATCAACATCGACACGGGTGGTCTCGCGGCCCGCCGTATCCTCGCCCGGCTGGCCGAGGAGGGCGACAAGCCGGTGGAGCGGGTCCGGTGACGCCGGCACCCCGCTTCGCGCCCCGGGAGGTCTACCGCGTCGACTGGCTCCCGGGCACCGACGTCCTGCGCGGCACCTGCCACTGCGGCGCCGAGCACACGGCCCAGGATCCGGTCGGGATGTGGGAGTGGATGCTCGCCCATCCCGAGGGACACACGCCCCGGGGAAGCCGGGGATGACCGTCCACGAAGCCGATCTCGTCGTGTCACGGCGGGAGTTCGCGGCCGAGGGTGTGATCGCCCTCACGCTGCGCCACCCACTAGGTGAGGACCTTCCCGGCTGGGAGCCGGGCGCCCACATCGACGTCGTACTCGGTCCGGGGCTGGAGCGGCAGTACTCGCTGTGCGGCGACCCGGCGGACCGCGGGGCGTGGCGGATCGCCGTGCTGCGGGAGCCGCACGGCCGCGGTGGGTCCTCGTACGTGCACGAGCGGGTGGACGCGGGCGACAGAGTCCGCGTCCGAGGCCCGCGCAACCACTTCGCCCTGACTCCCGTTCCCCGATACCGGTTCGTCGCGGGCGGTATCGGCATCACCCCGATCCTGCCGATGCTCGCCGCGGCGCAGGCGGCGGGCGCGGAGTGGACGCTGCTGTACGGCGGACGGACCCGCGACTCCATGGCGTTCGTCGGGGAGTTGAGCCGGTACGGGGACCGGGTGACGGTCTCTCCGCAGGACGAGCGCGGGCTGCTGGACCTCGACTCCGTGCTCTCGGGTGTCCCCGGGGGCACGCTGGTCTACTGCTGCGGTCCCGGCCCGCTGCTGGACGCGGTGGAGGAGCGGTGCCCCACCGGGCTGCTGCACGTCGAGCGCTTCCGGCCGAAGGCCCGGGAACCCGGCGGCGACGGCGAGTTCGAGGTCGTCCTCGCGCGCACCGGCCGCACACTGACCGTCCCCGCCAACACCTCCGTGCTCGACACCGTGCGCGGTACGGGCGTCGAGGTGCTCTTCTCCTGTACCGAGGGCACCTGCGGCACATGCGAGACGGACGTCCTCGAAGGGACCCCGGACCACCGGGACTCGGTGCTCACCGACGCGGAACGGGCGGCCGGCGAGACCATGCTCATCTGCGTCTCCCGGTGCCGGGGGAAGCGGCTCGTGCTCGACCTGTAGGCAGCCGGCTCGCGGGATCGGGAGCACGCCCCGAAAACTGTCAACAATATTGTCAGCCATAGCCATTGACCGCGCCGTACGGGAGTTCTACCTTCCGCTGAGCACCACTGTGCGGTGTGCGCACAGCCTGTCGGAACACCGTCGTCTGCACAGGAGGAGCCATGCGTCGTCTGCTCGCCGGTCTCGCGGTCGGAACCTTCCTGGTCGCCGCGTCGGCCTGTGGCTCGTCCGACGACTCCGGAACGCCGGACAAGGGCACGTCGTCCGGCGGCACCACCACGGTCAAGGTCGGGGTCATCCCCATCGTCGATGTCGCACCGCTCTACCTGGGTCAGCAGAAGGGCTTCTACGGCAAACGCGGTCTGAGACTCTCCATGACGACCGCGCAGGGCGGCGCCGCGATCGTCCCGGGCGTCGTCAGCGGCCAGTTCCAGTTCGGCTTCTCCAACATGACCTCGCTGATGATCGCCCGGAGTCGGAACGTGCCCGTGAAGGCGGTGGCCAACGGCGTCGCGTCAACGGGCCTGCCGGGCGAGGACTTCGGCGCCATCACGGTGAAGAAGGGCAGCGCCCTCACCTCGGCGAAGGACCTGGAGGGGAAGAAGGTCGCCGTCAACACACTGAAGAACATCAACGAGACCGCGGTGCGCGAGTCGGTGCGCAAGGCGGGCGGCGACCCCTCGAAGGTGACCTTCGTCGAGCTGGCCTTCGACCAGATGCCCGCCGCCCTGGACAGCGGTCGGATCGACGCGGCGATGGTGGTCGAGCCCGCGCTCGCCACGGTCAAGAGCCAGGGCGGCACGGAGCTCGCCTCGTCCCTCGTCGACGTCGCCAAGGACCTCACCGTGGCGATGTACTTCACGTCCACCCAGTACGAGCAGAAGAACCCCGATGTGGTGAAGAGGTTCCAGGAGGCGACCGCGGAGTCCCTCGCCTACGCCGACGCCCACCCTGACGAGGTCCGCTCCGTCGTCACCTCGTACACGAAGATCCCCGCGGCGGTCCTCGCGAAGGTGACCCTGCCGAAGTGGCCGGCCGAGCCGAACCGCGCGTCGATCGAGGCGCTGGAGAAGCTGGGCGAACAGGACGGGCTCTTCAAGTCGGCCCCCGATCTCGACGCGCTGCTGCCGTGAGGGGTGCGAACGCGGCACTCGGTACGGCCGGGCTCGCGGCCTTCCTCGCCCTGGGCGAGGCGGCGCCGCGGCTCGGCCTCGTCAAAGCGGCCTACTTCCCGCCGACCAGCCGCATCGCCGACGCGCTCGGGCAGGAGGCCACCGACGGCGCCTTCTGGGCGGCCCTGGGCGACACCCTCACCGGCTGGGCGCTGGGGCTCGCGACCGCGGTCGTCGCGGGCGTCGTCGTGGGGCTGGTCGTCTCGGTCGTGCCGTATCTCCGCGAGGCCACGGCCTCCACGATCGAGTTCCTGCGCCCGATCCCCTCCGTCGCGCTGATCCCCCTCGCCGTCCTGCTGTACGGCACCGAGCTGCGCTCCGTCCTCCTCCTCGTCGTGTACGCCTCCTTCTGGCAGGTCCTCGTCCAGGTCCTGTACGGCGTCCGTGACGTCGACCCGGTGGCGGAGGAGACGGCACGCTCGTACGGCCTCGGCCCCTGGGCGCGCACCCGGCACGTCCTGTGGCCCACCGCGCTCCCCTACGTCATGACGGGTGTCAGGCTGGCCGCCGCGGTCGCCCTCATCCTCGCCGTGACCGCCGAACTCGTCATCGGCGCACCGGGGCTGGGCACGCGGATCGCGGTCGCCCAGTCCTCGCAGGCCGTCCCGGACCTGTACGCGCTGGTGGTGGTCACCGGCCTGCTCGGGCTGCTGATCAACGTGGGTGCCCGCGCGGTGGAACGACGGGCGCTCGCCTGGCACCAGTCGGTGCGCGGAGAGGTGGCGGTGTGACGGGCGTCCCGTCCGGCCGGACGGGACCGAACGCCTGGAGTGCCCTCCTGACGCGGGTGCTGTTCGTCGTGGCGCTCCCCGTGCTGCTGGCCGTCGGCTGGTGGCTCGCGTCGGACGGCAGCACCGACGTCTACTGGCCACCGCTGCGTACGATCCTCAGGACATTCCCGGACGTCTGGACGGGCGACCGGCTCCGCGCCGACCTGGTGCCCAGCGTGCTGCGGCTGCTCGGCGGCTACGCGGTGGCGGCCGTCGCGGGGATCTCCCTCGGCGTGGTCATCGGCTCGTACCGGCGGGTGCGGGCCTTCTGCGAGCCGGTCCTGGAGTTCCTGCGCGCGGTGCCGCCGCCCGTCCTCGTGCCGGTCATCATGCTGTTCGCGGGCATCGGCGACACGATGAAGATCGTCGTGATCGCGAGCGGCTGCCTCTGGCCGGTCCTGCTCAACACCGTCGAGGGGGTGCGGGCCGTCGACTCCGTGATGGCCGAGACGGCGCGTTCGTACGGCGTCACGGGCGCCGCTCGGCTGCGGCACGTGGTCCTGCGGGCGGCGAGCCCGCAGATCTTCGCGGGCCTGCGCCAGGCCCTGTCCGTCGGGATCATCCTGATGGTCATCAGCGAGATGTTCGCGGCGAGCAACGGCCTCGGCTTCACCATCGTGCAGTTCCAGCGCGGCTTCGCGATCCCCGACATGTGGACCGGGATCATCGTCCTCGGCCTGCTCGGCCTTCTCCTCTCGCTCGTCCTCCAGTTCGTGGAGCGCCGGGTGCTCGGCTGGTACCACGGCTTCCGGGACTCCTCCCGGCGGTCCCCGTGACGCTCGTGAAAGGGCGGTCCATGCACGCGTCTTTGGTCGTCACCGGCCTGCGGAAGGTCTACGAGGGGTCGGGGCGCCGTGTGGAGGCGGTCCGCGACCTCACCTTCACGGTGGACACGGGTGAACTCGTCTGTCTGGTGGGCCCGTCGGGCTGCGGCAAGACCACGTTGCTCAAGTGCGTGGGCGGGCTGCTCGCGCCGACGGCGGGCGAGGTGCGGCTCGCCGGGCGACCGGTGAGCGGGCCGCCGCCCGGCATGGCGTTCGTGTTCCAGGAGTACGGGCGCAGCCTCTTCCCCTGGATGCGGGTCGGCGAGAACGTCGAACTCCCGCTGAAGCAGAAGAAACTGAGCGGGTTACGGCGGCGCGAGCTGGTCGCCGACGCTCTGGAGTCCGTCGGTCTGTCCGACGCGGCGGGGGCCTATCCGTGGCAGCTGTCCGGCGGCATGCAGCAGCGGGTCGCGATCGCGCGGGCGCTGGCGTACGAGCCCGAGGTCCTGCTGATGGACGAGCCGTTCGCGGCGGTCGACGCGCAGACCCGCGCGGACCTGGAGGACCTGGTGCGCCGGCTGTGGCAACGGCGCGGGATGACCATCCTGTTCGTGACCCACGACATCGACGAGGCGGTCTATCTGGGTGAGCGGGTCCTGGTCCTCTCGGCCTCCCCCACCGTCGTGCGGGAGCAGCTGAAGATCGACCTGCCCGAGGAGCGGGACCAGCTGCACACCCGGGTGGCCCCGCGCTTCGCCGAGTTGCGGACCCAGGTGTACGAGCAGATCCAGGCGGCGAAGCGCGGGGAGGCGGTCACGAGGAGGGATACGCCTCCACTTCACTGAACGGGGCGGCGGGCCATGCGGTGTGCGGTTCGGCGGTCTCAGGCGCGCAGCCACACCGCCGTGTCCGGTGGGAGGAGTCCGTCCACGTCCAACGGGCCGCTGCCGAGGAGGAGTTCGGAGTACTCAGGGAGCCCGACCGGTCCGTCGGCCAGGTTGACGACGCAGAGCAGACCGTCCGTGCGGGCGAAGGCGAGGACGCCCTCGTCGGCGGCCAGCCAGCTGAGCGGGCCGTCGCCGAACCCCGGTTCGGTGCGGCGGACGCGCAGCGCGGCGCGGTAGAGGCTCAGCATCGAGGCGGGGTCCTCGGACTGGCGGTCGGCGGCGTAGTCGGGCCAGTCGGCGGGCTGGGGCAGCCAGGGGTCACCGCCGAAACCGGCGTACGGGGCCTCGGCGTCCCAGGGCAGCGGGACCCGGCAGCCGTCCCGGCCCGGGTCCGTGCCGCCGGAGCGGAAGTGCATCGGGTCCTGGATGCTGTCGAGAGGCAACTTCACTTCGGGCAGCCCGAGTTCCTCACCCTGATAGACGTAGACGGCACCGGGCAGGGCGAGCGAGAGCAGGGCGGCGGCGCGGGCCCGGCGGGTGCCGAGGGCGAGGTCGGTGGGGGTCCCGAAGGCCTTGGCCGTGAAGTCGAAGCCGGTGTCCGTGCGCCCGTATCGGGTGACCGTGCGCGTCACGTCGTGGTTGCACAGCACCCAGGTGGCGGGTGCCCCGACGGGCGCGTGCTCGGCGAGGGTCTCGTCGATGGAGGTGCGCAGCCGCCCGGCGTCCCAGGGGCAGGACAGGAACGAGAAGTTGAAGGCGGTGTGCAGCTCGTCGGGGCGCAGATAGCGGGCGAAGCGCTCGGTGTCGGGGAGCCAGACCTCGCCGACGAAGATGCCGTCGTAGGCGTCGGCGACCGACCGCCACGAGCGATAGATGTCGTGGAGTTCGTCACGGTCGACGTACGGGTTCGGGTCGCGGCCCTCGACGTAGTCGGGCAGGTCGGGGTCCTTGGCGAGCAGCGCGGCGGAGTCGATGCGGACGCCGGCCACGCCCCGCTCGAACCAGAAGCGCAGGATCTCCTCGTGCTCCTGGCGGACGGCGGGGTGCTCCCAGTTGAGGTCGGGCTGCTCGGGGGTGAAGAGGTGGAGGTACCAGTCGCCGTCGGGGAGCCGGGTCCACACCGGTTCGGAGGAGCCGGCGAACTGGGACGGCCAGTCGTTGGGCGGGAGTTCGCCGTGCTCTCCACGTCCGGGACGGAAGTGGAACAGCTCGCGCTCCGGGCCGCCCGCCAAGGCCGCCTGGAACCAGGGATGCTGGTCGGACACGTGGTTCGGCACGATGTCGACGAGGGTGCGGATGCCCAGCTCCCGGGCCTCGGCGATGAGCTTCTCCGCCTCGGCGAGCGTCCCGAAGGCCGGGTCGATGGAGCGGTAGTCGGCGACGTCGTAGCCGCCGTCCGCCATGGGTGAGCGGTACCAGGGGTTGAACCACAGGGCGTTCACCCCGAGTTCGGCGAGGTACGGCAGTCTGGCGCGGACGCCCGCGAGGTCGCCGGTGCCGTCGCCGTCGCCGTCCGCGAAGCTGCGGACGTACACCTGGTAGATGACGGCGGAACGCCACCACGCGGACTGATTTCGGGCAGGGCGGGGCTGTCCCACGGTGCGTTGCCTTTCGTTCGAGGGGGTCACGTACAGGCGTCAGCCCTTGGTGCTGCCCGCGCTGATCCCGGCGATGATGTGCCGCTGGAACACCAGGAACATCACGACCATGGGGATGCTCGCGATCACCATCGCGGCGATGAGCACGGTCAGTTGGATGTTCTGTGACAGCTGGACGAGAGCCACGCTGATGGGCTGCTTGTCGGTGTCGGAGAACACCATCAGCGGCCACAGGAAGTCCTGCCAGACGGCGACCAGGGCGAAGATCGACACGACGCCGAGGACGGGCCGGGACATCGGCAGCACGATCGACCACAGGGTGCGCAGTCTCCCGGCGCCGTCGATCTCGGCGGCCTCCAGGACGTCGCGCGGGATCTGGTCGAAGAAGCGTTTGAGGAGATAGAGGTTGAAGGCGTTCGCGACGGCCGGCAGCCAGATGCCGAGCGGCGAGTTCAGCAGACTGGTGTGGATGAGGGGAAGGTCCGCGACGGTCAGGTACTTGGGGACCACGAGGGCCTGTGCGGGGACCATCAGGGTGGCGAGGATGCCGCCGAGGACCACCTTGCCGAAGGCGGGCTTCAGTTTGGACAGGGCGTACGCGGCGGCGGTGCAGAAGACGAGCTGGAGGAGCCAGGCGCCCGCCGCCTGGACGACCGTGTTCCACAGGTGCGTGGGCAGGTCCATCAGGTCCCACGCGTCGGTGTAGCCGCTCAGGTGCAACCCGTGCGGTACGAGGGTCGGCGGTGTGCGCGTCACCTCGTCCGGCGACTTCATGGCGCCGGTCACCATCCAGTAGACGGGGAAGAGGAAGGCCACCGCGAAGAGCAGGACGACACCGCTGAAGACCGTCCAGTAGACGGCCTTGCCGCGCGGACGCGCCAGGGCGAGGGGGGAGACCAGGGTGCGGGTGCTCATGCGTCGTCCCCTTCCGAGCGGGTCAGCCTCAGATACACCGCGGAGAAGGCACTGAGCAGGACGAGCAGCATGACGCTCAACGCGCAGGCTCCGCCGAAGTCGTTGTAGAGGAAGGCGTACTTGTAGATCAGGTAGAGCACCGTGACGGTCCTGTCCTCGGGACCGCCACCGGTGATCACGAACGGCTCCGTGAAGACCTGCATGGTGGCGATGATCTGCAGCAGCATCAGCATCAGGATGATGAAGCGGGTCTGCGGGATCGTCACGTGCCGGATGCGCTGCAGGAGGCTCGCGCCGTCCAGCTCGGCCGCCTCGTACAGCTCGCCGGGGATGCTCTGGAGCGCGGCGAGATAGATGAGGACGGTGCCGCCGAGGTTGGCCCAGGTGGCGACGATCACCAGGGAGACGAGGGCGGTGTCGGCGCCGTTGGACCAGTTCGAGGTCGGCAGGTGCAGAAAGCGCAGCGTCTCGTTGGCGAGGCCCGCACCGGGATCGTAGAACCACTTCCACAGCAGGGCGCTGACCACCGGCGGGATCATCACCGGCAGATAGACCACGACGCGGAAGAAGGCCTTCGCGTGGCGCAGTTCGTTGAGGACCAAGGCCGTCACGAAGGGGACGGCGAAGCCGATGAGCAGGGCGAGAAGGGTGAAGGTGAGGGTGTTGCGCCAGGCGGCGGTGAACTCCGGGTCGTGGAAGACCCGGGTGAAGTTGGCGGTGCCGACCCACTCGCCGCCGCTGCCCGGCGTGTACTTCTGGAAGGCGATCACGACCGCGCGGATCGCCGGGTACCAGGAGAACAGGGCGAAGCAGAGCACGCCGCCGATCAGGAAGGCGTAGGCCCGGGACTGGTCGGCCAGGCGCCGGCGCCACGGTCCCCCGGGCCGGCGCCCGGCCGACCGCGGCACCTCCGGCGCGCCGACGGCGGCCGGAGGAAACGCTGCGGGGGGCTTCGATGCGGTCTTCATGAACGGTGTCAGCCTCGGGCCAGGATGGAGTCGATCTTGCCGGAGGCGTCCTTGAGGAGCTGGTCGATGTCGGCGTCCTTCTTGGTGAGGACCGCGGACACCGCGGCGTCGAGGACGGAGTAGATCTGCTGGGCCTGCGGCGGCTCGATCTTCATCTGCAGACTCTGGTTGCCGTCGAGGAAGCCCTGGTAGTTCTCCACCGGCACGTTCGCGTTGGCCTTCTTGACCTCCTGGTCCTTGGCGTCCGCGGCGCCGGTGAACAGACGCGGCTCGGGCAGGCCGACCGGGGCGTTGTTCTGCTTGGCGCGGGCGTAGTCACCGAGGAAGCCCTTGCCGGGCGTCAGGAACATGTGCTCGAGCCACTTGAGGCCGGCCTTGATCTGCGCCGGGCTGTCCTTCTTGTTGAACATGTAGCCGTCGCCGCCGACGAGCGTGCCCTTGCCGCCGGGCATGGGGGCGAGGGCGAGATCCTTGTAGTTGCCGCCCTTCTCCTTCACCAGGATCGGGATGTTGTCGGGCGCGGAGAGGTACATGCCGAGCTTGCCGGAACCCATCATCTGCTGGACGTCGTTGAGGACGAGCAGTTGCTTGGTTCCCATCGAGTTGTCGGCCCAGCGCATGTCGTGCAGGTTCTGCAGGACGGCCTTGCCCTCGGGGGTGTCGATGCTGGACTTCTTGCCGTCCGGAGCGACGACGTCGCCGCCCTGCGAGTAGAGCTCGGCCGTGAAGTGCCAGCCGCCCTGGTTCTGCGCGCTGTAGTCGGCGTAGCCGACGGTGCCGCCGCCGAGCGCCGCGATCTTCTTGGCGTCCGCGCGCACCTCTTCCCAGGTGGCCGGGGGCTTGTCGGGGTCGAGGCCGGCCTTCGTGAAGAGCGCCTTGTTGTAGATGAGGCCCATCGAGTACCCGGTGCGCGGGACGCCGTAGATCTTGCCGTCGACGGTGTAGATGTCGCGCAGCTGCTGCTGGAGGGTGCCGTAGCTCTTGAGGTCCTTGACGTAGGACGTGATGTCGGCGGCCTGGTTGATGTCGACTACGTGCTTGGCGTCGGTGAAGTACGTGTAGAAGACGTCCTCCATCTGACCGCCGGCGAGCTTGGCGTCGAAGGTCTTGGGGTCCTGACACGGGAACGCGTCATGGGTGACGACGTCGATGTCCGGATTGGCCTTCTCGAAGGCCTTGACGTCGGCATCGAAGAACGCGCGGTCGACCTTGGCGCTCTTGGGCGGCTCACAGTTGACCGTGATGCGGGTCTTGCCACCCGCGGAACCGTCGTCGCCACTCGAACCGCAGGCGGTGGCGGTGAGCGCGAAAGCGGACGCCGTGACGACGACGAAGGTACGGCGGAACCCGGGATTTCTCATCGGTGGACCCCTTTGGGCAGGAGCGGTTGGGCGCCTTGGGCAGGAGCGGTGGGCGCCGCACACTCAAGCACCGCCGACAGGGGGGCGCAAGATGTCACGCAGAATCTGTAATTATTTGACAGAGGATGGGATCTCGACGGCGGCGCGCTTGCGCGGTCGGACGGATGCCGACGACAGGGCGCTCGCGCCGTCGAGCCGGTCTCAACGGCGAGGTGCCTGCGCGGTCGACCCCCGCACCACCAACTCGGGCTCGAACAGGAGCTCTTCGGGCGTCACGCTGCTGCCGCCGATCTGGGCGTTCAGCAACTCCACGGCCGCCCGGCCCATGGCCTCGATGGGCTGACGCACGGTGGTCAGCGGCGGCTCGGTGCAGTTCATCAGCGCGGAGTCGTCGTACCCGACGACCGACACTTGTGACGGCACGTCAAGTCCCTTACGGCGGGCGGCCCGCACCACGCCGAGGGCGAGCGGGTCACTCGCGCAGATGAAGCCGGTGACCCCGCGGTCGATGAGCCGGGAGGCCGCCGCCTGACCGCCCTCGATGGAGAACATGGCCCGGCCGATGTGCTCGTCGGGCAGCTCGGGGGCGAGGCTCCGCACCGCCGCCAGCTTCCGGCCCGAGGGGATGTGGTCGGCGGGTCCGAGCACCAGGCCGATCCGCTCGTGGCCGAGCGAGACGAGATGCCGCCAGGCCTGTTCGACGGCCACGGCGTCGTCGCAGGAGACGCCCGGGAAACCGAGGTGCCCGATGGCCGCGTTGACCAGCACCACCGGGATGTTGCGTTCCGCGAGCTGCCGGTAGTGGTCGTGGGGCGCGTCGGCCTGCGCGTACAGACCGCCCGCGAACACCACACCGGAGACCTGCTGCTGGAGCAGCAGGTCCACGTAGTCCGCCTCGGAGACCCCGCCCTTGGTCTGGGTGCAGAGCACCGGGGTCAGACCGAGCTGCGCCAGCGCTCCCCCGATCACCTCGGCGAACGCCGGGAAGATCGGGTTCTGCAGCTCGGGCAGCACGAGACCCACCAGCCGCGCGCGTTCACCGCGCAGTTGGGTGGGCCTCTCGTAGCCGAGTACGTCGAGCGCGGAGAGCACCGCCTGCCGGGTGGAGTCGGAGACGCCGGGCTTGCCGTTGAGCACCCGGCTGACCGTGGCCTCGCTGACCCCGACCTTCTTCGCCACCTGAGCAAGTCGTCGTGTCATGAGCGCAAGAATACCGCAAGAATTGCAAACGACTTGCGTAATCAGGCCATCGACGAGCCGGCCGCCCACAGACCCCGGACATGACCGAGATGCCGGGTCATGACCCTGCGTACGGCCTCCCCGTCCCGGTCCAGCAGCGCTTCGAGGAGTTCGAGGTGCTCCTCCGCGGACTCCTGGAGACGGCCCGCCGCCACGAGGGCGTCGAGCCCGTAGAGGCGCGAACGCTTGCGCAGGTCGCCGACCACCTCCACCAGATGCGCGTTGCCGGCGAGGGCGAGCAGGCCGAGGTGGAAGCGGATGTCCGCCTCGACGTACGCGATCAGGTCACCGGCCGCCGCTGCCGTCACGATCTCCCGGGCGGCGGGGCGCAGGGCCTCCAGGGAGACCGGGTCGGCGGTGGTGGCCAGCTGCACCGTGGTGGGGATCTCGATGAGTGAGCGGATGTGCGTGTACTCGTCCAGCTGCTTCTCGGAGACCGCCGTGACCCGGAAGCCCTTGTTGGGCACGGTGTCGACCAGGCCCTCCTTGGCGAGGTCGAGCATGGCCTCGCGCACGGGCGTCGCGGAGACGCCGAAGCGGGCGGCGAGCGTCGGCGCGGAATAGATCTCGCCGGCGCGCAGTTCGCCCGCGATCAGCGCGGCCCGCAGGGCGTCGGCGACGCGTTCGCGGTAGCTGCTCTTCTTGCCGCCGAGCGTGGGCAGGGCGGCGGGAGCGGCGGAGGGTGCGCTGCTGCGCTGGGCGGGCATGGGGTGTCTCCTCGTACGGGCCGGTGCGTCGGTCTGCTCGCACGGGCTGGTGCGGTGGCATGTGCAATGTCACGTGCCACCAGTATCTCCCGGCGTTCTACAGGATGAATCCGGCCGGGAACGGATCGGAGGGGTCCAGCAAATACTGGGCGGTGCCGGTGATCCACGCGCGGCCGGTGAAACTGGGCAGTACGGCCGGGACGCCGGCGACCTCGGTGGTGCCGAGCAGCCGTCCCGTGAACCGCGTCCCGATGAAGGACTCGTTCACGAACTCGGTGTGCAACGGCAGTTCACCGCGCGCGTGCAACTGTGCCATGCGCGCGCTGGTGCCGGTGCCGCAGGGCGAGCGGTCGAACCAGCCGGGGTGGATCGCCATCGCGTGCCGCGAGTGCCGCGCGGTGGCTCCGGGCGCGTACAGGTGGACGTGGTGGCAGCCCCGGATGGTCGGGTCCTCGGGGTGGACGGGTTCGTCCTCGGCGTTGACGGCCTCCATGAGCGACAGGGCCGCCTTGAGGATGTCGTCCTGGCGGGAGCGGTCGAAGGGCAGTCCCAACCGCTCCAGCGGCAGGATCGCGTAGAAGTTGCCGCCGTACGCGAGGTCGTAGGTCACCGTCCGGCCGTCGGCCAGGGTGGCCTTGCGGTCGAGCCCGGCCGAGAAGGACGGCACGTTCTTCAGCGTGACCGCCCTCGCGGCGCCGTCCTCGACCTCGACCTCGGCGACGACCGGGCCGGCCGGGGTGTCGAGCCGGATGGTCGTGACGGGCTCGACGACCTCGACCATGCCGGTCTCCACCAGGACGGTGGCGACGCCGATGGTCCCGTGGCCGCACATCGGGAGGTAGCCCGACACCTCGATGTAGAGCACCCCGTAGTCGCAGTCGGGGCGGGTGGAGGGCTGGAGGATGGCGCCGCTCATCGCCGCGTGGCCGCGCGGCTCGTTCATCAGGAGCCGCTTGACGTCGTCGCGGTGTTCGCGGAAGTACAGCCGCCGCTCGTTCATCGTCGCGCCGGGGATGGTGCCGATGCCGCCGGTGATCACCCGGGTGGGCATTCCCTCGGTGTGCGAGTCGACGGCGTGCAGGACGAGTTTGCTGCGCATGGGTCCGTAACTCCTGATGAGCGAGGGCGGTTGGGGGACGGCTGGGCAGCTCAGACGAGGCCGGCCGCGACGGCCTTCTCGGTGGCCGCGCGCACGGCGGCCTCCTGCTCGGGCAGCAGCGGAACACGCGGCGGCCGCACCGGGCCGCCGGGCCGGCCGACGATGTCCATGGACAGCTTGATGGCCTGGACGAACTCGACCCGGGAGTCCCAGCGCAATAGCGGATGCAACTGCCGGTAGAGCCGGCCGGCCGTGTCGAGGTCTCCCTCGACGGCGGCGTGGTACAGCTCGACGCTCGCCGTGGGCAGCGCGTTCGGGTAGCCGGCCACCCAGCCCTTGGCGCCCGCCACGGCGAGTTCCAGAAGGACGTCGTCAGCGCCGACCAACAGGTCGAGTTCCGGGGCGAGTTCGGCGAGCCGGTAGGCACGGCGGACATCGCCGGAGAACTCCTTGACGCCCTGGACGAACCCCTCCGCGTGGAGCTTCGCGAGGAGTTCGGGCACCAGGTCGACCTTGGTGTCGATCGGGTTGTTGTACGCGACGACCGGGAGGCCGACCTCGGCGACCGCCGCGTAGTGGGCGAGAACGGAACGCTCGTCCGCACGGTAGGCGTTGGGCGGCAGCAGCATCACGGACGCGCAGCCCGCGTCGCGGGCCTGTTCGGCCCAGCGGCGGGCCTCGGCGGAGCCGTAGGCGGCGACTCCCGGCATCACCCGGGAGCCGCCGACCGCCGACACGGCCGTCTCGACGACCCGTGCGCGCTCCTCCGGCGTGAGCACCTGGTACTCGCCGAGCGAGCCGTTGGGGACGACTCCGTCGCAGCCGTTCTCGACGAGCCAGGCGCAGTGTGCGGCGTACTGGTCGTGGTTCACGGAGAGGTCGTCGTTCAGCGGGAGCGCGGTGGCGACGAGGACGCCGCGCCAGGGACGGTTCTCGGTGGTGGTCATCAGCGGTGCCCTCTCAATGGGGTGTGACATTTTACTGACCGTCGGCTGCGTCGATCCGACGTGCGGTGCAATGCGGTGCAGTGCCGTGTGGTGCAGTGCAGTGCAGTGCAGTGCGGTGCGGTGCGGTGGAATGGATGGGCTGCGGGCGCGGGTGGGGTGGAGGCCGGTCGGGTGTCGGTCAGTCGTCCGTCGGCTCCCCGGCCTCGGCGAGCACCCCGAGCGGGACGGGGCGCGCCAGCAGCCTCCGTACGGGGGTCTGTTCGCAACCGGTGAGTCCGGCAACCGCGGGCTCGCACATCCGGCCCTGGCACCAGCCCATCCCCGCGCGGGTGAGCAGCTTCACGGTGCGGACGTCGCCCGCGCCCAGCTCGTCGACGGCTGCCCGGACCGCCCCGCCGGTGACCTCCTCGCAGCGGCAGACGACGGTGTCGTCGGTGACCCGCTCCGTCCACCGCGCGGGCGGTGCGTAGACGGTGTCGAGCACGGCGGAGAACGCCCGCAGCCGCGTACGGGACCGGGTGGCCGCGGACCGGTCGCGCGGGTCGGGTTCCGTGCCGCGCAGCCGGGCGGCGACCGAGTGTCCCGCGATGTGGCCCTCGGCGAGCGACAGGGCCGCGCCGCCGACGCCGGTGGTCTCGCCCGCGGCCCACACGCCCGGCACGTCGGTCCGCTGCTCCTCGTCGACGTGCACCCGTACGCCCTCGACGCGGCAGCCGAGCGAGTCGGCGAGGTCGGTGTGCGGCAGCATGCCGTGCCCGACCGCGAGCGTGTCGCACGGGATGCACCGCTCGGTGCCGGGCCTGACGTGTCCTCCGGCGTCGAGCGCGGCGACGGTCACGGCGTCGAGCCGGTCCTCGCCGTGTGCCTCGACGACGGTGTGGCGCGTACGCAGGGGGACGCGGTGCCGCAGGAGACGGGCCGCGTACCCGGCGCCCTCGACGACCTTCCCCGGCTGTGCGGCCAGCACCCCGGCATGGCGCAGGAACGCCCGCGGGTCGGCCGACTCGACGAGCGCGGCGACCTCCACCCCGGCCGCGGCGAGCCCGGTCGCCACGGGCAGCAGCAGCGGGCCGGTGCCGGCCACGACAGCCGTGCGGCCCGGCACGACGAGCGTCCCCTTGAGCATGGCCTGCGCACCGCCCGCGGTGACGACGCCGGGAAGGGTCCAGCCCGGGAAGGGCAGCACCTTCTCGTAGCCGCCGGTGGCGAGGAGCACCGCGTCGGCGCGGACGGTGCCGGGCTCCTCCTGGAGGGGCCCCCGGAGCGCGTGCACGACGAAACCGCCGGTGCCCGTGGGCGGATGGGTGGCGGCGGAGCGCTCCACGCGTTCCACGAGCCATACATGATGATCCGTCAGATGCGTGATCGTGCCTGCCTCCACCTGGACAGCGAGTGCTCGCGACAGCCGTTCCCACGTCCGCCACCCGTGGTGCAGGACACGCGGGCGCCGTGCCCGCAGGCCGGCCGCGGGCTGCCGGTAGAACTGTCCGCCCGCCCGCGCGGCCGAGTCGACCAGGGTGACGCGGATCCCGCGTCCCGCCGCGGCCAGGGCGGCGGCCAGACCCGCCGGACCCGCGCCGATCACCGCGAGCCGCGCCCGCTCAGCCGCCATGTCCGGTCCCTTCCTGCGTACGGATCGTGTCGCCCGGCCGCACCGGCACCAGACAGGCCCGCTGGTTGGGGCGGTCGTTGACGGTCACCAGGCAGTCGAAGCAGACGCCGATGCCGCAGAGGACTCCGCGCGGCCGCCCCGAGCCGCGAGTGGTGCGCCAGGAGGTGACCCCCGCCGTCCACAGCGCCGCGGCGACGGTCTGCCCCGGCAGCGCCGGGAGGGCGCGGCCGTCCAGGGTGACGGTGAACGCGGGCCCCGGCTCGGCCCCCGCCCGCTCCAGGGGATTCACACGGCCTCCGGTGCGAAGCGCTCGGGCCTGAACGGCGCGAGGTCCAGGTCGGGTGTCCCGCCGGTGAGGACCTGGGCGATGAGATGCCCGGTGCCGGCGGCGAGACCGATGCCCGCTCCCTCGTGCCCGCAGGCGTGGAAGAGTCCGGGCACCCGTGCATCGGGGCCGATCGCGGGCAGGTGGTCGGGCATGTACGGGCGGAATCCCAGGTACGTCCGCAGGGCGCGGACGTCCGTCAGGAACGGGAAGAGCCGGATCGCCCCCGCCGCCAGCGCCCGTACGGCCGGCAGCGAGAACGAGCGGTCGAAGCCCACCCGTTCGCGGCTCGCGCCGATCAGTACCGGGCCCGCCGCCGTGCCCTCCACGACCGGCGAGGTCTGCAGCGCGGCCGAGTCGCTGGCGACGTCGGCGACGTAGTCCGCGGCGTACACCTTGTGCCGCACCCGTCGCGGCAGCGGCTCGGTCACCAGCACGAAGCCGCGCCGGGGCAGCACGGGCAGCCGGACGCCCGCGAGCGCGGCCACCGCGGAGCCCCAGGTCCCCGCCGCGTTCACCACCACCGGCGCGTGCAGGTCCCCCTGGCCGGTCCGTACGCCCCGGACCGATCCGTCCGCCGCGCGCAGTACCTCGGTCACGGTCCGGCCGGTGAGCAGCCGCGCGCCAGATGCGCGCACCAGATGCGCGGCGGCCAGCGCCGGCATCACCTGGGTGTCCTGCGGATAGTGCACGGCGCCGGCCAGGCCGGGGGCCAGGTGCGGTTCCAGATCGTGGAGCCGGTCCGCCGGTACCGGTACGGCAGAGACCCCGGCCGTCCGCTGCCCCGCCGCGAAGTTCTCCAGTGCGGTGAACCCCTCGGGCGTGGCGGCGACCACGACGCCGCCCTTGGCCTCGTACTCGATGACGCCGCCCAGTTCCTCCCCGAGACCGGACCACAGGCGCCCCGACAGCAGTGCGAGGTCCAGTTCGGGACCGGGCTGCTTGTCGGAGACGAGCAGATTGCCCTCGCCGGCCCCGGTGGTGCCGCCGGCCACCGCGCCGCGGTCCACGACGGCCACGTCGAGGCCCGCCCGCGCCGCGTAGAAGGCGCAGGCCGAGCCCACCATTCCGGCTCCGACCACCACGACATCGCAGGTCAGTCGCTTGCTCACGTTAGTACTATGTCACATGCTTCTATGGGCGGGAAGAGGGCCGGGACTCGCCCGGACCGAACATCCGTCCGACTGACCGGCCGTCCGACAGACAGACAGAAGAGGTGCCCACCGTGGCCAAGGCCCGGAAGAACGGTCTGTACCCAGAGATCTCCGAGGAACTGTCCGCCCTGATGCGCACGGGCTGGGCGGACAGCGAACGGCGCGACGTCCAACCGGGCGAGCAGGCGCCGTACGCGGCCCGGCGCCGTGCCGCGCTGGGCGCGCTCTTCCCCGGCGAGCGACTCGTCGTCCCCTCCGGAAGCCTCAGGATCCGCTCGAACGACAGTCATTACCCGTTCCGCCCATACACCGGCTACGTCCATCTGACGGGCGACCGGTCCCGGGACTGCGCCCTGGTCCTGGAACCCCGGCCCGAGGGCGGCCACGACGCGTACTGCTACCGGCTCCCCCGCGACGGCCGGGACACCGACGGTTTCTGGACCGGCATGACCGCCGAACTGTGGACGGGCCGCCGCCCCTCCCTCGCCGAGTCGGAGCGCGAACTCGGCCTCGCCTGCCGGGACATCCGCACACTCGGCGCGTACCTGCGGGACACCCCCGTACCGACGCGTGTCGTACGCGGCCACGACGCCGCACTGGACGCGACGCCCGGCACGGACGACGAGCGCGACGCCGAGCTGGAGGAGGCACTGTCCGGTCTGCGGCTGGTCAAGGACGCCTGGGAGATCGACGAGATGCGCCGGGCCGTGGACTCCACGGTGCGCGGGTTCACCGATGTGGTGAAGGAGTTGTCCCAGGCGGTGGCCACCTCGGAGCGCTGGATCGAGGGCACCTTCTTCCGCCGCGCCCGGGTCGAGGGCAATGACGTGGGCTACGGCTCCATCTGCGCCGCGGGCGAGCACGCCACGATCATGCACTGGACGGACAACGACGGACCGGTCCGCCCGGGCGAACTGCTCCTGCTCGACGCGGGCGTGGAGACCAGCACCCTCTACACCGCCGACGTCACCCGCACCCTCCCCATCAGCGGCACGTTCAGCCCGCTCCAGCGGAAGGTCTACGACGCGGTGTACGAGGCCCAGGAGGCCGGGATGGCCGCGGTGAAGCCGGGTGCCCGGTACCGCGACTTCCATGAGGCGGCCCAGCGCTCGATGACCGAACGGCTGGTGGCCTGGGGCCTGGTCGAGGGGCCGGCCGAGCGCGCCTACGAGCTCGGCCTGCAGCGCCGCTTCACCATGGCGGGGACCGGTCACATGCTCGGCCTCGACGTGCACGACTGCGCCGAGGCCCGCAACGAGGACTACGTCGACGGGGTGCTGGAGCCGGGCATGGTGCTGACCGTCGAGCCGGGCCTCTACTTCCAGCCCGACGACCTGACCGTGCCCGAGGAGTGGCGCGGCATCGGCGTCCGGATCGAGGACGATCTGCTGGTCACCGCCGACGGCTACGAGAACCTGTCGGGCGGGCTGCCGCGCTCGGCCGTCGAAGTCGAGGCCTGGATGCGGGAGTTCGCCGGCTAGCCGGGCCGGCTCCGTGCCGGTGACCTCGGCCGGTGACCTCGGCCGGGGCCCCGCACGGAGCCTCAGACCACCCTGAGGTGGCTGCCGCCGAGGCGGGTTCGGACGATCCGGCGCGGGGGCGGCGCGTCGCGGCGCGTCGCGCGCAGAACCAGGGTCATCCGTGTGTAGCCCATGTCCTGGAGGTTCTTGGGGGTCTCGTCGACGATCCGGCAGTCCGTGCGCCCCCAGCGGGGATCGGGGTGGATCAGCGGCCGTACCGCGCCGTCGTGCTGGACGGCGTCCTGGCCGACCGCGCGGATCCAGTGCGGCAGGCCGTGCCGGTAGGCCGCCTCCATGATCGGGTCCTGGGCGATGTCCCGGCGGATCGACTGCAGTCCGCGGTCCTGCCCGTCACGCTCCACGGCGGCGGCGAAGTGGGCCAGCATCGGCAGGCACCAGCTCGCCTCGTGTTCGCCGAGGACGGTGGCCGCGTCCGGGTGGAAGAGGACGAACCGGAGGAAGTTGTCGCCCGGCATCGCCGTCGGATGAGGACCGACGCCGCCGAAAAGTGTCCGGAACGCGGCGTTGGACAGGACGACGTCCCAACGGTGGTCGAAGACGACGGAGGGGAACGGCACGGCATCGAGGAGGGTGGCGTAGTCCTGGAGATACGCCTGAGCCTCGGGGCTCTCGGGGACAGGTCGCGGCTGGGACCGCTGCCTTCCTGCCTGGTACGCCATCGGGAGGTCACCCCTCTTGCCTATGCGGCCTTCACGCGGCGCCCCGATCCTGATGCCCCGAGCTCAGTCGTGTCAACTATCGTGGCATTTGGCGCCTGTTGACGGCTGATTCGCGCCACAGTTGTGGCGAGACCTGGATGTGAGTTCGAGCGAGCGACTAGTCTCCGGGGGTCCTGTGCATCATGTGAGAGACCTGAGAGAGACGTAGGAGATCTGTCGGTGACGGATGGCTTCGAAGTTCCGGGCGCCACGGCGACGGTTCTGCTGCCGGCCGTCGTGGCCCGGGTCACCGCGCTCGCCGACCGGCTTGGTGTGCAGCACACCGAGGTTTTCGCCATACGGCGCCTTTCGGTGGGGTCCGGCGTCCCCGAGCCCGTGGTGCGGGCGCTGCTCGGTGGCCGCCCCGCCGGCGAGCCCGATCTGCAGGCCCGCTTCCTGCAGCGTCTCGACCTGCTGCGCCGCACCCGGCTCAAGCCCAACGGGCGCAGATACACCCAGCAGGAGATCGCCGACGGCGCGGGTATGTCGCGTCAGCAGGCGGGCGCTCTCATCAACGGCGACCGGCGCCCCACGATGGAGCACTGCGACACCATCCAGCGCTTCTTCCGGGTGCACGCGGGATTCCTGACGGCCGAGGACTCCGAGGCGCTCGTGGGTGCCCTGCAACGTTGCGAGCAGGAGCTGCTGCAGCGGCTCGCCGACCGCGAGCGAGAGGCGGCGGCGGCCGCCGCCGACCCGCTGGAGAGGCTGTTGCAGGACCACGGTGTCCGCGGTATCGCCTGGCGGGCCGCGCAGTTGCCCACCGACCAGCACCGCGACAAGGTCGCCGAATGGCTGGACATGCTCTTGGAAAGCGTCAAGCGGCCCGAGTCATGATCCGGGGGAGAGCCGTGGGCATCGGAAAGGACATGCGCCGTCTGTGCGGCGAGCTGGTCGCGGAGCTCGCGCTCCCGGCGCCGGCGGAACCCGCCACCCTGTACGCCGCCCTGTGCGACGCCATGAGCAGACGCCGCGGCCGCCCCGTCCAGTTCCGTACGGCCGCGTTCCCGCCCGGTACCGCCAGCGGGCTGTGGCTCGACATGGCCGAGCAGGACCTGGTCGTCATCGAGGAACGCACCGCACCCGACCACCAGTTGGTGATCCTCGGCCACGAGCTGTGGCACATGAAGGCCGGACACCGCGGCAACCATGTCGAGGGCGCGGCCGTGGCCGCACGCCTGCTCAGCGACGACGCGGACCTGCAGGCGACCGTCCTGAAGGTCGCCGCACGCACCCGGTTCGACCTCGCCGACGAGAAGGAGGCCGAGAGCTTCGGCCTGCTGCTCGCCAGCAAGTGCCGTACGTGGCTCGCCGGTTCGTCGCTGCGCGGGCCGGTGAGCCGGGACGGGCTGGCCGGCCGGATCGAGGCGTCCCTCGGCTATCGCGGGCCGAAGGGCTGAGGACACTCCCCAGGAATGGACGGATCCAGCTACTACGTCCCGGCGGTCGCCATGGGCGTCGCCCTGGCCGTGAAGGCGCCCACCCTGATCCGCGGCTGGCGTGACCCGCTGCTGAGGTCCGTGGGCGTCCTGCTGGCGCTGGCCTGCCTGGTCTTCCTGTTCGCGGCACCGCCGACCATCGGCGAGGTCAACGACCTCACGGGGATCCCCAACGTCTCGGCGCCCCTCGTCTACTGCCTGCTGACCGCCTTCAGCGCCTCCTGCCTGGTGCTGATCATCAACTGGCGCGGCGGACCCCCCGACGTGACCCGCAGGCTCTCCCGCCGGTGGATCACCGGGTACGGGATCGTGAGCGTGGCGCTGGTCGTGCTGTACCTGCTCGGGGACTGCCGCGAGGAACGGCTGCGGGACCTCGACACCTACTACGCCAACACCCCGTTCATCCGCGAGATGATCGTGCTCTACCTCGCCGCGCTGACCGTCGCGGGCGTCGCGATGAACGTCATGTGCTGGCGCTGGGCCCTCCAGGTGAGCGGCTGGCTGCGGGCGGGACTGCTGACGATCGCCGTCGGCTTCCTCTTCAACATCCCCTACTCGGCACTCAAGTTCATCGCCGTGGGCGCCCGCTGGAACGGCACCGACCTGGACGGCCTGAGCACCGACGTGGCGCCCGTGCTGGCCTCGGCCGGAGCGCAGGTCAGCGCGGTCGGCTTCCTGCTCCCGCTGGCCTGCCAGCGCATCGGGGACAGCTGGTGCACCTGGTCGACGTACCGCCGGCTCGGGCCGCTGTGGCGCGAACTGAGGTCGGTCTCGGCCCACGAGGACCACGCGGTGCGGATCTCCTGGTGGTCCGCCGCCGAACTCCAGGTCACCCAGCGGGAGTCCGACATCCACGACGGCATGCTCAGCCTGTACCCCTACTTCGACTCCGAGGCACGCGCCCTCGCCTACGACGCCGCCGTGGCGGCGGGCTCCGAGCCCGTCCAGGCACAGGCCGAGGCCGACGCGGCGATGGTGACAGCGGCGGTACGGGCCAGGGCGGCCGACCCGGAGGGCCGGGTCATCAGCGCGGCGGAGGCGGCCACCGCCCCCGCCGGACCCGGGTCCGCGTACGCCTACACCGACGGTCCACGCGACCTCGTGCGGATGTCGATGGCCCTGCGTCAGTCACCCGTCGTCGCGGCCGCCCGAGGGCGCGCCGCGGCCAGGTCAGAGAGCGACTTCCATGAGCAATCCCGCTAGCGCCCCCCGGGGCGCGGCAGCCGGCGACCGCGCCCCGGCCTCCGGTCGGGCCGTCGTCATCGGTGCCGGGCCGGCCGGCCTGCTGGCCGCCGCGGCCCTGCACGCGTACGCCGACGTCACCGTCATCGAGCGTGACGTCCTGCCCAACGGGCCTGAGCCGCGCAAAGGCCTGCCCCAGGCCCGGCACGCCCATCAACTGTGGTCCGGCGGCGCCCGTGCCATGGAGGAACTGCTCCCCGGTGTCACCGCCGCCTGGCTGGCCGCGGGCGCCCGCCGGATCGCGCTGCCGACCGGACTGGTCACGCTGTCGGCGCGGGGCTGGCTGCGGCGCTGGCCCGAGACGGAGTTCATGATCTCGTGCAGCCGTGATCTGCTCGACGCGGTCCTGCGCGAACAGGTCGCGCGCGCGGCGCGGGTGACCGTCCTGGACGGGACGGAACTGCTCGGACTCCAGGGGGACGCCGCCCGCGTCGGCGGAGTGCGGATACGGGCGTCCGACGGCACCGAGCGGGTCCTGGAGGCCGACCTGGTGGTGGACGCCTCGGGACGCGGTTCGCGGTCCACCGCGTGGCTCGACGCGCTGGGTGTCCCGCAGACGCCCATCGACGAGGTCGACTCCGGACTCGCCTTCGCCAGCCGGGTCTTCCGGGCCCCGGCGGGCGCCGAGGACTTCCCGGTGGTCACCGTGCAGCCCGACCCGGCCCAGCCCGTGCCCGCGCGGTCCGCGCTCGTCGTCCCTCTGGAGGGCGAGCGCTGGCTGGTGACCCTCTCGGGCACCCGCGGCGGACAACCGACCGCGTCCGCCGAGGAGTTCGAGCTGTTCGCGCGTGCCGTCCGGCATCCTGTGGTCGGCGAGCTGATCGCACGCGCGCAGCCGCTGACGGACGTCGTGCTCACCCGCGGCACGATCAACCGGCGGCGCTTCTTCGAGAAGGTGCGGGACTGGCCCGAGGGGTTCGTCGCGCTCGGCGACTCCGTCGCCACGTACAACCCGGTCTACGGGCACGGGATGTCGGTGGCCGCCCAGGGTGCGGTGGCGCTGCGCGGGCAGGTCGCCGAGTCCGGGATCGCGGCGCCCGGCCTCGCCCGGCGGGCGCAGCGTGCGGTGTCGCTCCCGGTGACGGTCGCCTGGGAACTCGCCACGGGCACGGACATCCGATATCCCGAGGCGATCGGCGAGCAGCCCCGCGCGACGCGGAAGCTGTTCGGCCGCTACGTCGAACGGCTGACGCGGACCGCGGCCGGACGTCCGGCGGTCGCGAAGGCCCTCCTCGCCGTGATCACCCTGTCCGCGCCGCTGACCGCCCTCGTGAGACCCGAGGTGCTCCTCGCGGTGCTGCGCGGTCCGGGCCGTCCCCCGCTGACCGAGCCGCCGCTCACACCCGACGAGCGCGCTGCGGTGTTCAGCGCGCCGGAGCCCTCGGTGACACCGGCCACGGGCTGACCCTCTCGCGGACGCGGTGGGCGCGGTGGCGCGCGGGGGATCGGGCTGAGGGGGCGCGCCGGCCGGTCCCCGGTCCGGCCGTCCCGGCGGGTTCGTGG
>NZ_JBEXHZ010000061.1:0-26513 GCF_040608315.1 Streptomyces sp. NPDC005195
ACCCGCCGAATACGAAACCACCCACTACCAGAACACACAAAAACAGCAGGTCACAGCCACAATCTAGAGTCTCTACCGAACCCGGAACGGTTCACCCTGCCCCCTGTGGCAGTCCGCCGGCCGTCCTTGCAAGCTCATCCTCCTCCAGCCCCCGGAGCACCACCCGAGCCCCACGGTGCGAGTGCCAGTGCCATTTCGGCCCCGAGACCGCGGGCAGCGCCCGTGACGACCGTTGTACGGCCGCCCAGGGGATTCACAATGGATCCCCCTTGCAGAATCTGGCAGCCGTACCCAGGATGCCTTCAACCAGTGCGTCCTGCGCCTTCGTCAGGCCGCCGACGCCCTTCCCCGCGCAGGAGTGTGGACTCGGGCCTAGCGTGGGAACGCGCAGTGGACCCGACACTTCCCACGGCGGAGGAACAGACATGGCCGTACGCCACCGGTTGATCAAAAAGCCTCCCGAGCAAGTCTGGGAGGTCCTGTCCGACGTCGAACAATACGGAGACTGGGTCGTCGGTACGGCGCGGGCCGAACCGGACGAGGGACAGTGGCCCCGGCTGGGTTCGGCCCTCCGTTACGAGATCAGGATTGGGCCGCTCGCCCTGCGCAACCGGACCGTCGTGCGCCGCAGCGAACCCCCCACTGTTCTCGAACTCGAGGCGGACAGCGGACCGCTGGGGACCGCGAGGATCGCGATGGAGCTGCGGCCCTGGGGCGAGCACACGTTGATCATCCTCGACGAACACCCGCTGCGTGGCGTGGGTGGGGCTGTGCACAACGGCCTGCTGGACGTGGTGCAGCACGTCCGGAGCCGGGCGATGCTGGGCCGCCTGGCACGGTTGTGCGAGCAGGACGAGAACCCGGCCCGCACCGCCTCCGGGCCGCCCCGACCACTCAGGACCTGAACCGGCGCCGCACCCTGGGAGACGGCCGCTCCGGGGGCGACGGCACCCACCGAGCCGGGAGTGAGTCATGCCGGACGCTGTAGTGATCGGGGCGGGCCCCAACGGGTTGGTCGCCGCGAACCTTCTGGCCGATGCAGGCTGGAGCGTGGAGGTCCTGGAAGCCCAGCCAGAGCCCGGCGGAGCCGTCCGGCACGACCGAGGGGTCGATCCCGACTTCGCCAGCGATCTCTTCAGTGCCTTCTATCCGCTCGCCGCCGCCTCCCCGGTCCTTGCCGGCCTGCACCTGGACCAGGAGGGACTGAGCTGGAGCCATGCTCCCCAGGTCCTCGCCCACCCCTTGCTGGACGGGCGCTGTGCTGTCCTCAGCCGCGACGTGGGGATGACGGCCGCGGCTTTGGAAGCGTTCGCGCCCGGCGACGGGGCCGCGTGGAAGGAGCTGTGGGAGGTCTGGGAGACACTGCGTCCTGGCATCCTAGACGCCCTGTTCACACCGTTCCCCCCGCTCCGCGCCGGCGCCAGGCTGGCGCTGCAGCTGCGTGCGGCGGGCGGCCTGCGGCTGGCCAGGACGATGGCGCTGCCCGTTCGGCGATTGGGGGAGGAGGAGTTCCGCGGCGATGGCGGCAGGCTCCTGCTCGCGGGCAATGCCCTGCACGCGGACCTCGCACCGGAGGCCGCAGGCAGCGGTGGCTTCGGCTGGCTCATGTCCATGCTGGGTCAGACCTACGGCTTTCCTGTCCCCACCGGCGGCGCCGGCGCGCTCACCGCCGCCCTCGTCCGCCGGCTGGCGCGACGCGGCGGGGCCGTCCGTTGCGGTGAGCAGGTCACCGAGGTCATCGTCCGCGGCGGCCGGGCTGTCGGCGTCCGCACCGCGGACGGTGAGGCGATCCGGGCCCGCAAGGCGGTCCTGGCGGACGTCTCCGCGCCGGCCCTCTACGGCTCCCTCGTCGCCGAACAGCATCTGCCGGGGCGGCTGCTCGCTGACCTGAAACGCTTCCAGTGGGACTTCGCCACGTTCAAGGTCGACTGGGCGCTGAACGGCCCGGTCCCCTGGACCTGCGCCGAGGCGGCACAGGCGGGAACCGTCCACCTCGCTGAAGGCGTGGACGCCCTCACTCGCTTCGCCGCACAGATCGCCATGGGCCGAATCCCTGACCAGCCATTTGCCCTCCTTGGCCAGATGACCACCACCGACCCAGGCCGGTCGCCCCTGGGCACCGAGTCCGCATGGGCCTATACACATGTACCGCACCGTGTACGCGGTGACGCCGGAGACGACCTGCTGACCGGTTCGTGGGACGCACGGGAGCAGAGCGCGATGGCGGATCGCATCGAGGCACAGGTCGAGCGATATGCGCCCGGTTTCCGCAGCCTCATCCGAGCCCGGCGCATCCTTGCACCGCCCACCCTGGAAAGGATGGACGCCAACCTTCACGGCGGCGCCATCAACGGCGGGACCACCGCCCTGCACCAGCAGCTCCTCCTCCGCCCGACGCCCGGCACCGGCCGGCCAGAGACGCCCATCCCGGGCCTCTTCCTCGCCTCCGCTTCCGCGCACCCCGGGGGCGGCGTTCACGGCGCGCCCGGGGCCAACGCCGCACGCGCCGCTCTGGGCCGCCCGTACACCGCGGGCCTGTCCCGCCTCCAGAGGAGGCTGACTCGCCGCGACCGCGCAGGGCAACGCTGACGCGCCTGTCCCCGAATGGGTGCTGCAGTGAACCTGCAAAGATGCCCGGCGCTGCACCCTCGCCCTCCAGAAAAAAGTATCCTCCAGCCACTTCGCCAGCGGTTGACGAGTGGATGTCCGCGCCGCGATTGCCCTGCCGCAGTAGCGGCAGCAGTTCGGACGTGGCTTCCTTAAACTCGGCGCGAGAAACCGTGCCTCAGGGTCTCAAATGTCATGGATCGAACGGACCCTAGAGGAAAATTTCTTCGAGCAGAAAAGGAGCGTGGCTTCAGTGGTCACCGTGTCTCTTACCGGAGCATCCCAAAAAGACGCCGCCACAGTCTTCGGGGTCTTGGGAAAGGCCTTCCCTGCCGGCGATTCCTGGGACGTGCCCCTGGATCTGCCAGGGGGCAATCCTGTGGTGTGGACCGCGGAGTTCGAGCCGACGGAGAGCCGCGTCTTTGTGCCTACTGGCCCGACCCCGCTGGAGGACTCGCTCACCGTCACGCTGCAAGGAGGCTACGTTGCTGTGGACCGGCTCCGTGACGCCCTGAGCGCTGCGTTCGCCGTGAACGAGCAGGGGACGGTGTCAGGGGACCAGGAGAAGGAGGTCGACCTAGAGCTCCGAACGAAGCGGCAATGAGGTAGGCCAGCCTCGCAGCGTACGGGATCCTGCGTCTCTCACCTGTGTGCCATTTTGAGGCAGTGGCCCCGGCAATTGCGTGACAGCCTGAGCACAGGTGACGCAGCGCCTTCCCTGGTCGGGAAGGGCCGACAAGTGAAATTCGGGAAATTGATGATTGTCCTCGGCGCGCTGCTCGTCATGGGCTGCATCATTTCCGTGGAGTCAGCATGGTGTGACCACCGGCGTCATGGGAGCCGTTCTGTGGATCGTGGGCTCGTTGGGCTGAGGCCTCGGCAGACGCTACTGATAGCAAAACCGCGCTAGCCAACAGGACAACCCGAGTGCCCAAGTACACACCCGATAAGAGCCCCGGTCACAAGGCCTCGGGGGAAGAGGCAGGAAACCCGCACGGTGAGCCCGTGAAAACCAGAAGTGCCCAGCCTGCCGTGGTGAGGAAGAACCCGAAGCGCGGCTGAGCCTCTTCACCCGTAGGCGCCCGGTCACGCCCCCGTTGGCGGACCAGGTACCCGCTGGTTATAGCGCTGAACTGCCCGGTCGTTGAGCCCACTGCCCCACCGGCGAACCCTCTCCGTCCACGTCGGGGCACTCCGGTTGATGCTGTGGCCCTCTTCAAGGGGGTCGGCCGCTGTACCGTCGGCGGCTGCGGAAGGAGCCTGGGGAAGGAGGCGAGCGGCCAACCCGCTGAGCCGAATGACCGTGCGTGGCGCTACGCCATGTGCGAGGCCGGCGGCGCGCGCTGCGGGCGTGAGGACCAGACGGGTCCGCCGCCGCTCCAGCGCACGGACAATACGCTCAGCCGCGCGTTCGGCGTCCATGGAGACGACGGGCGCCCCCGCGAGAGCGGAAAACCAGGCGAACTCCTTGGATGGCTGGCCGCCGAACTCGGCCTGCACGTGGGATCCCGTACGCATCAGCCCGGGATGGAACGTGGTCACGCTGAGATTGTCCCCGGCCAGCTCGGCCCGCAGTCCCTCGCCCAATGTCCCCACAGCAGCTTTTGCGCACGAGTAGGGCAGCAGGTGAGGAACGGCCAGCAGGCCTCCGACTGAGCTGATGAGACACAGCCGACCTCCGGCCTCGCTGCGCCGCAGGTGGGGGAGCGAGGCCATCGCAGTGTTCACCGCGCCGCCGAAGATAGCGACCATCGCGTCCTCGAAGGCTCCGGCGTCGAGAGACGCCACCGGAGCCACCCGGATAACGCCCGCGTTCGCGATGACGATATCCAGAGCGTCCAAAGCGCCTGCGGCCTCCCGGACCGCAGAGTCCACCGCAGCCTGGTCCCGCACATCACACACGATGGTGGAGACCGATGCCCCGGTCCGTTCCTCGACCCACGCGGCGCCGCGATGCAGTTCGTCCGCGTCCCGCGCCGCCATCGTCACCTGGCAGCCGCGCGGCCAGCAGCAGCCCCAGCCCGCGCGACCCACCCGTGACCAATGCGGAGAGCCCGACGAGTTTCGACGGGCGGACAGTCGATGTCACCTTCATCACCTCGCTTGTGGAAGACGATCCGAGTACCCGGAACGGCTGCCCAGAGACGAAGGAGAACGAGACGACACCGGGGCATGAAGGTGCACGGCCGCCGCCGCGAGCAGTTACTGCCGCACCAGCGAACTGGGACAGCCCTGTCGGGAGCCGAGCAGTCCTAGCATCCTGAAGCAGGACCGTCGCGATCAGCGAGAACCGACGGCCAGTGCAGCCGCCCTCCGCGCGGTCCACGTGAGCGGAGCTCCCTCCGGCGGCGCCGGTGGAACTAGTTTTCGGCGCTGGGTACGACCAAGGGGTCCCCTGGGGCAGTCTTCTTCGCTTTCTCCATCTGTTCCCCCAGATCCGTGAGGCGGTTGCGGCCCATGGCCTTGCGAACCTCGGGAAACCACTCCTTTTCCTCCTCCTCCACGTGATGGCGTACGTTCTCGATGAGGACGGTCATCTTGGCGTCGAACCGCTCGTCGGCGGGGTCGAGGTCCTTCAGTTCGGAGAGCATCCACAGCACGACGTGGTGCTCCTCGACGCTTTCCAGGACGTGATCCTTGGTGTCCGGTGCGGCCTCTCGCGCTGCAGGATAGAAGATTTTCTCCTCGATCCAGGTGTGGGTCGTAAGCTCTTCGATCACCTGGTCGGCGATCTCGCGCTTCTCAGCGCGAGCCTCGTCTCCGGCTTTTTCGAACTGCTTGAACAGCTTCTCGACCGTCTTGTGGTCTTCCTTGAGCAGTACGATCCCGTCCACCAGCTTCTCCTTAAACCCGACGTCGGGGGAGCGTTCGCCCACCCCGGCGCTGTGTACCCCGGCTCATGAAAAGCACACCGACTGCTCGAGCAGTGCAGTTCGAATGGGTGGCTTCTCTAGCCGAATGCTGCACAGCCTCGGTACCACTTGGGTCAATCGAGCGCCACGCGGCCGAGGCGCGGAG
Source organism: Streptomyces sp. NPDC005195 (assembly GCF_040608315.1). NCBI lineage: Bacteria > Bacillati > Actinomycetota > Actinomycetes > Kitasatosporales > Streptomycetaceae > Streptomyces > Streptomyces sp. NPDC005195. Next base: position 5,626 of record NZ_JBEXHZ010000061.1, read on the forward strand.
TTCGCAAGGCGCTACATGCACCGGGTGTCGGGCACAGCCTGCTGATATCGCTCAGCTCAGAAGTCGGCGCTTTCGCCCTGCAAACCCCCGCCTACTGGCCAATCTGCGCAGCGTGCTGATCAAGATCTCCTTGCCTCGGGCAACACAGTGCCTTCTGGCGCACGACGACCAGCTCGAAAAGGCAGGCTGGAGCTGCCTCGCGACGCCGCTGAAGCCGCATACGTTCACGACGCCACACGGCATCGGGAACGTCGTGAAGAAAGGCCGGCCGTGGGATCAGCGCAGGACGAAGCCGGGGAGCACGCACACCCGGTCGCTGCTCTGGTGGATCGGGCGGCCGAGCTGCTCGAACCGGTCAAGCCGAGGCTGCGTGGCTGGCTCCATGCCGCCATGGTCCCCGCCTCATTGATCGCGGGCGTCGTGCTCATCTGCCTGAGCCGCACCCCGCTGTGGCCTGCGCCGTGTACTCGGTCACCGCCTGGATGCTGTTCGCAACGAGCGCCGTCTACCACCGCGGCACCTGGGGGCCACTCGGCGAGGCTCTCCTGCGACGCCTCGACCACGCCAACATCTTCCTGATCATCGCCGGCACCTGCACCCCGCTGGCCGTGCTCCTGCTCCGGCCGGGCCAGCGGTCCGTGCTGTTGTGGATCGTGTGGGCAGGCGCGTTGGCCGGCATCGCGTTCCGGGTGTTCTGGGTCGGAGCCCCGCGCTGGTTGTACACCCCGTGCTATCTGGCCCTGGGCTGGGCGCCGGTGAGGTACCTTTCCGACTTCCTGCACGCCGGCGGAGTGGCCGTACTCGCCCTGATTGTGGCCGGCGGCCTCCTCTACAGCGCGGGCGCGGTCGTCTACGCCCTCAAGCGCCCCGATCCCTCACCCCGCTGGTTCGGTTTCCACGAGGTCTTCCACGCGCTGACGGTCGCTGCCTTCGCGGCGCACTACGTCGCCATCTCCCTGGCCGCGTACTGACCGGGATACCCCGCTCGCCAAGATCGCACAGTCGTCAGCAACACGACGTGGCATTGCAGAACACTGACGTCTGACATGAGTTCGGCGGTGGGGCCCTACCTCGTAGGTGGGGCACACCGCCGAACTCGTTTCGTTGTCTACTCAGCTCAGTTGGTGGTGAACATGCTCGCGGCCTTTGGTGAGGGTGCGGCCCAGGAGGCGGGAGACGTGCATCTGGGAGACGCCGAGGCGTTCGCCGATTTGGGCCTGGGTGAGTTGGTCGACGAAGCGCATGTGGATGATCCGCCATTCGCGAGGGGAGCAACGGTTCGGGAGCCAGGATTCCGGGGGCCATTCCTGTCGCGCGTCGGGTTGCGGTCCTCCGTGCGCGCGCTGAACCAAGCGGGCGCCCGGTGGTGTTCCCAGTTGTTCAGGGCGCTCAGGACGCACCCTGCTGGAGCCGGCCGCGGCCAGCGGCCATCGCCGTACTGGCCCGAGCCTATGAGCCGGGTCCCGGGGGTCGGCCCCGACCCGGGACCCGGCTCGCGCACCGGTGGGAGACGGTCTGCGCTGTCGTGTCCAACAGTCTGATCAGCCGCCTCGTCACGGGCCGGACATGAAATTCGCGCTCCTGACCGGCTCGCTCCTGTTTGCGGCGTGCGGCCTGTTGGCGTGTACGTGACCGTAATAGGAGTCGGCGCAGAAGCCTTCCCGGACACCTGCTGAGGTCCTCAAAGCCGCACGTCAGCGGGACAGCGCCGACAAGCGGGGACGCGTCCTTAAGGTCGTCCAGGACATGCTCCGCGACAACCGGCGCATCACCTTTGCCATGGTCGCCCGCGAGGCCGGCGTCTCCAGCTGGCTCGTCTATGCCCCCGGCCTGCGCGAACGCATCGACCAGGTACGAGTTCGCCAGGCCGCGCAGGGCCACCAGGACAAGCAAGGCGGACGGAACGTCTCCACCGTCAGCGAGCAGACCGACCTGCTCCTCGCCCGACAAGAGAGCAAACGGCTCCGGGCCGAGAACGATCGGCTGCGGCAGCAAGCGCGTGTTCACCTCGGGCAGCAGGTCGAACAGCTCGGCAACCACGACCTGGTCGCCCGCATCAACGAGCTGACCGAGGAGAACCTGCGGCTGTTCACGGCGGAACGACAGGCCACCGCGAAAAACACTGAGCTCCAGCAGCGAGTCACCGGGCTTGAGGAGGACCTCGCCGCCGCCCGCACCAGTCTCCGGCGCATGATGCGCGAGCAGAACTGATTGATCCCGCGCTTCAAGGGCGCGTGTGTTGGGACCGCCTCAGCACTGCCACAGGAACTTCGCGCGGCCACACGGTTCGCAGGCGAACGCATAGGCGCCGCCGCCACACGACCTGACTGCCGCACGGACTCACGGCATCATCGATGCGCTCGCAGATGCGGACGTGAAGTGCTGGGCGGACAAGGCGTACCAGGGTGCCGGCCGACCGGTCCGGGTGCCCTTCCGTGGCCGTCGGCACAGCGATGAAGCGACGGCACAACAGCACCCACGCCAAAATCCGCTGCCTCGGCGAACAGGCCATGGCCACCCTGAAGGGCTGGCGCATCCTGCGGAAACTCCGCTGCAGCACCAACCGGATCACCGACATGGTGAAGGCCATCGACGTCCTTCACCATGCCTCAACCTGAGGTTGGAAAAGGCTCACGGTGGCGACGCCTACCACGCTCGTGTTCACCCCCTCTCGCGAAGTCGTTCCTATGCGCAGAGCACCGTGGACAGCAGCGCACAAATGCCGCCTACCGCTCCCGAGGCCCAATGACACCCGCGACCGGGCATCAGGCCTATGAGCAACGAAAAACGTCGGAAAGGACGTGCTGCCCGTCATGGTTCTCCAGGTGCCCTGACGCAGCAGATGAGCAGCGCCGGGAGGACCTGGCACGCGTTTATGAATTCCGTGGTTTTTGCTCTGTGGCGGTACTGCAGGACGGGGCTGACCAATCCGATCCGGTTAGCCGCTGTGTACCGACTTCGCCGCCAGCGCCAATGAGGTCTGACAGGTCGACTGCGTTCCATTGCACGCACATGGCGGTAATCAGGTCCACGAGTTGATCGTGCAGCGACGCACAGTTTGGAATCCGGGTGTTCATCGAGCACCTTACCGCGCTAGAGGCACAATCGCCGGCTGCACACCACCGATCTCAATGTCACGATCAGAACGCAGATTACGTCCGCGCGGCACGGGCAAGTCATCGATATCACTCCGACGGTGCAGATCGCGCACATCGTGTTGATGCCTCGGACAAATGTCGGGCAGCACGTCCGGCCGCCGGGCTCAACCTGTCTGGCGCACGGCATCGGACCGCTCATCGGCCCCGGCCCGCCGAAGGCTAGAGCGTCCCGTGGGCGTACCTTTGCAGGACCGAGCCGTGCAACCTGCTGAACTCGAGTAGTAGCTCGAAGAACACCACTCGGTCTCAGCTGCTCGCGAAGCTGTCGAAACGTCCATCGGAGACCGTGGGTGCACGGGGGCAGGAGAAGTCAGGGGATCACACGTATGCACGGCATTCGGTAGGCCCTAACAACGGAAAAAAGCGGATGAGGCGCGGAACCGCCGAGCGCGGCCGAGGGCCGTGTGCAAGGTGGCAGCGATGCACGCTGGCGGCCAGGGGTCGAGACCCCTGAGCTCGGAGAGCATCCACAGCACGACATGGTGGAAGCAGGGGCTCTCAAGCAGCGGCGGTGAACGCCGTGACGATGGCCGTATCGGTACGGGTGTCGATGACCAGACGCGAGCTGTCAGCAGCGGCCTTAGCTTCGAGAGCGCGCAGCGGCGGCGCCGATCGCCGCTGGCACCATCCCACCGAGCCGATAGCGCAGGGGGTGGGCGCGCAATACCGCGCTGACCGCAGAAGAGCCACCTCAGTGCCCACTACGATGACGATGGGCGCAAGTTCAACGGCTTGAGCGAATTTGCGGATACATTTAAAAAGGGAATCGCATGCACCCATTCCTAGTCATTTTAGGAGTGCATGTCGAATTCTTCTTCACCGTCACGGCCGGCAAAGGGTATTACGTGGAATTCGCGAGTTCCGTGAGTCGGATGATGCGCCGACTGGTGGTTGGAAAACTCCTGAGCTGCCGAGAATGAGTTGGCTATCTCATGAAGGCGGCCGTATACGGGGGACCGCGGATGGTGTCGTGACGGATGTGCCGGACGCGAAGATCAAGCATCCCGGGACTTGCTGCCGGAACAAGGGCTGACGCCAGCCCGACCGCGGTGGCGTAGGGGATTTCTCCGGCAGCAAGTTGATGAGGGGGAAAGGCGCATAGGGACGCTACGAGCCGCGCTACGGGTCGGGACTCTGAACGGGAGCGTGGGGCGTTCAGAGCCCCGACAGGCGGGGAGCCATGCGGATCACGATATATATGGAGCGCTGCCGCGCCTTGCACCACGTGGACGGAAGATTATTTCGTGGCGGATCTCGGCGGCGAAAGCACACAGAACCGCCGTACGAGAAGCGAGAGCCCCTGAAGCGGTGCGCTGTTCGGCGGGATCTCGGGCGCGGAACTGGAGACAGTCGGCGCGCGGTCTACCGAGAACCTGCCGACCTCCTCGAACGCCTGGCCGCCACCAGCCGTATCGCCAGCCAAGAGTGAGAAAATCACTCGTGCCGCTCTTGATGCGGGCGGTCCCCCGGCACGTGGCTGAACCAGAGGACCTGGGCCGGGCCGGGTACTCGCGGGAAGCGTCGCCGTCCCGGTCCTACTCGACGAAGTCCCCCGCTCCGCGGCATTCACACATGACGTACGGCGCCCCCCGCAGCCCACAGGCGGTTGCGAGGGATCGGCCGCCGTCGGACGGTCTCTCCACCGCGTGGTCCCGTGACATGGTCGAGTGGCTTGTCGGCCCTTGGGTCTGCCGATCGCGGCACGCGTGCCTGGAGCGTGGGGGCGACAGAGCGGGTGTCAACGGGCAGTCGGGGAGGACTGATCCCGGGGCACGCATCACAGAGGACGCTTGGTCTGTTCCGCACAGATTCGGTGCGTCGACGCACGGCGCTTATCAGGCAGTATGGACCCCGGCAGTCGGTGATGGTCCTGCCGGGGCTCGAAGCGGTGTGCACACTTACTTCGGTCGTATTGCGTCCTTGGCCTTCTCCTTCGCCGCGCGCAAGTCGCCCTTGGACTCTTGGGTGCGCCCCTTGGCCGCCAGGGACTCATTGCCCACCGCGTCGCCGACGACCTTCTTGACCTTGCCCTTGGCCCGCTCGCCCTTGGCCTGGGCTTTCTGATTCGCAGCCACAGTACTCACGCCCTGTCTTGCTCGGAAAGGATTCCCTCTTTCACCTTGGCTTACCTCAGGTTACGCCTTCATCTGCCTTGTACGACTTTGTCTCCGCTGCGGGGAATCGCGCGTGTACGTAGAGGTCCTCGGCGAGGCGCGGACCGTGAACAAGGAGTGATTTCGGTGCCGGCCGCCGGTTCGCACTACCGGTTAGGTGGGGCTGAGGCCCAGCGGCCCGACATCGGTCATGGGCAGACGGCTTCGGGCCACCCGGGATGTGGCATCCCACGCCTGTGTGTTGGGCCAGGTCCTACGAAGTGGCTCGGTCGGACGTCGGCCAGACGTACGGCAGATCGTCGGGAACGTCCGGGAAGAACGGGATGTAGATCACCGGTGCCTTGCGCACCAGTGCCGACTGGTGGCTGCGGTGGAACGCGGGGTCTCCCAGCCAGGGCGGAAGCTCGTCGTCGGCGGCGAGCTGTTCCTGGACCCGTACGGTGGCACCGGGACGGTACCGGGCGAAGTCGGCGGTGAGGGTGGAGGCACACGTGTCGGCGCGCGCTTCCGCCGTCCACATGGCGCACACGTCCAGGCCGTAGCGGACCAGGGCCTCCTCGTAGCCGGTCCACATGCGTACCGCGGGATGGTGCCGCCATCCGTAGTCGGGCACGGTCAGGCCGCGCAGCACCTGGAGGGCCTCGACTCTCTGTTTGCCCAGATGTGCCTGGTCCAGCACCGCGGCGGACTGCATGAAGTCGGGATACGGGAGAAAGGTCTGCACGCGCGATCCCTACCGCGGTTGGTCCGTCCTCAGACACTCGGCTCGGGGACGTGGGGGCAGGCGCCCAACCAGCCAGTAGGTAGCCCGCAACGGGGATCGCATCCGGCAGCGCCGCTCTATTCGGCGCGGCGAGCCTTGTGCCTGGCCACGTGCAGGTGTGCGCGGGCAGGGAGGTGGGTCAGCCCGGTCGACTCGCGGGCATGCGCCACGGGACCAACGCACAGTGACTGGAGGACGGGCGCGGGAAGACCATGATCCGTCAGCGTGAGGTCCACGTGGAGCTGGGGCCCCGCCGCCCGTCCGGTGAGGTGGGCGCTGGCCTGCTCGACGTCGGGCAGCTTACGGGCTTCCGAGGCCACGACGTCACCGAGGGCGCGCCCCCGTAGTTCGACGCTTTCGGCCGGAGGTGTCCCACCGAGGTGCACCGCGCCGGGCCGGTGGCGCAGCTGCGTGAGCAGCCAGGTAAGGGCCAGTGCTGCTGCCAGAACCAGAACGGCGATGGCGGCGGCCCACCACCACCAGCCCTGGTCGCTCCAGCGCACGCGGTCGGCATTGCTGAGGAGGACGTCGCGGGGCGCGGCCACGGGCCACCCGTCAGGCGGAACGACACGAAGGTGGTGGTAGAGGTCGAACCCGGCAGCGAGGATCAGCAGGCCCCCTCCCAGCAACACCAGGCCGCACAACGCCAGAAGGAGACGGTTGAGTGTGGATCGACCGTTCATCGTTCGCTCCAGGGGACAGTGTCAGCGTGTGTGGTGGCGCAGTCGGATCGCCAGTCGTGGGGTGTGCGCCAGGGCGAGCTGGCGACACTGCTGCAGCAGGGCTCGGGAGAGGTCGTCGCGGACGGTCGCGATGTCCCGGAATCCAACCTCGGCGCGGGTGACGACACGGCGGCGTCGGACCCGAACCCGGGCACTGCTGATGCCGGGGACCCGCATCGCGGCATCGCGCAGCACCATGGCCGCGCCCTTGCGATCCAGCCAGGCTCCTGTCTCTGTGGAACCCTCAGGTGCCCGCAAGGGCAGGAGCCTGCGCAGGCCGGGCGTAAGGGCGAGGATGAGCAGCCACAGGCCGAGGACGACAGCGACGGCACCCGTGGCCAGCAGCCAGGGGTCGTCCACTGGGCGGGTGGTCATCTCGTCGGTGATGCGGGTGCGCCAAGTTCCGGCCGGGTGTCCGGCGCGCACCGCGATCACGTCGTAGAGCAGCGCTCCGATGGCGCAGAACGCAACGAGCGCGACCAAGGCGCTCGGGATGCGGCGGGCGGACCACAGGCGGGGTGATCTCGCCCCCTGACCGTCGCGCGCCAGAGGTTGCGTTGAGCGGCCACGGTTGCCGGGCCGCCCCATTCCTGCTGTCTGCTCAGTCGAGGCGGTCCGCTGTGAGACTGTCATGGTGTCCGCCCTCCGCCGTCAGTAGGTGGTGGTTTGCGGGTTTGAGGTTCAAGGCCAGTGCCGAGTACGAGCAGGTGGGCTGGTGGATCAGAGGACACGGGCTGACCGGTCCGAGAGCACCAGGCGCCGTACCGTCAGCATCACCTCGCTGATGTCCAGCCCCGTCAGGTGAGCCACCTGTTCGCTGATTTCGCGTTGCAGCTGCCGACAGGTGCCGGTGATGTCTGTGGGGTAGGGGAGATCCACGGACAGCGTCAGCCGCGCCGTCCCGTCGTGCGTAGTCGCACGGGCACTGGGGGCGGCGAGCTCTGCGAGGGAGTGTCGTGGACCGGTGATCTGGTGGAGGGCCGTGCCGGCCGCTCTTGCGGCGATGAGGGCTACGACGCGGTCAGGTATCACCGTCGCGCCCCGTTTCGCAGGCGGCGTGGGGCCGGGTGGCATGTTCGCATCCCCGGCGCCCTGGTGCTCGGAAAGTTCGTCGGTATGGGGGGCGGTGCTCACCGTTGCCGCCGGGTGAATATATCGGCGTCGCCCTGTAGGACGAGACCGAGGACCAGGCCCGCCGCGCCCAGGACCGCCACGAGAAGGAAGGCCCAAAAGCCGCCGAAATATCCTGCGAATCCCAGTGCCATTCCGGCTGCCAGCCCCACAGTTGCTGTATTCATCGCTTGCTCACCTGTCCTTTGAGGGTGTTCGGCCGCCTTTGGCGAGACCGCCCCGCTGCCGGAGGTCATTGGACACGGCCCTCGCTCGGCTCTGCGTCGTCTTCGTCGGGCAGGTTCACGTCGTCGACGACGAGGTTCACCTCCACCACCTCAAGGCCCGTCATGCGTTCCACTGCGCCGATGACGTTGACGCGTACCTCCGCTGCGACCTCGACGATGGGGAAGCCGTAGTCGACGACGACATCGATGTCCACGGCTGCCTGGCGCTCACCCACCTCGACCTTCACCCCGCGGCTGACACCACCGCTCCCTCCACCGGGGACGCGCTCACGGACGGCTCCGAGGGCACGGGTCATTCCCGCTCCGAGGCTGTGGATACCGGGCACCTCACGGGCGGCCATCCCCGCGATCTTGGCCACGACGCCGTCGGCGATGGTGGTCTGGCCCCGAGTTTCGGGTGAGGTGCCGGCGCCGGTCGGCCCCTTCAGCATGGTCGCAGTTCCGGAGGAGGGTCGGTCGGGGCTGTCTGACATGACAGTCACCTCGCTCAGTCGATGCGGGCACCCGGCACGGGTGTCCGTCACAAGGTTGGACACACGTGAGTAGCAAATCCTCACATATCACCTTGAAGCAGCATCGCCTCTCCCAGGCCGGGCACACGTAGCAGAGCAGGGAGGAGGTATCGGCGTGCCACACAGCACCAGCCCTTCCCCGCGCCGAGCTGCCCGTGGCGTCCCCACTCTCCAAACTCCTGCCTCCGGAGCGACCGGCGGACTGCTCACCGCGCCGGACGAGTTGCTGGCGACACGCGCTGGTGAGGGCGACGAGGAAGCCTTCAGCATCCTGATGCGGCGCCACAGCCGTCCGCTGCTCGCGCTGGCCCTCCATACGCTGGGCAATCTCCAGGACGCCGAGGACGCGGTCCAGGACGCATTCATCAGTGCTTGGAGGCGCCTCCCTGAATTCCGCCACGCCTGTGCATTCAGCACCTGGATATACCGCATCACCGTCAACCGCTGTCTGAATTCGCTGCGCCGTCGACCCGTGCCGGTATCGTTGAATGCAGTGGCCGAACCCACTGCCCGCGCGGACTGTTCGCCCGCCCAGGCGGCTGAGGAGGACGCCCTTGCCAACGCTCTGGCAGAGGCACTCGGCGACCTCGAACCCCGTCAGAGGGTCTGCTGGATCCTGCGGGAACTGCAAGGACTGTCCTACGAACAGATCGCACAAGTGACCGGAACCAGCGAACAGACGGTCCGCGGAAGGCTGTATCGGGCTCGGCGGTCCCTGAAGGAGATGATGGCCTCGTGGCGCTAGACGACCACCGCACTCAGCCTCCACCCCCCAACGGCTTCCGCAAGACGTCCGACAGTTCGTCCCGCGACGAGACACGCAAGTACCAACAGGGATGCGGCACCAGCCTGGCCGGCGGCCCCCACGGGTGCGAAACCGTCGCCGACCCGGCAATGGACAGCGCGACGAGGGCCCTGCGGGATCGGGAACCGCCCAACACGCAGCGCCTCATCGATCTCGTGACGTCCAGCGTCCGTCACGAGACGCGGCTGGGGCCGCTGCTGCCCCTTAACGACCCCACGTGCACGCTGCAAATCACCGAGCGCGCCGCGTCCGCCGCATTGAGGCGCGCAGCGGACGAGGTTCCCGGCGTCACCACCGCCAGCTGCCGCCTGGCTCGCGCCGATCTGTCCACCGGCGTGCACGTGAGCATGACTGTGACCGTTGGTCTGGATCGACCATTGCCTGAGACGGCCGGACTGGTGCGCCGCTCCGTGGTGGACACCTCCGGCCAGACCCTGGGCATGGCGGTGACAGCCGTCGACATCGTGGTGATCGACGCCCACCACACATCCGTGTAGCCGAACGTCCGCAACGGACCGAGCGGGGGCCGTGCCCTATAGCGACTTTGCCAGCCGTCGAATCGCGATAGCGGCCGCGCCTCTGCCATCCGGCGGCTCTGCGCACCAGAGCTCTGGAAAAGGTCCCGCGGCCTTTCTCGAACGAGTGGAGCTTGGCGGGGGCCGGTCGAGCAACGCCTCACTGATCCCGTGTCTCACCCTCGAGATCATCGTCTGCTCTGCTCAACGTGCACGATGCCCGATTTTGGCCAGACTTGTACACATGGCAGAAGAACGTCGGCCGCGCGCCGGGAAAGCCTCGACGACAGCCGCTCGCCGCCCACCCCCTGTGAGGGGTGCAGGCCAAGCAGCGAAGGCTGCCTGCCAGAGCCTGGAAGGGCTGATCGGCCATCCCACGGAGGGTGTGTCGGCAGTGAAGCGTGTCGATGACGGCTGGTGTGTCGTCGTGGACGTCCTTGAGCTGCCCCGGATTCCGGACACGACGAGCCTTCTCGCCTCGTACGAGGTGCAGCTCGACCAGGACGGCGAACTCTTGGAGTACAGCAGGGTCCGTCGATATCGGCGTGGATCCGCCGATGAGTGACCCAGGTCTGCCGACAACCGGAAGGACACCCCATGCCTGCGACCACCTACTCCGACGAGGTAGTGGCGTGCCCACCGCGCGCTGGCACGTTGTACGACGTGCTGGAACTCATTCTCGACCGGGGCATGGTGATCGACGTCTTCGTCCGGGTCTCCCTGGTCGGTATCGAGATCCTCAAGATCGACGCGCGCATCGTCATCGCGAGTGTAGACACCTATCTGCGGTTCGCTGAAGCCTGCAACCGGCTCGACCTGGAACGGGACTCCGGCAGCACCACCGTCCCCGAGCTGCTCAGCGGCAGCGCCGCCAAGTCCATCGGCAAACGCAAGGTCCGCAAGGCCGCCGAGAGCGTGGGTGACACCGTACGCAAGGCAGTCGGAGGCCGCGGTGACGACTCCGACGAGAACGACGAGGACGAGGAAGAGCAGCAGGAGCGGCCGAGAAAGCGGCGTGCTCCTGCCCGCGGCGGTTCAAGTCGACGACCGGTGGGGGCCTGAGCCATGACAGGCGATGGCGTGTACGTGTACGCGATCACCCGGGCCGGAAGAGTGCTGCCGACGGACGCGAGCGGTGTGGGAAGTCCTGCCGCCCACCTGCGCGTGATCCGGCAAGGCGGGATCGCTGCCGTGGTCAGTGACGCCCCTCCGAACCTTCGCGCCAGGCGACGCGATCTTCTGGCTCACCAGGAGCTTCTGCTGCGCCTTTCGGGCCAAGGTCCGGTCCTGCCGATGCGATTTGGGATGGTGGCGCCAGACGAGGAGACGGTGCGCGGTCAGCTGGCAGCTCAAGAGGCGGACCACATGGTCGTACTGGAACATCTCGCCGACGGCGTGGAGGTCAACGTCAAGGCACTCCCGGCACAGAACGCGCTGGGTAGCCTCATCGCGGAGGACAAGAACGTCCGGCGACTGCGGGACGAGGCGCGTCGAAGACCAGGATACGAAGCCAACGTCCGACTGGGCGAAGCCGTCGCGACCGCACTGGAGAGCAGAGCTGCCGAAGCTGGTCGGCGAGTACTGCGCGAACTCACGCCCAGGGCACGCGCCATGGCCCCGGGGCCGGACGTCCAAGGGTGCGTTCTCAACGTGTCGTTCCTCGTCGGTCGCGCTGACAGCGACGACTTCATCAGCGCGGCGGAGAATCTCGCCGAATCCCGCCGCGAACGCGTTGAGCTGCGTCTCGCGGGCCCGCTGCCCTGCTACAGCTTCGTCTCCGTTGAAAACATCCGTGCTCGGACCGTCGGAGTCTGACATGGGGCTGATCACCGGCATTCTCACTCTCCCCATCGCCCCGGTCCGCGGCGTCGTCTGGGTGGCAGAAAAGCTCAACGACGCGGCCGAGCGTGAGTTGCACGACCCCGGGGTGCTCCGTGCTCAGTTGGCCCTGCTGAATCGGGAGTTCGAAGACGGCGACATCAGCTTGGAGGAGTTCGAACGAGAAGAGGAACGACTGCTCGATCGGCTATATGCCACACGGGTCGCTCCCGCACCGCATGATCGAAGGGGACACGCTCATGGATGAGAAGGAAAAAGTGACGCTCGCGGCTGCTGTAGTGGGCGGCTATGTGTTGGGGCGAACGAAGAAGGGCCGCCTTGCTCTGTCCATTGCGACCTATCTGGCGGGCCGACGATTCGGGCTCGAACCTCGCCAGCTCGCAGCCGAGGGGATGCGGAGGCTGGGGGAGATCCCCCAGTTCGCCGAACTGCAGGAGCAACTGCGCGGAGAAGTGCTCGAAGCGGGACGCAAGGCTGTGGCTGCTGCCGCCGACCGGGGGATGAGCACGCTCGCGGGCGCCATCAGCGACCGCACGGCCCGGCTCGGCGAGATCGCGGGTGAGGACGAGGAGGACGAGGAGGAGTACGAGCCGGAAGAGGAAGACGCGGAGTACGAGGAAGAGGACGAGCCGGAGGCCGAGTACGAAGACGGCGAGGAAGAGGACGAAGGGGAGGAGGAAGAACAGCCGGAGGCCGAGTACGAAGAAGAGGGAGAAGAGGAAGAGGAAGAGGAAGAGGAGCCGGAAGAAGAACCTGAAGAGGCGCGACCTCAGCGGCGGCGCCCCAGCCCGCGGCGATCCCGCAGGACCTCCGCACCAGCGACTCCCAAGAAGGCCGCTCCCGCCCGCGCGGAGAGGAGCCGATCGGCCAAGCCTGCGCCGAAGAAGTCCGCTCCGGTGAAGAAGACGGCGGCGAAGAAGTCCGCGCCGGCCAAGAAGTCCGCTCCGGCCAAGAAGACGGCGGCGAAGAAGTCCGCGCCGGCCAAGAAGTCCGCTCCGGCCAAGAAGACGGCGGCGAAGAAGTCCGCGCCCGCCAAGAAGACCGCAGCCAGGAAGACGACGCCATCGAAGCGAGCAGCATCCAAGCGCGCCGATCGTCGGAGGTAGGCAGTCATGGCCAAGACGGAGAAAGATCAACCCGCAGAGGAACCTTCGGGTGTGGACCAGCTCCGCGGAGAGCTGACCAAGTTCCTCTCCGCACAGGTGGAACACCTTGCTGAGAAGGCCGGCGAAAAACTGACGGACGTCACCGGTCAGCTTTCCGAGTCAGCCGAGTCCGGCTCGCTTCCCGCCATCGGATCTCGCATTCTGCAAGGCGACTCTCCGCTGAAGGCATTCGTCTCGGAAAAGGCCAAGGGCGTCAAGGATAACGTCGTGGGGAAGGTGAAGGAAGCCTTCGGCGGGGGAAAGGGGAAACGTAAGTCAAGCGGGGGCAAGGTCATGAACATCATCGAGGTCCTCGATGTGGGAGTGCCCCTGCGTGACGCCTACGACTACTGGACTCAGTACGATCACTTCAGCAGCTTCGCGAAGGGTGTTCGCGACGTCTCGAAGAGTGATGAGGTCGGGAGCGACTGGAAGGTCAAGGTCGGCCCCTCCTCGCGCAGTTTCAAGGCGACTGTTCAGGAACAGATTCCCGACGACCGCATCGTCTGGACCTCCGAGGGAGCCAAGGGCACCACTCGTGGCGCGGTCAGCTTCCATGAACTGGCCCCCACCCTGACACGCATCGTGCTGGTCGTGGAGTACTACCCATCAGGGTTCTTCGAGAAGACCGGCAACCTGTGGCGGGCCCAAGGGCGCCGTATGCGACTGGACTTCAAGAACTTCCAGCGATACGTCACGCTCACCAACGAGGAGCCCGAAGGCTGGCGCGGCGAAATCCGTGACGGCGAAGTCGTCGTGTCGCACGAGGACGCCGTCGAGGAGGAAGAGGCCGAGCAGGAGGAGTCCGAGAACGAGGAACCCGAGGGTGACGAAGAAGAAGGTGCCGAGGAAGGCGCCGACTCCGCGTACGAGGACGAAGCCGAAGGCGCCTACGAGGACGAGGACGAGCCCGAGAACGAGGAGGAGGAGGGAGCGGAGGACGAGGAGGCCGAAGACGGATACGAGGACGAGGACGAGGACGAGGACCAAGCGGAGGACGCCGAGGAGGACGAGGGCGCGTCCAGGAAACCACGGCAGAGGCGGCGCCGTGACTGACGTCGACTTCAGGCAGAGTTCCCCTCCCGTCTCCGGCCCTCAGACCACCAATCTGGCGGACATTCTCGAACGCGTCCTCGACAAGGGGATCGTGATCGCCGGGGACATCAAGGTCGACCTCCTCGACATCGAACTCCTCACCATCAGAATCCGCCTGTTCGTGGCCTCCGTGGATACCGCGAAGAAAGCCGGGATCGACTGGTGGGAGAACGACCCGGCACTCAGCTCACGCGCTTCGCGCAGCGCTCTGCGGGACGAGAACCGTGCGTTGCGGGAGCGTCTGAAGGAGCTCGAAACCAAGACGACGGATGAACTGCCCGAGTAGTGATCCCGCACCGACCCTTCCACCCCAACCAGCGAGGACCAAGGAGAACCGAGGAATATGACGGAGCGCGGGTCTGAGCGTTCGGACGCCAACGCCACCTACGTGTTCGCTGTGTGCTGGAAACCGGATCCTTCAGCCTTCCTCGGGCTGCCAGGTGTCACCGACCAGGCGCCCGTGAGCATACTGCCGCTGGAGAGACTGACGGCGATCGTCCAGACCGTCCGAGCCGGCGACTTCACCGACGAGGCCTGGCAGGCTCGCCTGTCCGACCAGCGGGAAGTGGAACGTTACGCACGGGCCCACCACAATGTCGTCACCGCGGCCGCGGCCTGCTGCCCTACCGTTCCTGTGCCGATGGCCACGGTGTACCACGGTGAGCAGAGGGCGCGGGACGCGCTCACCAAGGAGGCAGACCGCTTCCACGCCGCGCTCGAGCGCATCGCGCACCATGCCGAATGGGGCGTAAAAGTGTACGCGCCATCGAGCCCGCCGGACGAATCGATCCACAGCGCCGCGCCGAGCGGCCGGCACCGCCCGGCACCAGGAGCCGGCCTCGCCTACCTGGACCGCAAACGGGGAGTACAGGAGCGTCGCGAACGGAAGCTGCAGGAAGCGCTGCAGGGCGCCGAGTCAGTGGATTCCGAAGTGGGTCTTCTCGCCGCCGCCTCCCGTAGGTTGCGCCCGCATGGGGCTCAGCTCTCGGGAGACCCTCGGACCCAGATCCTCAACGCGACCTATCTGGTAGCTGATCATCGTGCCGAGGAACTTGCCGGGCTGACACTGTCGTTGCGTGAACGGACCGGCCTGCAGATCGAGCTGTCAGGGCCGTGGGTGCCCTATTCCTTCGTCGGCGAGGTGTAAGACCATGACACACGAGATGGTGCCTTGGGACAGCCCCGGACCACTGAGCGGCCCCATCGGAGTGCCTCTTGTCGACCTGCTGGACCGCGTACTGGCCACCGGAGTGGTCATCAGTGGCGATCTTGTCATCGCCATCGCTGACGTCCCGCTGGTTCGGTTGTCGCTTCACGCCCTGTTGTCATCGGTCAACGAACGCGTTCCGGCGCCCTGGGGTGACGGAGGCCCACTGTGACCGAATCGCGCCTCGACCTTGACTCGGACAAGATGGGACGTGACCTGGTCTCCCTCGTACTCACAGTGGTTGAACTTCTCAGGCAGTTGATGGAACGACAGGCGATCCGCCGTGTCGAGCAAGGCGACCTCAGTGACACTCAGGTTGATGAGATCGGAACCACCCTGATGCTGCTCGATCAGCGGATGACCGAACTGTGCGAACAACACGGGTTGCGACCGGAGGATCTCAATCTTGACCTGGGGCCACTCGGGACTTTGCTGCCGCGAAGATACTGACTTCGGCCCCTTAGGGTGATCTTTCTCGAAGTTCCTAATGTTCAGACACGTGGTCCGCATTTCGTGGTGTATGAGGTATGCGGATGGGGGTGGGCTGACCCCTGCGGGACGTCGGCGCCGGGAGGCGATTCGGATACAGGCGGCCGGCCTGTTCGAGCAGAACATCAAGCCGGACGTGGCACGGCGTCTGCGGGTGAGCCTGGCGTCGGCTTACTGGTGGCACCAACTATGGGGAACGGTGGCGTGCAGACTCTGGCCTCTCGTGTCCCGGGCGGATCGCGATGCCGGCTGTCCCCGCGCTGCCTGGAGAAACTGGCCGCGTACCTCGATGAAGCGCCGGCCGCGCATGGTGGAGGACCAGGTATCGACCGCCGCCCGGGGTGGCCAGGCTGATCGGCCGGAAGTTCCACGTCTCCTAGTGGGAGGCGATGCTGGTGGATCGGTGATCAGCTGACGCCCGGTGAGCCAGGGCCTACCCCTGAGCTATGAGCCCTTGGACAAGAGTTGAGCCCCGGGCGTCAGCTGATCACCTCCGAGGAAGAAGGCGTCGATGCAGTAAAGCCCAGCGCAGGGGACGGGGCGCCGCGACGAGGTCGTAGACGCGACCGGAAAAGCGGCACGGCGCCTCTCAGATCTTTCCAGGAAGTCACCAATAGTGCCGTCGACCGCCCACCGCGTGCCCGACGGCACCCAGAATCCACAGCACCACTCCGATGATCACCAGGATGACCCCGATGGTCCAGAGGATTCCGATGCCTGCCAGAAGCCCCACGATGAGCAGAATAACTCCGAGGACGATCATTTTTTCCTCCGATGGGGGAACTTGGGCCCTTGAACTCCGGGTCCCCGTAAATATTCCGCCGCAAACGCCTACGGTTTATGAAACAACTGAGGCGCGGCTCCGCTCGTGCTTGGGTAGTCCGAGTCGCCGGGTGCTGTGAGGCCTACGTGACCAGGACGAGGCGACTCGGATCCCTGATCGCCGAACGACGCGGCGGAAACGGAACTGGTCTCCGTTTCGAAGCGAAGCCCATCGTCGCGTAGGTCGCGAGGCACTAGGTACACAGGGCGATCGGGTCCCTGCGGAGCCGCTTTCCCCGGCCGCCTCGCTGAATCACATCTCGAAGCTCGCGCTCTAGGGTCGGTGGCAGAGGTACGAAGCCGCCCCCCTTTTTTTCTGAGCGCGACGCTCCGCGCAACTCCGGGCCCGTGGCTAAGGGCTGTCCCGTATATGGCTGTGAGCTGGTAGGTCGGCTGGCGGTACTGTCGGCCGATGGAGTCTGAGAAGCCGAACGGGTGCCCGCTTCACGGCGGTGGGGCGGCTGCCGAGAGTCTCGTTGGGCGCCGGCTCGTGGAGGTCGTCGCTTCGCGGCACGTGTGTGGCGGCGGTGATCTCGCGGGGCCGCTGGACGTGTGGCTGATCGATGACCGGGGTGCAACCTTTCACGTCACGACTGGATCGGACGGGTGTCTGATCGTCGAGGAGTCGGAGCCCCACACCGGCTACGACATGGGCGACTCGGGACGCGTCACTGTGGGAGCGATCGGCAACGAGACACCGTTCGCAGATCACATCGGGGAAAGCATTCTGGCGGTGCGGGAAGAGCACGAACCGAACACCGGACGCGTTGCCCTGGAGCTCTCATTCCCCCGAGGTCGCGTCCGCTGCGAGAGCTGGGCTGGGGACCTCCGTCTGACCCTGATGTGATGATCTTGGTGTGGCTGGTGTGATCACGGCGTCGGAGCCGTCCTGGATAACCCCGTTCACCGGGCTCAGCCCGCGGCAGTTCGGGAAGCTGGTGACGGTGCTGCGGTGCGAAGGGGCGGACGCGGTCCGCAGGGGCCGACCGTGGAGTCTTCCGCTGGAGGACCGGGCCCTGCTGGTTGCGGCCTACTGGCGCACGAACCTGACCATGCGGCAGCTCGCTCCGCTGTTCGGGGTGTCGAAGTCGGCGGCGGACCGGATCATCGACCATCTCGGGCCGATGCTCGCGCTCCAGCCTCGCAAGCGGTTCGCCAAGGACACCGTGCTCATCATGGACGGCACCCTGGTCCCCACCCGGGACCACACCATCGCCGAGCGGTCGAAGAACTATCGGTACTCCACCAACCACCAGGTCGTCATCGACGCCGACACCTGTCCAGTGCCACCGAACCTTGATCGCGTGCCATCGAACCTTGACGGACGCGATTTCGTGTCGTCGAAGTTTGAGGACGGCGTCAAAGATCGCAAGGCAGCCGCGTGGCGCCGGGAAGGCGGTACGGCCGGGCGATGAGTTTGCGGGCCTGGAACGGTCCACCCCAGTAATGAACGGATCAGACGACTCATCGCGTAGGCGACGGAAGGTCGCCACCAGGAGGACGGCACAGTGACCGAATATTTGGGCAAGGTGACCTGCGACCTCTCGATCTCCGTCGACGGGTACTCGGCCGGACTCAACCAGGCCGAGCAGCGCCCGTTCGGCGACGACGCCGGCGATGGCTGGGGCGACAGACTGCACGCCTGGATGTTCGAAACCCCGGAGCAGCGGCAGGCTGAGCTCGATCGGCTGACGATGGTCGGCGCCTTCATCATTGGGCGCAACATGTTCGGCCCCGTACGCGGAGCATGGGATCGACAGTGGAAGGGATGGTGGGGCGACAATCCGCCCTATCACGCACCGGTCTTCGTGCTAACCCACCACCCGCGCGACCCACAACCGATGGACGGCGGCACCACTTTCCGCTTCGTCACTGACGGCATTGAATCGGCGCTGCGGCAGGCTCGCGAGGCGGCAGGAAGCCGCCACGTGTCGATCCACGGGGGTGCGACCACCATCAACCAGTACCTCGCCGCAGGCTTGATCGACGAGCTGCGGCTACACATCGTGCCGTTCACGCTCGGCGCCGGCACGCGGCTGTTCGACGGCGTGCCATCACTGAATCTTGAACAGGTGGAGTCGCGAGCAACGGACTCGGTCACGCATGTGACCTATCGCGTGCTGTCCTGAGCGATGGTCAGTGCCACTCAGCACTACCGCTCAAGGTTCGGTGGCACGCACTCAAAGTTCGATGACACAGGACAACACCCGCCTGGTCGTCGTGGTCGGCCGGCCGCTGGCCGGGAACCGCAACGACTGCAAGGCGTGAGAGGGTCGGGTGCCAAGGCCGCCGTCGGCAACACCATCACGATCGCCGACGGCGGATACCCGGGCACCGGACTCGTCATCCCGCACCGCCGGCAGCGCGGCCAGACTGAACTGCCGGACTGGAAGGAGGAACACAACAAGTCCCACAAGCAGGTCCGGGCCCGGGTCGAGCACGTCTTCGCCCGCATGAAGACCTGGAAGATCCTCCGCGACTGCCGCCTCAAGGGCGACCGCGTCCACCACGCCATTCTCGGCATCGCCCGGATGCACAACCTCGCCCTCGCCGGATAGACCAGCAGGCCGTGCAACGGCCAACCGTGCCCGAGACACCTTGAAGATCATTTACGGGACAGCCCTTAGTAGGACTCCGTTAGGTCTATCGGTTTGCGCTGATCAAGAGCATGTTGGGGTGGTGGACTTACATGAAGTGAGGCGTGTTCGGGCGACGTTGGCGTTGTTCGTGGCCGATGTGTTTGCTTCGGTGCCGCGGAAGGACCAGCGGACCAAGGGCGACTGCTATCTGCGGGGACTCATGCTGGACGGGCGCCGCAAGTCGATCCAGGCGATGGCTGCGCGACTGCCGGACGGCAATGAGCAGAACCTGCAGCAGTTCGTGAACCAGTCGACCTGGGATCCGGTGCCCGTGCAACGGCGGATCAATGAACGTCTGCTGCCGCTGGTCGATCCGGTGGCCTGGGTGATCGACGATGTGTCGATGCCGAAGGACGGCCGGATGTCGGCCGGTGTCGCGCCGCAGTACTGCGGCGCCCTGGGCAAACGGGCGAACTGCCAGGTCGCCGTCAGTGTCCACGCTGCCAGTGACACTGCCTCGTGCCCCCTGCAGTGGAGGCTGTTCCTGCCCGAGGAGTGGGCCACCGACAGCCACCGCCGCACCAGGACCCTGATTCCGGCTGAGGTCACACACCGGGAGAAATGGCGGCTGGCACTCGACATGCTCGACAGCCTCGCGGACTGGGGGATGACACCGCCGGCGGTGGTGGCCGACGCCGCCTACGGCACCAACGCACACCTGCGGGCCGGCCTGACGGCGCGAGGACTCACCTATGTCCTGTCCATCCGGTCGGACGTGAGCGCCCACCCCTTCGACGCACAGCCCATGGCTCCGGACCGCAAAGGAGATGTGGGCTGTTGGCCCCAGCCGCGTTACCGCCAGAGGGCACCGTCAGTGGCAGTCCTTGCCACAGACCTCGGACCGGAAGCCTTCACCCCGCTCACATGGCGGCAGGGCTCGAAAGGCGAGTTGCGTTCCCGTTTCGCGACTGTGCGCGTGCGTCCGGCCGGCAAAGCCGTCGAACGACCGATCAAAGCAGCGGCCTCGGCCGAGCAGGGCTGGTGGGACGGGGTCCTGCCCGACTGCTGGCTCCTGGCCGAATGGCCCGTCGGCGCCGAAGCTCCCAGCGAATACTGGCTGTCCAACCTCCCGCCCGACACCCCGATCGTCGAGCTGGTCCGCCTGGCCAAGGTCCGCCGGCGCATCGAGCACGACTACCGAGAGCTCAAACACGGCCTGGGCCTGGACCACTTCGAAGGCCGTTCCTGGCCCGGCTGGCACCACCACGTCACCCTCGTGACCGCCGCCCACGCCTTCCTCACCGAACAGCGCCTGACCCCAAAAGCACCGCAACCAGCCTCACCCTCTATCAGATCCTCGACGCTCTCCAAGACACCCTGAGGTGCTGGACCGGGATCTGCACCAGCTGCCAGCAACCCCTCCCCACCCGAACCCACACGACAACAAGATCAAGAAAGACCTAACGGAGTCCTATTAGGGGGCGTCCATCGGCTAAATCGGAGCCGCTGTCCGAGGCGCCGCCTGTTCACCACGAGGACACAACCGCGTCACCCCTTGGTGGATCGCTTGGTCCGTTCTTTTGCGCCCCGCATCATGCCTCGCGCTTCGAGAGCA
The DNA here is from genome assembly GCF_040608315.1 of Streptomyces sp. NPDC005195. Classification (NCBI taxonomy): domain Bacteria; kingdom Bacillati; phylum Actinomycetota; class Actinomycetes; order Kitasatosporales; family Streptomycetaceae; genus Streptomyces; species Streptomyces sp. NPDC005195. The sequence goes on from NZ_JBEXHZ010000061.1 coordinate 26,364, forward strand.
GCACCTTTTGCCGCGAGGGTCTCTCTGTGTGCCGCGTGGGCAGCCTTCCGTACAGTGAGGTCTTCTCGGCAACGTGATAGTTGCGGTGTGTGACGGGGTGCGGGTGCCCGCTCGCGGCCTAGTTCTGCGGTGCCAGGGTGCGCAGGACAC